>JADLKK010000047.1 GCA_016839025.1 Proteiniphilum sp.
CCGGGGAAAGAAAATCGAAATCCTGGTCAACTACCACCCCAAGCTCCATTTCCTGGCGGAATGGTGGAAACAGCTCTTCGGCGAGAGCGAAGGGAAGGAGAATGTGGGTATCTTCCCTGCTGCGGTCGACTTCACCACCGACCTGCACTCCATGGGCCAGTGGATCCAGGAAGGGGAACGGACCATCTTCGAGACGGTACTGAGCATTGGAAAACCCTCCAAAAAGGTGACGATCCCGCATGATGACAGGGATCTGGATGGCCTCAACTACCTGGAAGGAAAGCGGGTGGACGAGGTGAACAAGATGGCGGAACTGGGCACCCGCATCGCCCACGTGGATGGTGGCGTACCCAACCTGCTGATTGAGCTGCCGGAGCTGAACGAGAAATACATCGGACAGCTGGTCTACTTCTTCGAGAAGGCTTGTGGCATCAGCGGCTATCTGTTGGGGATCAACCCCTTCGACCAACCCGGAGTGGAGGCTTATAAGAAAAACATGTTCGCCCTGCTCGAAAAACCGGGCTTTGAGGAAGCTAGCCGCGCCATCAAGGCGAGACTGTAATAATTTGCAATACAGAGAAACCGCCCGGCCGCATTACCGCGGCCCCGCGGTTTTCTTATGGATACAGATGAAAGAGATACTGATTGACTATTTAGAACGAAAGCAACAGGAGCGATTCGACCTGAAAGCAGTGATTTTCGACATGGATGGCGTACTCTACGACTCCATGCCGGCACACGACCAGTCCTGGCAACAGGTGATGAATGAGTGGGCACTCTCCCATGAGCCTGGTGAGTTTTACCTGCATGAGGGAAGGGTTGGCAAGGAGACCATCAATGTCGTTTTTCAGCGCAACCTGCAACGGGATGCCACTGATGAGGAGGCAAAACAGATTTATGCCCGGAAAACAGAATTGTTTCAGCATTGCAACAACGGAAACACCATACCCGGTGCAAAAGAGGTACTGACCCTTGTGCAGGAGAAAGAACTGACTCCGGTGCTGGTAACCGGATCCGGGCAGCCCTCGCTGCTGGAGCGTCTTGATCACCACTTCCCGGGCGTATTCACTCCCGGCACCATGGTCACCGCCTTCGATGTGGTGAATGGCAAACCAGACCCTGAACCCTTCCTGAGAGGATTGCAAAAAGGGGGGGATCTGAAGCCCCATCAGGCGATCGTGATCGAAAATGCCCCGCTGGGGATCGAAGCGGCTGTTGCGGCAGGCATCTTCACCATCGCGGTCAACACGGGTCCACTGCCCAACGCAATCCTGAGTGATGCAGGAGCTTCTATCGTATTCGCCTCCATGAGCGAGCTGCTCGATAAGTTACCCCCGCTGCTCCATCTGGCTGGTACAATCACGATCTGAAACCCATAATTGGGAGAAGTGAGCTATCAGCAATTCAACCGATTGTGTTATCTTTGCCTCAAAACCCGATGAATATGCAAATAAACAGGCTTGGTTTCATACGCGTGGCAGCCGCATCACCCCGGCTACGGGTAGCCGATTGTGACTACAACAGGGTTGAGATTCAGAAAGTGATTGGAAAGGCCTTGGCAGAACAGGTACAGATCATCTGTTTCCCGGAGCTCTCACTCACCGGTTACAGCTGCGGCGATCTTTTCTTTCAGGAGACACTGCAGCGGGAAGCGATTGCCTCACTACAGGAGCTGGCACATTTCATGCTGGAGAAACCTACTCTCATCGCCATTGTGGGATTACCTGTGCGGATCGGCAACACTCTCTACAACATGGCTGCGGTGATCTCGGCGAATGGGATCATGGGGTTGGTACCCAAAACGTTTATCCCGAACGACCGGGAGTACTACGAAAAGCGATGGTTTGCTCCGGCATCCACTCTTACCGTCCCTTCCATTGCGATTGGCACTGAAGAGGTACCGGTCGCGACCGGAGGAATGCTTTTCCGGACTCCCTTCACCACCTTCGGTGTGGAGATCTGCGAGGATCTGTGGATGCCTGCCCCCCCCTCTTCCCTACTGGCCATGCAGGGGGCAGAACTGCTGTTCAACCTCTCGGCCAGCAACGAACTGGTGGGTAAGCATCGTTACCGAAAATCGCTGGTGCAACAACAATCAGGGCGCTGCAATGCAGCCTACATCTATGCTTCTGCCGGTATGGGTGAGTCGACCACCGATATGGTCTTTTCCGGTGCCTGCCTCATCGCAGAAAATGGCACCCTGCTGGCAGAATCGGAACGATTCTCCCGGGAGAGCGAGCTGATTGCTGCCGATATCGATCTCCATACTCTCCGCCACGACCGGATGATCAATACCAACTACCATCCGCCCGGCCCCGTCACTCTCATCGATTGCACCATGGAGCCTGTATTACCCGACCGTATGCTGCGCACCATTCCTCCGCATCCCTTTATCCCCTCGGAAGCGCGCGCGGAAGAAAACCTTTCGGAAGTGTTCAATATCCAGACCCATGGATTGGCAAAACGACTACTGCACACCGGAACAGAGAAGGTGACCATCGGTGTTTCGGGGGGATTGGATTCCACACTTGCCCTGCTGGTCACGATCAAAACCTTCGATATCCTCGGCCTGCCACGCAAGAACATCTTCGGCATCACCATGCCGGGATTCGGCACCACCGAAAGGACATACGGCAACGCCACCAAACTGATGGTTTCTACCGGTGTGACGGCGAAGGAGATCTCCATCGTGGATGCGGTGAAACAACACTTCAGGGATATAGGCCATGATCCCAACGAGCATAGCGTCACCTACGAGAACAGCCAGGCGCGCGAACGCACCCAGATACTGATGGATTATGCCAACAGAATCGGCGGGCTGGTGGTGGGAACAGGAAACCTCTCGGAGCTGGCCCTGGGATGGGCCACCTACAATGGCGACCATATGTCGATGTACAGTGTGAACAGCAGCGTACCCAAAACCCTTGTGGCTTCACTTGTACGCTGGATAGCCGATACGCAGATGGAAGATTCCTCCCGCAACATCCTGCACGATGTACTGGATACCCCGTTCAGTCCCGAATTGCTACCCGCAGACGAGGATGGCAGAATCGCACAAGAAACGGAACATTTCATAGGCCCCTACGAACTGCATGATTTCTTCCTCTACCGGATGCTGCGTTACGGCGACAACCCTGCCCGCATCCTCTTCCTTGCCCGGGTGGCTTTTGCCGGGAACTACACTGATGATGAACTGCTGAAGTGGCTGAGGGTATTCTACAAACGGTTCTTCTCACAGCAGTTCAAGCGCTCCTGCATGCCCGACGGGCCGAAGGTGGGCTCCGTCAACCTCTCCCCCCGCGGCAATTGGCGCATGCCAAGCGATGCGATAGCTGACAGCTGGCTCAAAGAACTGGAAACGATAAGTGATAAATCGTGAGGACTCAGCAGTCAGCTTTCAACTAATCAGCCAATCATCACATCAGCTAGCATATGCAACCCCTGACCGACCTTTTCACCTCCTTTACCGGACAACCGCACCAGACACTTGAAGCGCTCCCCACCTCCGGTTCGAATCGCAGGTACTACCGCCTCACCAGTGGTGAGGCCTCACTGATTGGCGTCTATGGCGAGTCACTCGACGAGAACCGCGCCTTTATCAGCCTGGCCGGGCACTTCCGCAAACAGGGGTTAAAGGTGCCTCGCGTGGTAGCTATCTCTGATGATCAGCATTGCTACCTGCAGGAGGATCTGGGAGAGACGGTGCTGTTCGATCGGATCAAGGCGGGTCGCAACACCGGTGTATTCAGTCATGGCGAAAAGGAACTGTTGCACAAAACCATTGCCCGACTGGCCGACATCCAATACCTGGGAGCCAGGGGGCTCGACTTCAGTGTCTGCTACCCACTCCCGGCATTCAATCTGCGCTCGGTGATGTGGGATCTGAACTATTTCAAGTACAGCTTCCTCAAAACCACCGGAATGGAGTTCCTGGAGGATCTGCTGGAGAACGATTTTGAACAGCTGGCGGCAACACTGCTGCAGGGTGAGACGGAGACCTTCATGTACCGTGACTTCCAGTCGCGCAACGTGATGCTGGTAGCGGATGAACCCTATTTCATCGATTTCCAGGGGGGCCGGAAGGGACCGGTATATTATGATCTGGCCTCCTTCCTCTGGCAGGCGAAGGCCAACTTCCCGGCAGAGTTGCGTGATGAACTGACCGTCACCTATATCCATTCGCTGCGCAAATACCAGCCGGTAGAGGAATCAGCTTTCCGCGAGCGGTTACGTCACTTCGTACTCTTCCGTACCCTGCAGGTGCTGGGAGCCTACGGCTTCAGAGGGTATTTCGAAAAGAAGCCGCACTTTATACAAAGCGTACCTTTCGCGCTGAACAACCTGCGGGAACTGCTGAAGGAGGGGTTTGAAAGCTACCCCTATCTTTGCGACACGCTTCGGAAGATGTGTGACCTGAAACAGTTTGCCGACAGCCGAAAGAGGGAGTTGGAGGTTCGCGTCTACAGCTTTGCCTATAAGAAAGGAATACCGGAGGATAGCTCCGGCAATGGTGGAGGGTATGTCTTCGACTGCCGGGCAATCAACAACCCGGGCAAGTTTGAACGGTACAACAATGCGACCGGCCTCGACGAGCCGGTGATTCGTTTCCTGGAAGAGGATGGCGAAATCGTCATCTTCCTGCGGAACATCTATCCGCTGATCGATCAGCACGTGAAACGGTACATGGAACGCAGCTTCACCCACCTGATGATCTCCTTCGGATGCACCGGCGGTCAGCACCGGTCGGTCTATGCGGCACAGCATGTGGCAGAACATATATCGAAGAAATTCGGGGTGAGAGTATCATTGGTGCACCGTGAACAAAACCTGGAACAGGAGTTCAGAAAAAAATGAAAGCAATGATCTTCGCCGCCGGCCTCGGTACCCGGCTCAGACCCCTTACCGACACCCTGCCAAAGGCACTGGTACCGATAAGCGGCAAGCCGCTGTTACAGCACACCATCGAGAAACTGAAAAGGGCCGGCTTCGACGAAATCATCATCAATATCCACCATTTCGGTCAACAGATCATCGATTTCGTTGCGGAAAACCAGAGCTTCGGAATCCGCATCGAATTCTCGGATGAACGAGATAAACTGCTCGATACCGGAGGAGGCATCAAAAAAGCCGCCTGGTTCTTCAACGATGGAGAGCCCTTTCTGGTGCACAATGTGGACATCCTTTCCAATATTGATCTCAGGGAGCTACTTGCCTTCCAAAAGGGAAGCAGCTCAGTAGCGACCCTTGTGTGCAGCAAACGGCAGACATCACGCTACCTGCTCTTTGAGGGCTCTGGTCATTTGAGGGGATGGATCAACAAGAAAACGGGCGAGACGAAACCTCCCTATCCCCATATAAATCCCTCCGATTACCAAGAATTGGCTTTTTCTGGAATTCACATCCTGCAACCCGCTATCTTAGACAGGATGCAGGAGTGGCCTGATGCGTTTTCGGTCATCGACTTCTACATTGGGATTTGCAATGAGAACATAATCTCCTCCTACACTCCAAGCGGGTTGCAGACGATCGACGCCGGTAAACCCGAGACCCTGTCCGGTGCTGAACGCTTTTTCCGGCAACTCAGGTAAAGTTGCCAATATTCCTCAATTATCCATTCTTTCCCTGTAACCCTGATTATCGGTTACAAATCTACTGCGAAAATCGCATCACCCTGCTCCGATAGAATGAATGGAAAATAGATAATGCCAACGCGCCAGGCACACGTCCCATGCAAACGAAGAGAAAGAAAACAGGCAATTAATCTATCTTGAATGTTAAATCCGGATATATTATTAATATTTTTAATTACAAAGCTTGTATATATAAATTATATGTATTTAATTTGCGAATATATAACAATGTTTTGCTTATAAAGATCCTTCCTGGGTAAAATTCAGGATTCAAAACGACAATATGTATGGTAAACTTTAACAATCTTGCCGCTCAATACAAGGCAGAACTTTTCAAGAGTGTGATTCCATTCTGGCTCACCCGATCACAGGATCAGGAGTATGGTGGATATTTCACCTGTCTCGACAGGGCGGGAAAAGTATTCGATACCGACAAGTTTATCTGGCTACAAGCCAGGGAGGTGTGGCTTTTCGCCATGCTCTTCAACAAGGTTGAAAGAAGGCAGGAGTGGCTGGATTGTGCGGTACAGGGTGCTGAATTTCTGAAAAAACATGGCCATGACGGGAAGTACAACTGGTACTTCTCTCTCACCAGAGAAGGAAAGCCTCTTGTTGAACCCTATAATATTTTCTCCTATACCTTTGCAGCAATGGCATTTGGACAGCTGAGCCTGGCTACGGGTAACAGCGAATATGCCGAAATAGCGGAGAAGACTTTCAAGATCATCCTCGCGAAACAGGAGAACCCGAAAGGGAAATGGAACAAGGCATATACTGGCACAAGAAGCCTGAGATCTTTTTCGTTACCCATGATCATGAGCAACCTCACCCTGGAAATCGAACACCTGTTGGACCGGAAGATTGTGGAACAAACCATGGAAGAGTGTATCCACGAAGTGATGGAGGTGTTTCGTCATCCCGAGATGAACGGTTTGATCGTGGAGAACCTGAACAACGATGGATCCCTCTCCGACACTTTCGAAGGAAGGCTCATGAATCCCGGCCACGCGATTGAGGCGATGTGGTTCGTGATGGACCTTGGGGTGAGGCTTAACCGACCCGGACTGATTGAGCAGGCGGTGGAGACTACTTTGAAGAGCGTCGATTACGGTTGGGACAAGCAGTATGGTGGTATCTACTATTTTCTTGACCGAAAAGGATATCCACCCCAGCAACTGGAATGGGACCAAAAATTGTGGTGGGTGCATATAGAAACGTTGATTTCCCTGCTGAAAGGGTACCAGTTAACCGGATCACAGGAGTGCCTCGAATGGTTTGAGAAGGTTCACCAGTATACCTGGGAACACTTCAAGGATCCAGACTACCCGGAATGGTGGGGCTACCTGAACCGGCAGGGAGAAGTACTGCTCGATCTGAAAGGTGGAAAATGGAAAGGATGTTTCCATGTACCAAGAGGATTGTTCCAATGCTGGAAAACCCTGGAAAAGATCCATGTATCGGTAACCAATCCAACAGAGGCAATCGTTTAGATGCTATTTCCTTATCCAGAACGGCAAAATCAGATTACAACCCATAGACCTATTATTATTTGTCAATTATCAATCTACTAGCGCTTTTTACCATCAAAAAAAACAACTGTAACAACAAAAACAAAAGCAAATGGAAAGTAAGAACCGATCTCTAAAGTGGAGAAGCAGCATCTCAAGATGTCTGTTTCTGTCACTCTTCTTTCTCTCATCGCTGATCACCTACGCACAGGTGAATGTAAGGGGAAAGGTAGTCGATGCTACAGGGGAAACCCTGATTGGTGTGAATGTAATACTGAAAGATACCCGCCAGGGGACTGTTACGGATGTTGAGGGGGAATTCACCCTGTCGGTGCCATCTACCAGCAGCACACTGGTCTTCTCCTATGTGGGGTTCAGGGAACTAGAGGTACCTCTCAATGGCAGAAATTTCGTCTCTGTGACCATGGAGCAGGATACCGAGCTATTGGACGAAGTAATCGTGGTGGGATATGGCACACAGCGCAGAACAAGTGTGACCGGGGCAGTGTCGACTCTCTCGGACACCGAGCTGATCAAGGCTCCCGTTGTGGGTGTAACCAACGTGCTGGGTGCCAGAGTCGCCGGTGTAACCTCGCTGCAACAATCAGGGCAACCGGGACAGGATGCTGCCTCTCTGCTTGTGCGAGGTGAGGGTGCCACCTACATCGTTGATGGTGTCATCAGGAGCATCAATGAGATCGATCCCAACGAAATCGAATCGATCTCCATCCTTAAGGATGCCACCTCCGCCTCCGTTTATGGACTGAATGCCACCTCAGTGGTCATCGTAACCACCAAGCGAGGCAAAGACGGAAAACTGGGAATCTCCTATAACGGCAACTACGGTATCAGCCAAAATGCCAACCAGATCAAATGGCTCGACGGCCCGGGATATGCCTACTGGTACAACATGGCCAGGGAAATGGATGGTGATGATCCGGTCTTCACCTCCGCACAGGTAGAAAAGATGAAAGCAGGAGTCGATGGCTGGGGCAATACCAACTGGTATGACGAAGTGTTTGGCGTCGGAAGGAATATGAACCACAACGTGAGCGCCACGGGAGGTACCGAGAAGGTGAAGTTTTTCTCTTCCCTGAGTGCTTTCCAGCAACAAGGGAACGTGGACAACTTCAATTATACCCGCTACAACATGAGAGCCAATATCGATGCAAAAATCACCGACCAGATCACCCTGGTGATGAATGTGGCGGGACGCCTCGACGAGCATGACCGTCCCAGCTATTCGGCAAATCCGGACGATTGGCACAATATTCCCCAGCAAGCAGTCCGCGCGCTGCCCTACATACCCAAGAAGATCACGGCCGGCGATGGAAAAGAGTATTACACATCTACCCGTACAGCCTCTTCTCCTGTGAGTCCGTTGGCTGCGATCTACGAGTCAGGCTACAGCCGTCCCAGGAACACCACCATCCAAACCAACTTCTCACTCAACTATGATGCTCCCTGGATGGAGGGTCTGAGTCTGAAATTCATGGGTGCTTACGACAAATTCTTCCAGTTCAACAAGTCGTTGACCATTCCCTTTCAGACCATGATGGGAGCCTTGCCGACAACCACCACTGAGACAATCAGCTATACCTCTTTCAAGAACAACTCCGGAAACACCGCACTGACCGAAAGCGCACACAGCTCAACGAACGTGGTGACGCAGTCCAGCTTTACCTACGACCGTCAGTTCGACAAACACAAGGTCAATCTCTTCGGTCTTGCCGAAACCCGCAACGGATTCTCCAACACGCTCGGAGCAACAGGCTATGGTCTCGATTTCCTGAACCTGGATGAACTGAGCATGATCACCAATACCACAGGGAATGGTGAAGAGCGGGTACCCTCCATTTCCGGCAGCAGCGGCCAGTCCCGACTGGTCGGTTTCGTGGGAAGACTCAACTACGACTATGACAATCGTTACCTGCTGGAGGCATCGATTCGTCGCGACGGCAGCTACCTCTTCAGCGGAATGGCCGGTTCACAATGGGTCAATCTGCCCGCAGTTTCTGCAGGATGGAGAATAAACAATGAAGAGTGGTTCCAGGCCGACTGGATTGACAACCTCAAACTGAGGGGAGGCATGGGAAAAACAGCCACCTCAGCCGTCAATGCCTTCCAATACCTCAATCTGATGACCATCCAATCCAATGCCCTGATCCTTGGAAACCAGAGGGAGAGTATGATTTACTCAAGCACGCTCGGTAACCCTTACCTTTCATGGGCCAAAGCGATCACCTACAATGCCGGTGTGGAGTTCATGGCGTGGAGAGGATTGCTAGGTGTAGAGCTGGATATCTTCTACAAATACCAGTACGACCTGCTGGCAAGTGTGGGTGGCTCCTATCCTCCTTCGATGGGCGGATACTTTTTCAGTTCCGACAATGTGAATAAGATTGATTACAGAGGGTTTGATTTCACCATCACGCACAACAACAAGATTGGCGACTTCCGGTATGGTGTGAAATGGATCGGAACACTGGCCAACCGCAGGTGGCTTTACTATGCGGGTGATTCGGAAAACACCCCTGATTACCGTAAATTGACCGGCAAGGAGGTGGGATCACAGCTTGGCTTCATCGCCGAAGGCCTCTTCCAAACACAGGAGGAGATCGACAACTCACCCACTATCACAGGATCACCTGTGCTGCCCGGATACATCAAATACAAAGACCGCAACGGTGACGGAAAGATATCTTATGCACAGGATATGGGATATGTGGGAAAAAGCCCTTATGCGAAGTTCCAGACCTCGCTCAACCTGAACGCCGACTGGAAAGGATTCGACTTCGACATCCTGCTGCAATCGGGTCTAGGACGCACGGTTGCCCTGACCGGTGTTTATCCTTCTGGCGTAATGGACAATACGGTATTCACCAGACTGTTCTACCATGGTGGCAACACCCCAGTGTTCGTACCCGAAAATTCATGGACGCCCGACAACCAGAATGCGGAATTTCCAAGGCTCTCACTTGTAACCGTAAGCACGAACAATGCCTATTCATCAACCTTCTGGTACAGGAACGGAAACTATCTCCGCGTAAAATCATTCCAGCTGGGATATACCCTTCCTGCTTCCCTCACACGCAAGGCCGGTGTAGACAAGATCAGGCTCTTCATGGAAGGATCCAATCTATTCACTTTCAGCGAACTGACCAAGTATAATATCGACCCGGAACAGCCAGGAGTGAATAACGGGTATTACCCGCAGCAGAAAACGCTCTCTTTCGGGCTTAACTTCTCATTATAATCACTTTAATTTAAGAGAAAATGAAAAATATATTTAGGAAACTACTCTACATGACCACTGCTGTGATCTTTCTCGGCAGTTGCTCAGACTGGCTGGACCTGACTCCTACAGACAAGCTTACTGACAAAGTGATTTGGGAGAATGAGTCGAGTGTCGACCTCTACGTGAATGGCTTCTACACCTATCTGAATCAGTATGGTCAGTTTGGAGAGGCACAGGCAAACGGCAACCTGACCGAGAGCTTTACCAACACCTTCAAGTATGGCTCCTATGCAGCGGGCCACAGGGCTGGACATCCCAACAACTATGTTTTCGATCCCAACCTGATCACCACTTCTACAGGCGGCTTCTACAGTGTCTGGAGCGATGCTTACAATAAGATCAGAAGAATGAACGAATTCCTGCACTCCATGGAGCAGTATGGTCAGTTCCCGGAGGAAGTAAACAAAAAATGGGAAGCCCAGGTACTATTCTTCCGTGCTTTCATCTACTTCCAACTGGCAAGAAGGCATGACGGCGTCATCCTCTATACCTCGATCGAGGAGATGGAAAAGGATAAGGCACGCAGTTCGAATGAAGCCACCTGGGATCTGATCGAGAGCGACCTCGATTTCGCCATCGCCAATCTGCCAGAAGAATGGACAGGGGAGGACAAGGGAAGATTAACAAAATATGCCGCGCTCGCCTTCAAATCAAGAGCCATGCTCTTTGCAGAACGGTGGCAATCGGCCTATGATGCTGCCGATGCCGTGGTGAAATCAGAAAAATTTGATCTGGTGGATGACTACGCCCAGGCGTGGAAAGGAAGCAATGAAGAGACCATCCTGGAATTCAAGTATGATGAACTGGAACCCAATCACTCTTTCGACAAATACTACGTGCCCCTGAGCGACGGATATGAATTCGGGGGTCTGGGAACACCCACCCAGGAAATGGTGGAAAGCTATGAGAAGGCCGACGGCACCGAGATGGACTGGACACCCTACCACGTTGCCAACGCCACACGCCCCCCCTATGAGGATCTGGAACCCCGCTTCAAGGCAACCGTCATCTATCCGGGGAGCAGCTGGAAAGGGAATGTGATGCAGAACTCGGTGAATGGGACCTATGGGACCTTCATGGCTTACAGGGAACAACCCTACAGCTATGGTCTTACCACCACCGGTTACTTCCTGAGAAAACTGATGGATGAGTCGCTAATCGATGTGAAAGGCAAACCAAGCACCCAAAGCTGGGTGGAGATCCGCTACGCGGAGGTACTGCTCAACAAGGCCGAAGCTGCCTTCCGGCTCAACAAGATGAGCGAGGCGAGAGATGCGATGAATGAGGTGCGTGCCAGGGTCAACCTGCCTGCCAAGAACTCCTCCGGAAACGAATGGTTCAATGACTACAGGAACGAACGGAAAGTGGAGCTGGCATACGAAGGGCATCTCTTCTGGGACATGAGAAGATGGGAACTGGCACACATCGAGTACAACAACACCCGTGCCCACGGCTTCAAGATCACAGGTGACAACTATGAGTACATCGATGTGGATTACCAAGACCGGAAATTCTCCGCGAAGAACTACATCCTCCCGATCCCTGACGCCGAGCTGGCAAACAACTCACTGATTGAACAATACGACAGTTGGAAATAAACAGATATTAATCGTATGAAAAAAATAAATTCAATCCTGGCGGTACTGACCGCATTCCTGTTCATCCTGGGCGGATGTCAGCAGGTAGAAGACCTCACACCTTCGGTGTCGCGCTACGGGATCAACAGTCTGAAGGCATCCTTTTACGGGGATGAGAGCTCGGAAAATAATTTCTCGAGTGAGATTGACTACGAAAGCAACACCATCACAATTGTATTTCCCTACAACTATCCCCGCACTTCCAGCAATGTGCTGACAATGGATGCGCTGAAAAATGTGAGAATCGAGGCAAATCTGGATGACAATGTTACAGTCTCCCCACCGTTGCTTTACATGGACCTGACGAAGGAGAACTTTATCACGGTAACAGACCAGTCCAAGACGAAAAAGGATTACAAGATTGTGGCTGAAATAAGAAAAAGTGCGGAAGCCAGAATCACCGACTTCAGCCTGAACACCCTTGGCATCTCCGGAATCATCGATGAAGATAACAAGACGATCTCGCTCATCTCGATCGAAGAGATCGGTGAGGTGCTGGCAGAGGTGAGCATCTCTCACGGGGCCTCCATCAGTCCCGACCCAACAAGCACCGCGCTGAATTACGACCAGGATCTGGCCTTGACCGTTACCGCCCAGAACGGAGTGGACAAGGTGGTCTACACGGTACGCAAGGATGTGCCCAACAAGGTGGATCGGGGTATGCGCAATGGGAGTGCCAAAATCCTATGGAGCAAGAAGCTGCAGTCAGACCTTGGCATCACGACCCTGCACAATACCACCAGCCTCGCCGTGACGAAAGATTACGTGGTGCTGAACACCAGGAACGAACCCGGCATGCTGCTGGACCGCAAGACCGGTACGAAGGTGGGCACGATGCCCAACATGGGTGCGATCCAGGGTGGACTCACCAATTTCTTCGCCACAGCAGACGATGGAGACAATATCCTGATAAGCAACCTGGCACCCAATGCAGGTACCTATAAGGTATGGAGATTCAAGGGAGTCAATGCCTCTCCCGAACTCTATATTGACTGGTCGGCCAGTGGAAGCACTGCCATTGGACGTAAACTCTCCGTGAAAGGGAGCCTGGATGGTGATGCCATCATCACCGCGGCATTGATGGGTGCAGCCAAGAGCTTTGCCCGCTGGCAGGTGAAAGATGGTGTATTGCTCTCACAAACTCCCGAGATCATTGCCATCAATGGCATTGAGGGTGCCTGGAACAACAATGCAGATGTGGTGCCAACCGATCCTGCCGATCTTACCGCCGACTATTTTGTCTCCTACTATGCAGCCCCCAGAAAGTTTGCATGGGTGGATGGTAAGACCAACACAATAAAGGCTCAGGGACCGGAGATCAGCGGCAACTGGATCCAGAATGCCGCCGACTACACCCTCTTCAACGGCAATCCTTATGCAGTGAACATGTCGATCAACTCATTCACCTGGGGTAGCGACGATAAAGTCTACCTGCATGATGCCAGCGCAGTGACTACTTTCACCGAACCGATCTGGACCACACCGATCGGCACATACGGGGGTAAGGATAACGGTGGACAGAATGCAAATGGAACAGGAGATGCGATCCTGAAGGTCTCAAACGACGGCTATTACATGTACCTCTACTTCATGTTCACCAACGGATGCGTTGTCTGTGTACAATACGACTGTATCGATATGTAAGATGAGATTCAGAGAAACCAGATGAACCAGTTGTCCGGGTTTTGTACCTGATTAAAAAGAAGATTTGTGCTACCTTTGGTACCGACTTTGATTTAGTTGCTTACAGATCCTGGACAACTTCTTTTCAATCAGCGTCCATGATGCATGGCTCACCTTGTAGAAATGTTCAAGGATCCTGTCTCGTCGCTCATTCGTTACAACAATAAACAGCTTGATTTACAGCAACTATCACAAATACAAATCACATGACAAAAAAGAGATCCCATTTTTATGCGGTTGTCACCTCAACCCTACTCCTCGGCTGGCTATTCCTGTCAGCTGCCTGCAGTGGTGATGACAACCCGGATCCGGGATATGAGTTCCCGGATCCGCCAAAGGATAACGCCGAAAAACCACGCTATATATGGATCGACGCGGCGGCCAATTTCCGCGACTTCGCCAACAGCAGAGAGAACATCACGAGGGACCTGAAGCTTGCCAAGGAAGCCGGCTTCACCGACGTGGTAGTAGACATCCGTCCCACCTCGGGCGATATCCTCTACAACTCATCCGTACCCGGTTCTGCCAAGGTGCAGTGGCTCGGGGCATGGGTCAACGGGGTCTACTCCAAGGTGGAACGGACGGCGACATGGGACTACCTGCAGGCCTTCATAGAGGAGGGACATAAGCTCAATCTCAAGGTGCATGCCGGGTTCAACACCATGGTGGGTGGACACAGCAGCGGGCTGGGCAGCCAGGGCATTCTCTATCGCGATGCTTCCAAGAAAGAGTGGGCTACCTCTGAAAACCTCTCCATCGGCATCACCAACACAATGGATGCGGGGGGGGGAACCAAGTTCTTCAACCCTGCCAACGAGGAGGTACAAACCTATTTGTGTGATCTTTTGAAAGACCTGGCAACGTACGACCTGGATGGCATCATCCTCGACAGGGGACGCTTCGACGGCATGCAATCCGACTTCTCCGAGGTGACCCGGAATAAGTTCGAGAGCTATCTGGACAACGAGAAGCTGGCCAATTTCCCAGGAGATATCGTTCCTCCGGGGGCCACCATGCAACAGGTCATGGCCTTGGCAACCTATCCCCCCTATTTCACCAAGTGGCTCGAGTTCAGGGCGAAGGTAATCCGTGACTTCATGGAGAAAGCACGTACGGCGGTAAAGACGGTCAACCCGGACATCCTGTTTGGTGTCTACGTGGGAGGCTGGTACTCCACCTACTACGAGGTGGGCGTGAACTGGGCCAGCAACAGGTACAATCCCAGCCTCACCTACAAGTGGGCAACCCCCAGGTACAAGGATTACGGCTACGCCGAGCTAATGGACCAGATCCTGATCGGGGCGTATGCCTCCCCCCTGCGGGTATATGGCTCTTCGGAATGGACCATGCAGGGCTTCTCACGGCTGGCCAAGGATAAAATCAGGGATGTCCCCATTGTAGCCAGCGGCCCCGACGTAGGCAACTGGGACAGCAAAAACGAGGCCACCCAGCAGCAGGAGAACCAGGCAATCGTCGAATCGGTGAAAGCTTGCATGGATGAATGCGACGGCTACTTCCTGTTCGACATGATCCATCTGAAGATGGCCAATCAGTGGCAGTATGCCAAGCAAGGCATCGACATCGCCATCGGGAACAATTGATCCATTGATAGCTGAGAGAACATTTCCGTGAGTCACAAATTGACAATTTTACACCAATGAACAATATCACAAACCTATTTTTATCACTTCTGGTCGTAGCAGGACTCTACTCCTGTGGCAACGGCAACAACAAAGAAGTAGCAGATCTGGCACCCAAGCTGATGTGGATCGATGCCACCGCCAACATTGAACGGTTCAACAACAAGGATACCATTGATTATTACTTGGAGAAGGTAAAGAAGCTGGGTTTTACCGACATCGTGGTCGATGTCCGTCCCATCTCCGGGCACCTGCTCTATGAAAGCGAATATGCACCGCTACTCACCAAGTGGAGGGGGAAAGAGATCCACTACACTTTCGACTACCTGGGATATTACATTGAGAAGGCGCACCAGCTGGGGCTGAAGGTACAGGCATCGCTCAACACCTTCGTGGCGGGTCACAACCACATGGATGAAGGCCCGATCTACGAGGGAGGCAAGGCCGACTGGGCAACGATCGTCTACCCGCCGAACGAAGAGGTGAAACTGATTCCCATCACGGAGGAGAAGAAGAAATACTCGGCGATGGTCAACCCGGTCAACGAGGAGTTCCAGGAATACATCCTGAACATTTTCCGCGAGGTGGTAACGAAGTACCCCAAACTGGATGGCATCATCCTCGACAGGGTTCGCTACGACGGATTCACGGCCGACTTCTCAGAGCTGTCGCGCCGGAAGTTCGAGGAATACCTCGGCAAGGAGCTGGATCGGTTCCCCGATGACATCTATCGCTGGAAGAAGGATGAGCAGGGCAACTTCTACCCCGAACGGGGCAACTACTTCCTGCAGTGGCTCGAGTGGCGTGCCTCTGTGATCTACAACTTCATGGACAGGGCAAGAGGAGTGGTAAAGGAAGCCAACCCGGCCATCTCCTTCGGCACCTACACCGGCGCCTGGTATCCCTCCTACTTCGAGGTGGGTGTCAATTTTGCCAGCAAGAACTACGACCCCTCGGCCGACTTTGACTGGGCCAGCCCCAGTTACAAGGAACAGGGCTACGCAGAGCTGCTCGACCTCTACACGGTGGGCAACTACTACACCACGATCACCATCGAAGAGTACCTGGAAAAAAATCCCGAGGTGAAGAATGAAACCGACATGTGGGCGCAGCAGGGTACATGGTATTGCGTGGAGGGATCGAACCAGCACCTGAAATCGATCCTTGATGGTAACCCGTTCTACGGGGGGATCCTGGCAGATCAATTCTACGACAACCCCGAGGGTCTTGCAGAGTCGATCAAGATGAACCTGAAAACCTCCGACGGACTGATGATTTTCGACATTGTCCACATCATCGAGAAGAACATGTGGGAGCAGGTGGAGAGAGGAATGCGTGAAGGGGGTGCAATTAACTAGGATGATGAAGAAAGAGATGTTTCACAACGGATCAGTGGCACCCGCCGGGAGGTTCTCCACCCTGCTTGCCACGCTGCTGATCCTTTTCTCCTCCTGCCTCTCTACCGGTGATACCCCCGCTGCCATTACGGGAAAGGTGACCTCCGATGAGGGCGGGTTGCCCAACGTGGTGGTCACCGACGGATACCAGTGCGTGTTGACCGGCATGGATGGCTCCTTCAGGCTTGTCCCCCACCAGGATGCGAGGTTTATTTACCTCTCCACGCCGGCAGGATACCTCCCGGTAGAAGAGATGCAGGTCCCCCGCTTTTACATACCGATAGAGGGAAACAGCAGTAAACACTATGATTTTTCACTGAAGAAAAACCCGAGGGATGACATTCGTCAGCTATTGTTGGTAAGCGCGGATCCGCAATTCCACAAGAAGGAGAATTTCGCGCGTTACGCAGGTGTGGTCGACGACATGCTACAACTGAAGGCGGAATACCCCGACAGGGATATTCTGGGTCTTGATTGCGGCGACATCGTAGGCGACAAACCGGAGCTCTACTCGCTTTACATCGAGCAGCTGAATCATGCCGGGATCCCCTTTTACCGTATGCCAGGCAATCATGACCTCCAGTTCGGGGGACGCAGTACGGAAACATCCACCGAACGGTACGAGAAAAGCTTTGGCCCCGACCACTACTCCTTCAACAGGGGAGCGGTGCATTACGTGGTACTCAACAACGTCTTTTACGTGGGCAGGGATTACTTTTACATGGGATACATCGATGAGAAGATTTTCACCTGGCTGGAACAGGATCTGGCGCACGTGCCGGAAGGATCTACACTCATCCTCTCCATGCATATCCCGGGGCGTCTCGATGAGTCGGTAAAGCCCTTCCAGTACAACTCACGTACCATCAGTGCGCAAACGATCAACATCGCCTCTCTGTTCGAGATGCTGAAACCCTACAAGGTACACCTTTTCACGGGACACATGCACTACAATCGCAACATCATCCACTCCGAAAACCTGTACGAACACAACACTGGTGCTGTTTCGGGTGCCTGGTGGCAGGGGGACTACTGCCTGGACGGCACACCCATGGGGTATGGTGTCTACGAGATCGACGGCTCGGAAGTGAACTGGTACTTCAAGAGCGTGGGAGAGGACCGCGATC
>JADLKK010000192.1 GCA_016839025.1 Proteiniphilum sp.
CAACAACGTGATGTATGCGTACATCGACCGAAAAAAGAAATTACCGGTAACCACTTTGCTTCGCTCCATCGGTTTCGAAAGCGATAAAGACATCCTGGAAATCTTCGATCTCGCCGAAGAGGTGAAAGTAAGCAAAGCCAACCTGAAAAAGGTTATCGGAAGAAAACTGGCAGCCCGCGTGTTGAAATCGTGGATGGAAGACTTCGTGGACGAAGACACCGGCGAAGTAACCTCCATTGAAAGAAACGAAGTAATCATTGAGCGTGAGACCATTTTGGATCAGGGACATATCGATGACATCCTGGAAGCGGATATCTCCTCCATCCTGCTGCACAAGGATACTTCCAACTCATCCGATTACTCCATCATATACAACACACTGCAGAAAGACCCCAGCAATACGGAGATTGACGCTATCCGGCATATTTACCGCCAGCTCCGCAGTGCAGAGCCGGCAGATGATGCCAGCGCACGTGAAGTGATCAACAACCTTTTCTTCTCGGAGAAACGGTACGATCTGGGAGACGTGGGGCGCTACAGAATGAACAAAAAGCTGGGTCTCGATATCGATGAAAGCATTCGTGTATTGACGAAAGAAGACATCATCGAGATCATCAAATACCTCATCGAACTGGTGAACTCCAAAGCCGTGGTGGACGATATTGACCACCTGAGCAACAGGCGTGTCCGCACCGTTGGGGAACAACTATATTCTCAGTTCGGTGTTGGCTTGAACCGCATGGCGCGCATTATCCGCGAAAGGATGAACGTGCGCGACAATGAGGTGTTCACCCCCATTGACCTGATCAATGCAAAAACCATCTCTTCCGTTATCAATACGTTCTTCGGCACGCATGCGCTGTCTCAGTTCATGGACCAGACCAATCCATTGGCAGAGATTACAAATAAACGCCGCCTTTCGGCACTAGGTCCCGGTGGCCTTTCACGTGAACGCGCCGGTTTTGAAGTGCGCGACGTGCACTACACGCATTATGGACGCTTGTGTCCGATTGAGACACCTGAAGGACCCAATATCGGTCTAATTTCTTCGCTCTGCGTTTATGCCAAAATCAACGACCTGGGCTTTATCGAAACGCCTTACCGGAAAGTTGAGGATGGTGTGGTGAACACCAAGAACGAAGAAGTGGTCTATCTTTCTGCCGAAGAAGAGGAAGAGAAAGTGGTTGCCCAGGGAAACGCCCCGTTGGACGAAAAAGGGGAGTTTATTTTGCCGCGTGTAAAATCGAGACTGGAAGCGGACTACCCGCTTGCCACACCCGAAGAGGTAGACCTGATGGACGTTTCGCCCATGCAGATCGCTTCTATTGCTGCATCGCTTATCCCGTTCCTCGAACACGATGACGCCAACCGCGCCCTGATGGGTTCGAACATGATGCGCCAGGCGGTTCCGCTCATTAAAAACGAAGCCCCCATTGTTGCCACCGGAATTGAAGGCCGACTGGTCAAAGATTCCCGCACGCAGTTGATGGCTGAAGGAAACGGAGAGATCATTTACGTGGATGCTACCACCATCAAGATAAAATACGACAGGACGGAGGAGGAAGAGTTTACCAGTTTTGAAGATTCCGTCAGGACTTACTTCATTCCTAAGTTTCGCAAAACCAACCAAAACACAACCATCGACCTGCGCCCGATTTGCAAGTTGGGACAAAAAGTATCCAAAGGCGATATCCTGACCGAAGGTTTTGCTACCGAGAACGGGGAACTCGCACTGGGCCGTAACCTGAAAGTGGCTTTCATGCCTTGGAAAGGATACAACTTTGAAGACGCCATCGTTCTGAACGAAAGGTTGGTCAGTGAAGACGTGTTCACCTCGGTTCACGTGGAAGAGTTCTCTCTCGAAGTGCGTGAGACCAAACGCGGGTTAGAAGAGCTTACTTCCGACATACCCAACGTAAGTGAAGAGGCCACCAAAGACCTCGACGAACACGGAATTATCCGCGTGGGTGCACGCGTTAAGCCGGGTGATATCCTGATCGGAAAAATCACTCCGAAAGGGGAATCCGACCCTTCACCCGAGGAAAAATTGCTTCGCGCCATCTTCGGTGACAAGGCGGGTGATGTGAAAGATGCGTCACTAAAAGCATCTCCATCACTTAAGGGGGTGGTTATCAACACCAACCTGTTCTCAAAAGCCGCCAAGAAAGGCAAAAGCAAGTTGTCGAATAAAGCGCTTCTTCCCAAACTCGACGAAGAGTATGAAACCAAGATGGAAGAACTGAGAAAGTTGCTTATCGACAAACTCTTACATATTACCGAGGGCAAGACATCTGCCGGCGTGAAGGATTACACCAACATGGACATTGTTCCCAAAGGCGCCAAGTTCACCCTGAAAGTACTTTCGGATATAGATTACCAGTCCGTTCAATTGAGCAAATGGACAACCGACACCCACAAAAACCAATTGATCCGCACAACGGTCATCAACTACTTGCGTAAGCACAAGGAACTGGATGCAGAACTTAAA
>JADLKK010000193.1 GCA_016839025.1 Proteiniphilum sp.
AATGCTTATCTTTGCCTGACCAAGAAACAAAGGCAATCGCATGCATTTCAGTCCTGAATCATACCGCATACCGGACAAACCGATGAAACCCTTCATCGACCCGGAAGAGATTTGGGAGTTGCTCAACCGACCCTCTTCCGACAACGGGGAGGTGGATCGGGTGATCGCCCGTTCACTCGGCAAGCAGCGACTCACACTGCAGGAAGTAGCCATCCTGATCAATGCGACTACGCCCGAACAGGTGCAGCAGATCAAAGAGGCCGCCCGGGAGTTGAAACGGAAGGTATACGGCAACCGGGTAGTGCTCTTCGCTCCGCTCTACGTGGGCAACAAATGTCTGAATGACTGCACCTACTGTGGCTTCCGCTCCTCCAACAGGGCACAGCTACGCAGGACTCTCTCGGGAGAGGAACTGGTAAAAGAGATCGAGACACTGGAGGAAAATGGCCAGAAACGGCTGGTGCTGGTCTACGGGGAGCATACCGAGTATCACCCCGGTTACATTGCGGAGACGGTACGCACCGCCTACAGCGTGAAGAAGGGAAACGGTGAGATCCGACGGGTCAACATCAATGCCGCCCCCCTCACCATTGAAGGGTTTCGCATCGTGAAGGAGGCAGGAATCGGCACCTATCAGATCTTCCAGGAGACCTACCACCCGAAAGCCTACCGGCAGTACCACCTCCGCGGGAAGAAAGCGGACTACGACAATAGACTCACAGCGCTCGACAGGGCTCAGGAAGCAGGGCTGGACGATGTGGGAATTGGCGCCCTCTTCGGCCTTTATGACTGGCGATTTGAGGTGATGGCACTGGTGCGTCACACCAACCATCTGGAGGCCTGCTACAACGTAGGTCCGCATACCATCTCCTTCCCGAGGATCAAGGATGCATCGATGCTCCAAATGGGGGAGCATTACTTCGTCTCCGACAGTGATTTCTCCAGACTCGTGGCCATCCTTCGCCTGGCGGTACCCTATACAGGTATGATCCTCACTGCACGTGAACCGGCGAAATTGCGTGATGAGCTGCTGCAGTTCGGTGTCTCCCAGATCGACGGAGGCACCCGTATTGAACTGGGCGGCTATGCCGACAAGGAGAAAAGGCATGACCTCAACAAGGGGCAGTTCCTGATCCACGACGATCGCTCCCTGAACGAGATCATCGAGGAGCTGCTGGCGCAGGATATGCTTCCCTCCTTCTGTACGGCCTGCTACCGGTTGGGGCGCACCGGCGAGCACTTCATGGAGTTCTCCGTTCCCGGCTTCATCAAGCGTTTTTGTACCCCCAACGCGATGCTCACACTGGCAGAATACCTGGTGGACTACACCCCTGCTGAGACCGCCCTAAAGGGCTGGGAGGTGGTTGAACGGAACATGCAACAGCTGAATGAGATGGTTGGTGACGAAGTGCGCGATCGCATAGAACGGATCAAACAGGGGGAGCGGGATCTCTATTTTTAGCGACAAGCGGTTTGCGTCTAACTTCAAACCTATCAACGTTACACAATGAGCAGCAACAGTATCCATATCGGTATCTTTGGCCGGAGGAACACCGGCAAGAGCACCCTGATCAACTGGCTCACGGGACAGGAGATATCGATTGTCTCACCGCTGCCCGGCACCACCACCGACCCGGTAAAAAAATCGCTGGAGATACCGGGCATCGGACCGGTGGTGCTGATTGATACCGCCGGAATAGACGATCTGGGGGAGCTCGGCACACAACGTATCCGCCGCTCACGGGAGGTGATCAGCAAGGTGGATTGTGCGCTGCTGCTGATAGCAGGGAATCAGTTCGGTGAGTATGAGGTACAACTGATCAACCAGTTTGCAGCGATGGACGTTCCATACCTTATTCTGCACAACAAAAAAGACATCGCCAAGATTGCAGCTATTACCCAAACCGTGATCCGACAACACTCTTCGGCGGAGATCATCGACCTGCATACCGGCGATGACACGCACAGGGAAGATGTGGTGAAAGCACTCAAACGAATCATCCCCGAAACGGTTCTTCGGCAAAAGTCTCTGTTCGGAGACCTTGTCAGACCACAGGATGTCGTGTTGATGATCACCCCTATTGACAGCGAGGCTCCCGAGGGACGGCTGATCCTGCCCCAGAATCAGGCGATCCGTGATGCACTGGATCATGACTGTATCACTGTGGTAGTGAAGGAAACCGAGTTACCAGTCGTCCTGGACAAAGGCATCAAACCTGCTCTGGCCATCACCGACAGTCAGCTGTTCGGTGAGGTTGCACAACTATTACCGGAAGAGATTCCACTCACCAGCTTCAGCATCCTTTTTGCCCGACAGAGGGGCGATTTTGAGGCCTATCTGGCGGGAACGCCGCACATCTCGAAACTACAGGAGGAGGATCATATCCTGTTGCTGGAGAGCTGCACCCACCACAGTAGCTGCGACGACATCGGCAGAGTGAAGATCCCGAAACTGATGCGGGCATTCACAGGGCAT
>JADLKK010000048.1 GCA_016839025.1 Proteiniphilum sp.
AAAAAACCGAACCACAGATTTGTGATTCGGTTTTTTTCAATCGCAAAGGAAAAGCTACTTGCTCTGTCCTGAACGGGCAGAATAACTGATCTTCAATGCGTAAGCCTGTCGCAGTGCCTGCTTTACATCGGTGATATACTGCATGCGGGTCTCCTCATCGGCTTTGATCGAGACAGTCATCAGCGGCTGATCTGCTTCATTCATACTCGCCTTTTCCTGGGCAATATAATCTTGAATCTCAGATATCTGCGCGAAACGATCGTTCAACTGCATCTGGGTACCGGTACCCAGACGTGCCTCCATCGGAGGACCGATATTGATGTAGGTCACCAGTGACTTCTTCTCCAGTTTCTGCACTTCTGACGCTGTGGGCAGTTTCATCCGCACCATCAGCGTTTCGGAACGCATGGTGGTGGTTACCATAAAGAAGAACAGAATAGCGAATACAATATCGGGCATCGATGAAGAGTTCAATGCTGGCATCTCCTTCTTTCCACCCTTATTAAATTTTCCCATATTATTGTCCTCCGTAGTTTTTGGGTTCTGCCTCAGAAATACGCTGCGGATAGAGATCATTGATCTGTTTCTTCTGATCTTCCGTCAATTCGGCGTATGAGGTGTTGAAATATTTCCGTGCCCCCTCTTCTCGCAGTTCGTTGTATGCACGTACTACCTCATTTTGGACAGCAATGTACATCTTGTAACTGGTGGTAGCATCGTTCTGGATGGAGACCACATGCTGATCGGTAACCGGAACAACACCAATGGGGGGACCAAAGTCTTCCTCTGTCAATTTCGGGAGTTGCTCACTGTTTGAAGTGTTCAGCACAAACTCCTTTACCTTCTCTTTCAAGGGTACCTTTCCTCCCGCTCCACGCAGTTCTTCCGCAGTAGCATACCATTCACTCCCAATCTGGTTTTGCACCATTGTTTCGTTTTGGGCATTGACCAGTACCACCAGCAGGTTTCTGCGCTGCACATCCACCGAGGTCTGTTCCTCGGTTTGTGGGGGTGGCGGCAATCGGCGTGCCAAACCGGAATCGACGTCCATATTCGAAACAAGCAGGAAGAAGGTCAGCAAAAGGAAAGAAATGTCCGCCATGGAACTTGCGTTGAGGGCCGGAACCGATCTACTTGATTTTGCCATAAAATTAACCTTTCTTTTCTTTAAAGTAATCCGTACCGATTAGCCTTTTCGCTTGAAAAGGGGCAGTACCAAAATAGCAAGAAACGTAAGTGAAAGCATGATATAGGAGCTGTAGATCCACATATCGGTAAGCTTCAACGTAGCCGGCTTATTGTCAGGGCCGTCGTAACCGGGGATATCCAGCAGGGTGCCGTCACCGATAAAGTAGGTCACCAGCAACAGGGCTGCGATGCCTACCAATGCCAGCAAACCGCCCAATGCTTTTTTAGGACTCTCCTTCAACTGTTTCAAGAAGGTCACAACCGCAAAGAGCAACAGTACCACGATGGTGATGGCAAACAGGATATAGGCCCAGTACAATACCATGTCAGTAAATTTAGGCTGACTCATATCGGCGGCGATCTTTTCGTGTGCCGGAACCTGACCTCCCAGGTAGAACAACGCCATCACTGCTATAGATATCAGGACACCTATCAGCAAAGCGGTCTTGGAGGTTTTGTGTATTTTTGTAACAGCCATATTGCTTACAGGTTTTTGTATTTAACGTTGTATTTGATCACCTGATCAAGGAATTTGATAGAGGCATCTTCCATCTTATTGAGAATGCCCTCCATCTTGCTGAGGATGTAGTTGTAGATTACCTGCAGGATCAGGGCCACGATCAAACCACCCACGGTCGTGATCAGCGCCACCTTCATACCTCCTGCCACAATCGTCGGACTCATGTCTCCCGCTCTCTGGATGTCATCGAAAGCCTGTACCATACCTACTACCGTACCCAAGAATCCGAGTGAGGGGGCGATGGCGATAAAAAGAGTAATCCAGGAGAGGTTTCTTTCCAGCAGACCCGACTGCACACCACCATAGGAAACAATGGAGCGCTCTACCACGTCTGCACCTTGGTCAAGGCGAAGCAGACCCTGGTAAACGATAGATGCCACCGGTCCTCTGGTGTTGCGAGAGATGTCCTTGGCTGCCTCTACGTCACCTCTGTCTAATGCGTCGCCCACCTTATCCAGGAATGCGTCGGGATCCACATCAGCCAGACTGAGATAGATGATTCTTTCCAAACTGAATGCCAGCCCAAGGATCAATGCGATCATGATCAAACTCATAAAGCTGGCACCACCTTCAATGAATTTTGTCTTCAGTGCCTGATGAAATCCACCATTGGCGGTTTCCTCAACTGCTGCGGAGGCTGTTTCAACAGGTGCAGCCGCAACCGCTTCTGTTTGTTCAGCCGGTGTGGTTTCTTGCGCCATAAGAACCGATGACAATCCTACAGACATCAATCCGAAGATTGCTAAAATTGCAAATAACTTTTTCATTGTGTGTTCAAATTTTTGATTAATGATCTTTACTAGTTTGTTGTATTACGTTTTTGTTTTGTTGGGTTTTCAATGCAACAGCCTGATGAATACTCTTTTCTCTTTTTCTACATAAAATCTCGCGGAGAGAGCGGGATTCGAACCCGCGATACACTTTTGGCGTATACACGCTTTCCAGGCGTGCCTCTTCAACCTCTCGAGCACCTCTCCCGTTAAAACCTTTTCCAAAAACGGGTGCAAATTACAAAAAATATTTTATTCACATCCCATTTGGGGGGCAAAATTACTGAATTTATCGATTATATGCTACTTCGGTCTGGATTAATTTTACAAAAAGCCTGTTTCACTGGAAATTTCCGGAAATCGTCACGATAAGCCCTCTATCCGGTTGAACAACTTGATGGCATTCCGCGTGGTAGTCTCCGCCACCTCCTCTTCGCTGATCTGCCAGATGGCTGCCAACTTTCCTGTCACACAGGAGATATAGGATGATTCGTTGCGTTTCCCGCGATAGGGTACTGGCGACAGATAGGGCGCATCGGTCTCAAGCAACACCCTATCCCTTGGACAGTCGGCAAGTGTCTCTGCCAGACCGGCATTCTTGTACGTAACCACACCATTGATGCCGATCACGAACTGTTTCAGAGCGAGAATCTGTTTCAATTCTGTTTTTGATCCGCCAAAGCTATGAAAAACACCCCTGAGCCGATGGCTGCCAACCCTTTCGATGCTACGGATCACCTCTTCTATCGCATTCCGGAAATGAATGACCACGGGGAGATTCTTTTCAATGCTCCATTTCAACTGCTCTTCAAATGCACAGAGCTGCTCCCTGAGGAGTGAGCGATCCCAATAGAGATCCACACCGATTTCTCCCACTGCCACGTAGCAGTCACCATGCAACTCTTCCCCTATCACCTGCAGCTGCTGTTGCCACTCCTTTGTGACGCTGGTAGGGTGCAGGCCTAACATCGGGTAAAAATAGCCGGGAAACAGGGCAGTTGTTCTTTTGAGATCGGCAAGGGTGGTCTCATCAATATTGGGAAGCAATACCTTCTCCACTCCGGAAGCTTTCGCACGCGTTACCACACCTGCAATATCAGACTGGAACTCCTCAAGAAAAAGATGAGCGTGGGTATCGATCAGTCTCATTCCACTGTCTCTCCCTTCCGGAAATAGTAAACGACTCCAAACCGGCGATTCTCTTCCAAACGCTCTTCGGGAGGCAACGCCATATGTGTTTTCTCCACCTCATCCCAGATCCGGCAGATCAGGCTATCTGTGGTTTCCCGGTATTCGGTCATCTCGCACTGCACACGGTTAGTAGCCTTTTTGTGCAACAACTGGTTCTGGTACCCCTCCCTGAAGAGCGCATACATCACCTTAACCTTTGCGATGGATGGATTGTAGATGGGAACCCCGCCCCGGGAGATACGGGCATTCTCCCCCTCGATGATTTTTTCTCCCCATGATAGAATTTGTTCATGAGAGGAGAGATCGGGTACAACCATATTTTCCTCCTCCAGTCCGTAGAGGATGAGCTGATCCTCTTTGATCTCTGCACGCAACACCGACAAATAGAGGACCTGCACAAAATGAGAGAGGTACATGCGAACACTCTTCACCTTATGTAGAAACTGCCTGTTGGCTTTTACCTGCACATCCAACATCTGTTGGTAGCGTGCACTTAACCGCTCCAGCTTGGCCAACACCTGTTTGGCCTCTGTGAGCAAGCCCGTCGAAAACGGAAGTTGCTGAAAATCAATCTCCGTGGACATTTCCACAGCACTCCTGAGAGCTTTGATGCGTGCAGTGTCTGTATTGGGGAGTCTGCGATAGGGCATTATCTCTGTAACATCTTTTTTATTTCTCCCGGTGCATCAGGCTTTCTGACAACCAGAGCAGATTTTTTTTTCGTTCATCTGCCACTCCAATGGATGTGAGCAGATCCAGCGATGCAAGGTAATACTTTTCGATGAGATTCTCCGTGACACGCTTCAAATTTAATTGATCGTAAAGATTTTTAACAAAGCTGATTTTCGCCTGAGGATCGTAACCGGTAGCAGCAATCCACTGATCCAGTACAGCCCGCTGGGAAGCGTCTGCATTGCCCAAAGCCTTTATCAGCAGATAGGTCTTTTTGTTGGCCAGGATATCTCCCCCGATTTTCTTGCCAAAAGTTTCCGGATCACCATACACATCCAACAGGTCATCCTGTAACTGAAACGCCATACCAAGATGAATCCCATAGTCGTACAGTCGGCTTGCTTCCACCAAAGGCGCCTCCGCAAGCACCGCTCCGATCTTGAGGGCACTACCCAGGAGTACCGCTGTCTTGAGCCGGATCATCTCCAGATACTCCTCTTCGCCCACATCGAGGCGTTGTTCAAAATCCATATCATACTGTTGTCCCTTACAGATATCCATGGCCATATCAGAAAAAATCCGCAGCACCTCAGGCAGCATACGCGATGGCACCTGTGACACATACCGGTAGGATTCAATCATCATGGCATCTCCAGACAAAATGGCACTGTTGGCGTTCCATTTCCGGTGTACTGTTGGCATACCGCGTCGCAGGTCAGCCTGATCCATCAGATCATCATGCAAAAGGGAGAAGTTGTGAAAAATCTCGACCGCCAGCGCCGGTGCCAGTGCCTCCTCGGGATCACGGCCAAAAAGATCGGCTGCCAGCAGGGTGAGCAGGGGGCGAACCCTTTTCCCCCCAATGGAAAGGATGTACCTGACAGGATCAAACAACGTTTGTGGCTGTTCCACCTGCAACACATGCCCAATGGCTTCACGGATCAACTGTTCAAATTGTGCTATCTTTTGGTTCATAACAGGCAGCAAGGAAGACGTGTATGATCAAAAAGCTGCTTCTGGGTCACAAAAGCAGCTTTTCGCGGAATAGGCTAAAAAATCAATTCTGCAGACGGAATACCACCGGTAGGGTAAAACGGACGCGAACAGCCTGTCCCCGTTGCTTACCCGGTGTCCAACGTGGCATCTGCTGGATCACCCTGACTGCTTCTCTGTCGAGCGAGGGATCCACGCCACGTACCACCTGTACGTCCGTAATGCTCCCATCCCTTTCCACCACAAAGTTACAGATAACCCGTCCCTGGATGCCATTCTCCTGTGCAATCACCGGATACTTGATGTTGTCACTCAGAAACTTCATCATGGCAGCATTGCCTCCCGGGAACTCGGGCTGGTTTTCCACCACCACAAAAATCTCTTCCGTCACCTCTTCCTGTTTGGGTTTTGGTGGTGGGGGCGGCACATAGGTCTGTAGCTGTCGTTGTGACTGGTCATCCTCCGTCTTGATGTCCAACGTCGTCTCCACCTCCTCTTCTACCACCTCGATGATCTCCGGCGTTTCGGGCTCCGGGGGAGGAGGGGGAGGGGGAGGAGTGGGTTCACGACGAGTAATCTCAATTTCTTCTTCGGCCAACACATCCTGCACAATGACAGCTTCGTCCAGTTTTCGGGTTTGTGTAGACCATTCAAAAGCGAAGAACAGAAGTGAAAGACCCACCACGCACCCCATCAGGAAGTAGGTGTTTCGATGCACCTCCAAATTCGCTTTTGGCGATTTTTTTACTTCATCTTTGTCCATTTTGAATAATTTTTTATCTACTTCTTTTTCTCTATTGTTTCAAGTCAGCTCCTCATGCAAAAATAGGCATTTTTTTATTACCGCCCGCTTTTTCGGGGATAAAATTCGGAAAAATAGATTGATTCGTCCTTCTCCTTTCATTTGGCATCTGTTTTCACCTTTCTGAATCAGGAGAAACCGGAGGAGATCTATTTCACTTTATAAATATCTTTCAGGTTCCTTCCGTACCCATCGTAATCAAGACCATACCCCACGATAAAATCGTTGGGAATCTCCAGTGCCACATAATCGAGATGAAGCTCCTGTCGCAGAGCTGCAGGCTTGAAGAGGAGGGTGGCGATACGCACCTCTTTGGGGTGATGTTCTTTCATCTGCTCCAGTAACGAAACCATGGTGTTACCACTGTCAACAATATCCTCGACAATCACCACATGCCTGCCTTCGATGTGTTCGTTGAGTCCAAGCACCTCCTTCACCTTATTGGTAGTGGCTGTTCCGTGGTAGGAAGCAAGTCTTACGAAGGTAATCTCACTGGGAATAGTCACCTCTTTCATCAGTTCTCCGGCAAACATGAAGGCACCATTGAGGACTGCCAGAAAAATGGGATTCTTCCCTTCGAGCTCAGCGTTCATCTGTCTTGCAATACGTTTAATTGCCTGCTCAACAACTTCTTGTTCTATGAACAACTCAAAGGATCTGTCTTTGATTGTGATCACTTCTTTCACGATTCTGGTATTTAAAACGCCAAAATTACTACATTTTTGTGATTTACGTGAGTCGTTCGGTGCTTTTTTACCTAAAAAGTGGATCCCAATGGATATGGATCCTTACAGGCTGATGCGAAAATTGCGGAGCATCGGCTCCAACCTTCACAGCACACTGATCATCGAAGATGGCACACTGCTCAAGCCGAAAAGAGGAGCTTGGCACAGGGATCACATTGGCAAACCCCTTTGGCACGGAATTTGATCAATCATCTGACACAGGAAAACAAATAGAACCCATTTTCTGTTCTGACAACAGATAGAAACAATGAATATGAATCCATTCAAAAAAGATATCCTCCATTCCGAAGAGAGTGAGTCCAATGTCATCTCATTTATTGCCAGCGACTTCATCGATGGAAACACCGAGATCGATGAAAACGGGCTAAAAGAGACATTGCCCCTGCTACCCCTGCGCAACACCATTGTCTTTCCAGGCAGCACGCTGCCGATCTCGGTAGGAAGAAAAAAATCACTGGCCCTGATACGCGCACTGGGTAAAAAACAGCGCTATATCGGACTGGTGTGTCAGAAAGATGTCGCCGTAGAAGAGCCCGAAGCGGGCGACCTCTACCGCCTTGGGGTATTGGCAGAGGTAATCCGTGTGATCGAACTGGCCGACAACAACTTCAGCATCATCGTCCAGGCCAAGAAGCGATTCGAATGGCTGGAACTGACACAGACAACACCCTACTTAAAGGCTACCTATGCGCTACTAGAGCCCGTCAAAGCCTCAAAGGAGGACAAGGAGTACAACGCGATTCTCGATTCCATCCGGGAGGCGATGGTTCACATGCTACAGCTGCTGGGTGATCCGCCAAAGGAGCTGGTGCAGACCATCCTCAGCGATGCCTTCTCCGATATGCTGATCGGCTACTGTGGCACCAATCTACCCATTGAGAGCCGGGAGAAGCAGGAATTACTGAGTATTCGCGATGAGAAGGAGCAAGCCTACCGTCTACTGATGATTCTCAACAGGGAATCTCAGATCCTGGAGCTGAAGATGAACATCCAGATGAAAACACGGGAGGATCTGAACCAGCAACAGAAAGAGTACTTTCTGCAGCAGCAGATCAGAACCATCCAGGAAGAGCTGGGAGGCAATACCCAGCAGATCGAGATCGATGAGTTCCGGAAAAGGGCAGACAAGAAGAAATGGGGCGACCTGGTGGCAGAGACCTTCGAGAAGGAGTTGCTGAAGCTGGAACGTCTCAATCCGCAGTCTCCCGACTACTCGGTGCAATACGGCTACCTGCAGACCATCCTGGAACTACCCTGGAACGAATATTCCAAGGATAACTTCAACCTGAAGCATGCACAAAAGTTACTGGATCGTGACCATTTCGGCATGGAAAAGGTGAAGGAGCGGATCATTGAGCACTTGGCGGTACTGAAGCTGAAAGGCGACCTCAAGTCTCCCATCCTCTGCCTTTACGGTCCTCCGGGAGTCGGCAAGACCTCCCTGGGCAAGTCAATCGCAGAAGCGCTAAACCGAAAGTACGTGCGGGTGTCATTAGGAGGATTACACGATGAGGCGGAGATCCGCGGACACCGTCGCACCTATATCGGTGCCATCCCCGGGCGTATCATCCAGAATATCCAGAAGGCAGGCACCTCCAACCCGGTCTTCGTGCTGGATGAGGTGGATAAGATCGGCAACGATTTCCGTGGCGATCCCTCCTCAGCGTTGCTGGAGGTGCTCGATCCGGAGCAGAACATGGCATTCCACGACAACTACCTCTCCATCGACTACGACCTGTCGAAAGTACTGTTCATCGCCACAGCCAACAATCTGAACAGCATTCCGCAACCACTGCTCGACCGTATGGAGCTGATCAATGTGGGGGGGTACATCACAGAGGAGAAAATCGAGATCGCCCACCGCCACCTGGTACCCAAAGAACTGCTCAACCACGGTATCGAAAAGGGGATGTTCAATATTCCCAAGCCAACGCTTCAGCGCATCATCGAGCACTACACCCGTGAGTCCGGTGTAAGGGAACTGAACAAAAAGATCGCCAAGATCATGCGCCGTGTAGCACGTCGCATTGCTTCCGAGGAACCATACCCGCGATCACTGAAGGTACAGGATTTGAAAGAGTACCTGGGTATAGAGGAATATGCACGCGATCGCTACCAGGGGAACGATTATGCCGGGGTAGTGACGGGACTTGCCTGGACTGCTGTGGGGGGTGACATTCTGTTTGTGGAAAGCTCCCTGAGCCGAGGCAAGGGTTCAAAGTTGACCCTTACCGGCAATCTGGGAGAGGTGATGAAAGAATCGGCCATGCTGGCCATGGAGTATATCCATTCCCATGCAGAGGAGCTGAAGATCGATCCCGAGCTGTTCGAAAACTGGAACACCCATATCCATGTACCGGAGGGAGCGATTCCCAAGGATGGCCCGTCGGCCGGAATCACCATGATTACCTCATTGGCCTCGGCCTACACCCAACGAAAAGTGCGTGCCAATCTGGCGATGACCGGTGAGATCACGCTGCGGGGCAAGGTCCTGCCGGTGGGTGGCATCCGGGAGAAGATCCTGGCAGCCAAGCGGGCGGGCATCAAGGATGTGATTCTCTGCACTGAAAACAAAAAGGATATTGAGGAAATCAATGCCAACTACCTGAAAGGGCTTACCTTTCATTACGTGAAGGATGTAAGGGAGGTACTGGAATTGGCACTACTTCCGGAGAAGGTTGCCAACGCCAGGGATTTCTCCCCTGCTGCTAGATGAGAAACAGTTTATAGGTGAAATAGACCAGGTAGCACAACAGGAAGATGGCGCCTTGAGACCGCTTGATGCGAGAGCTCCGTTTCATGAAGAGCCAGAGCAGCACACCGATACCGAGGTTGAAAAGCCCATCCACATAACCAATTTCGGGAGTACTCAGCGGACCGATCAAACCAGTCACTCCCAGGATGAGCAGAATATTGAAGATATTGGACCCCACCACATTACCAATGGCAATATCGGAACGCTTTTTCAGTGCCGCCACAACCGAAGTGGCCAGCTCAGGCATACTGGTGCCGGCGGCCACGATGGTGAGGCCGATCAGTGCCTCCGACATGCCGAGCCAGCCGGCAATGATCACCGCATTCACCACCAAGAGGTCAGAACCGTAAACCAGCGCTGCCAAACCGACCGCGATGAAGAGGATATCCAGCAGCCAATGCTTGCTCATCCGTATCTCATCCTGCTCATCAACCTTCTGATCCGGTCTCGCTTTGCGGGAGGTGACCAGCATATAGGTGATGTAGGTGACAAGTGACAACACAAAGATCAACGCCTCCAGCTGTGAGATGGTGAAATCAAGGAAGAAAAGAAAAAAAAGCAGGGAAGTAACCACCATCACCGGCACATCAAGCTTTAACAACTGCCTTTTGACCGCCAGTGGGTAGATCAGCGCGGAGATACCCAGGATGATCCCCACATTGAAAAAATTGGATCCCAGCACATTGCCAACCGAGAGGGCTCCCTGCCCGTTGAGGGAAGCTTTCACGCTGACCAGCAATTCCGGTGCGCTGGTGCCCACCGAAACAATGGTCAGCCCGATCACCAGGGGACTGATGCCGATCCGCTTGGCCAGGGAGGACGCCCCCGACACCAGTCCTTCGGCACCAAAATAGAGTATTACAAGCGAGAGCAATAACCAGACAATCTCCATAATCCGTTCTTTTCAATTCTCAACAACCTAACGACAATCAATCCTGCTTTATGGGTGCAAAGATACCCTCTTTTACGGGAACAAAAAAACCTCTTTCCCGGAAAGAGGCTTTTTTGTATGCGTCAAAACAGCGTTATTCTGAATAGTAGCGGAAATCCTTCAACATCTCCTGTAATCTTTTGCGGGCAAAGAAGATTCTGCTTTTCACCGTACCAATGGGAAGCGCCAGGTGGCGGGCAATCTCTTCATACTTGAATCCGGATACATGCATGGAGAAGGGCACCTTGTACTCATCGGTGAAGCTGTTGATAGCCTTGTTGATCTCCTTGATGGTATAGGCTCCGTCTGGTGTATCAAACCCGGAATCCTGCGGCAGGTTCAGGTGATAGAGGTTCTCCGTTTTATCGATAATGGTCTGGCTTCTGACAATCTTGCGGTAATTGTTCACAAAGATATTGTGCATGATAGTGAAAACCCAACCTTTGAAGTTCACATTCTCATAATACTTTTCCCTGTTATCCAAAACCCGAAGCGTTGTCTCCTGCAACAGATCCTTTGCTTCTTCCCGGTCGGCAGTCAGTGTCAGTGCGAAATTGAACATATTGTCCTGCAGACTCAACAACTGTTTCTCGAAAGATTTCTTTGTCTTCATAAGCGGTGACTTTTATTGTGTTAAATGACCGTTGTCCCTGCAAATATAAAAAGAACTATTCAAATCCGCTCCTCATTACGGAACGAATTACGATTAATGATTGTTAATTGAGGACAATATCGGCATATTGCTCTGATTTACAAGTTCGTTATTGGGGAAAAAGAGGGTTATGAAAAGGGTCAATTGATGATCAATTGTATCAATGGGATCGTAAGGATGCCAAAGGTGGGAATGATCCTGGCCTGCCCTTCCTGCTCTGTCATTGCGACACAACCGATCGATGGCACACTATTTGCAAATTTCATTTCAACCCAAACAACACCATAAAAAAAAGAACATATGATACAAAAAGGACAGATCGGTGTCACCACCGACAACATCTTCCCCATCATCAAAAAATTTCTCTACAGTGACCATGAGATCTTCCTGCGCGAGATTGTGTCGAACGCGGTCGACGCCACGCAAAAGCTCAAGACCCTCTCCGATGTCGGAGAGTTCAAGGGTGAGCTGGGCGACCTCTCCGTGCGGATCTCTGTCGACAAGAAAAAGAAAACCGTCACCGTCACCGACCGGGGCATCGGCATGAGTGCCGAAGAGCTGGACCAATATATCAACCAGATCGCACTCTCTTCGGCCAACGATTTCCTGGACCGCTACAAGGAGAATGCCAATGCCATTATCGGCCATTTCGGGCTGGGTTTTTACTCCACCTTCATGGTTTCGAAAAAGGTGGAGATCGTCACCAAATCCTACAGGGAGGATGTTCCAGCCGTCCAATGGTCGTGTGAAGGCACACCGGAGTACACCATGGAGGAGACAGAAAAAGCAGACCGCGGCACCGACATCATTCTTCACATCGACGAGGAAAACAAAGAGTTCCTGGAGAAGGATAAAATCGAATCGCTGCTGAAGAAGTACTGCAAGTTCCTGCCCATACCGGTTGTGTTTGGAAAAAAACAGGAGTGGAAGGATGGCAAGTACGCTGATACGGAAGAAGACAACGTGGTGAATGAGGTCAATCCTCTCTGGAAGCAGAAGCCGGCGGGACTCAAAGATGAGGATTACCTGCAGTTCTACCGTACCCTCTACCCCCTGTCGTTCACCGACGAACCACTCTTCTGGATCCACCTGAACGTGGATTATCCCTTCAATCTGACCGGTATTCTCTACTTTCCGAGGATCAAAAGCAACCTGGATCTCCAACGCAACAAGATACAGCTCTACAGCAACCAGGTCTACGTGACGGACTCGGTTGAAGGCATCGTACCCGAGTTCCTCACCCTGCTGCACGGGGTAATCGACTCGCCCGACATCCCGCTGAACGTCTCCCGCTCCTACCTGCAGAGCGACCAGAACGTAAAGAAAATCTCCAACCACATCACCAAAAAGGTGGCCGACAAACTGGAGGAGCTCTTCAAGAAGGAGCGTACGCAGTTCGAGGAAAAATGGGAAAGCCTGAAGCTCTTCATCGAATATGGAATGCTTTCGGAGGAAAAATTCTATGACCGCGCAGCCAAGTTCGCGCTGGTGAAAAACAGCGAGCAACAAACCTATACCCTGGAGGAATACAAAGAGCTCACCAAAGGGTCGCAGACCGACAAAAACGGGGAGCTCATCTGGCTCTATGCCAGCAACCGGCAGGAACAATATGCTCCGACCGAAGCTGCCCGGGAGAAAGGATACGATGTGTTGTTGATGGACGGGCAGCTGGATGTGCACTGGATGGGACTATTGGAACAAAAACTGGAGAAGACGCGCTTCGTACGGGTGGACAGCGATATCATCGAACAGATCATCGAGAAGGAGGAGAAGCATGCACCCGAGCTGAGCGATAAGCAGAAAGAGTCACTGAACGATATTGTAAAAGCACAGTTGCCGGCTATTGAGAAGACCGAGTTCAGTGTTGATTTCAAGGCACTGGGAGAGAACGCCAGGCCGGTTCAAATCACACAGAACGAATTCTCACGACGGATGAAGGAAATGGCTGCGATGCAACAGCAGATGGCCTTTTACGGGGAGATGCCCGATAGCTACCAACTGGTGCTCAACGCTGACCATCCCTACATCCAAGAGCTGATCACCCAGAGCGAATTGAAGGAGAAAGATGAACTGAAAGCAACGGTCACCGCAGATGCGAAACTGAAACAGATGATCGATCTGGCGCTGCTTGCGGGCGGACAGCTCAAGGGTGAGGCATTGAGCCATTTTGTGCAACGCAGCTTCAACCTGATCTGATCGGGAGATCCACCCCAACCCTACTTGCGAAGGAGTACCACGGAGAGGTTACTCCTTCGTTTTTTTGTCTATATTTGCAGGGAGAAAAGTCCGCGACAAATGAACAAAGCCTACGAGGTTACCTACTCACCCTTCCGCGCTTTCACCCGTAAAGAGTGGAGCTTGCTGGAGGAGCATCCCATGTTTCCCATCGCCGGGATCGACCTTACCCGGCTACAAGCTCTTAACGAGCCGCTGACCACCGAAGAGGTGGAGGAGATCTACATCCCGATGATCCGGCTGTTGCAGATCCATCTCACCCACTACCGCAACCTGCACAATGAGCGGGATCAGTTTTTCGACAACACCAGTCAACAAATCCCTTATATCATTGGCATTGCCGGCAGCGTGGCTGCAGGTAAGAGCACTACGGCAAGGGTCCTGCAGAAGTTACTCTCCATGACGCCTGGAAACCCGAAGGTGGAGCTGATCACCACCGACGGCTTCCTATACCCAAATGCAGAACTGAAACGGCGGGGCATCCTTAACCGCAAGGGTTTTCCCGAGAGTTATGATGCCAGGCGCCTGTTAGCCTTTCTGGCCAGCGTGAAATCGGGAAAAGAGATACTGGAAGTTCCGCTCTACTCCCATCTCTACTATGATGTGATTGAGGGAAAGATGCAGACCATTGAACGGCCCCAAATTCTGATCGTGGAAGGTATCAACGTGCTGCAGGTGACCACGGGGCGGAAGCCAAAGCGGCGGGTGTTTGTCTCCGACTTTTTTGACTTTTCCATCTATGTGGACGCCAGCGAACGCGATCTGAGGGAGTGGTACCTGGAGCGGTTCAAGAAGTTGCAACAGACTGCTTTTCGCGACCCGGCGTCCTACTTTCATCGCTATGCGTCCTACTCCGAAAAAAGACTGATGAAGTTTGCCAACAAGGTATGGGATGAGATCAACCTGGTGAACCTGCAACAGAACATCCTCCCTACCCGCTTCCGGGCGGATCTGATACTGGAGAAGGGGGAATGCCATTTTGTCAGGGGTGTCCGCATACGAAAGATATGATCCATCCGTAACCCATACAAGCCGGCAATCCGGCTTGTATGGGTTCATCACCTGACACCACTTGCGAGGTGGATATTCAGCTCATCCAGCGAAAGCAGAACGAATCTTCCCGGCGATCTGTTCAAATTCCTCGCTGCTGAGTTCCGCTCTCTTTGCAGAAAGGCTCATATCTCCCTCCTGCTGGATAGGAATCAGGTGGATATGGGCGTGCGGAACCTCGAGACCGATCACCATCAATCCCACACGTCGACATTCCACTGCTTGTTCAATTGCTTTTGCCACCCGTTTGGCAAACAACATCATATCGGTCAAGAGCGGATCATCCAGGTCGAACAGATAATCGGTCTCCTGTTTGGGCACCACCAGGGTATGGCCTGCACGCATCGGGCGGATGTCGAGAAATGCGTAAAAACGGTCATCCTCAGCCACCCTGTATGAGGGAATCTCACCAGCGATAATCCTGCTGAAAACAGTAGCCATAGTTGTTCAGATTGATATTTCCACAATTTCAAAGGTCATCGTGCCCGAAGGCACCTTTATCTCTGCCACATCACCCACCTTCTTACCCATCAGTCCCTGGGCAATGGGCGTGTTGACGGCAATCTTGCCGCTCTTCAGATCTGCTTCACTTTCCGATACCAGGGTATAGGTCATCGATTTCTTTGTCTGCAGATTACGGATGGTCACCTTGTTCATGATCTTCACCTCATCGGTGCCGATCGTGCTCTCATCAATCAAACGTGCACTGGCTATCAGACTCTTCAGTTGGACAATCTTCGCCTCCAACATTCCCTGAGCCTCTTTGGCAGCATCATACTCCGCGTTCTCCGAGAGATCACCCTTGTCTCTCGCCTCTGCAATCTGGCGCGAAATCTCCGGACGCTGCACAGATTCCAGTTCTATCAGTTCCTCTTTCAACTTCCGAAGACCCTCTTCGGTCATGTAGGTTACAGCCATACGATTTGTTTCTTCATTTTACCTGTTAAACGCAATGCAAAGAAAAAGAATTCCGGCCTCTTTCAACAAGACCGGAACCCTCTCTTTCCATGATGTAATGGCAACAAAGATAAAAACTTTATTTCTAAAAACAAAATTTTGGGTGAAAGATTCAAAGCAGTTTCTTCAGTTCCTTCACCAACTGATCGTATGCTTCGATCCGGGCAACAATGTCACCTTCACGGTTTAGCAGAAAGCTTGCAGGAATCTCTCTCACATTATAGAGAGAAAGCAGGCGGGAGTTGACCGATTGCGGATCCCTTACCGTGACCCAGGGAAGATTGCTGGCGGCGGTCTTCCAGAAATGCTCATCAGAATCGAATGAGATCTGGTAGATCTCAAATCCACTCCCTTTGAACCGTTCATAGAGTCCATGCAGGTCGATGTTGTGCTTCGGCGAGAAATCGGCATTGTAGACCGTGAAATCGAGCAGCACCACCTTTCCCTTCAGGGTGGAGAGGGCAACCTTCTCACCACTTACCACCGTCAATTCGACATCAGGCAAGCCTGTTCCGGCTTCGGGAACCATACTCTCCAGCAGGGCCTCCTGCTGCTCTTGCTGCCTGCGCACCTTCAGGGCATTCATGGTGAACCCATACAGGTGGCGTGTGCGTTCGGTATCGGGAAAATATCGGTTCCAGGAGGTCGCCACTGCCCCAAACATGGGATAATCCTTTCGGCTGTAAGGATCAAAAATCAAGAAATTGTTGATCTTCTGAAACAGGGCATAATAGGCTGCTGCCCCTGCCGGGTTGGAGAGAATGAGTTTCGATATCTCCCCTTTGTATGCCAGAAGGGCACTATCCAGACGGTGGATAAAAGCGAGGTCATCAATCCTCCCCCCTTTGTGCTCTTCTTGCAGAGCGCTGATCGTCGCTGCTGTCTTACCCACCAAACGGTCCACCTGCCGAAGCTGGTCGTTGGCAGGGGAATCATTCACTTTGAAAGAACCGTAGAGATCACCCCCTTCTGCCACCACTACGAGGGTTTCAGCCGAATCGACCGAGAAAGCGGCTACCTGGCTACCCAGACGCAACTGATAAAACTCGGGATTCGCAGGTGCCGGCTGATGAAAGCGGAAGCGCCCCCCCTCTTTGAGCAACAGTGAGTCGAGCAAAACCACTCCCGACAGCGCCCGATGCTCCAGATAAAGCGTGTCTCCCGCAGCGTCTTTGACAGCACCTTCCACGGTGAAGCGTTTGTCTTGTGAACATCCGGCAATAACTGCAATTCCAAGCAGTAGGAGCACAATGTGTAAACCGCAATTCTTCATATGTTTCTTATTACGCATGCAAATTTACTAATTTTTTATAAAACAAAAAAAGGGAAATGAGTGTTAAGCAATCGGAAGATAGTATCCACCTAACATTTTACAAGTACGGAAATCATGAAAAAAATCAGCACACTCCTTCTTTGGGTGCTCTCACTCTTCACGCTCCAGGCACAGGAGAAGCCATTTACGCAATGGGCAGCGGGGATCAATGGCGGCCTGTATGGCGCAGGCATACAGGGAGCGACCAATCTCTCCCCTCACTTCAAGCTAAGAGCCGGATTCGACTACTTCGCCCTGAACCGTCAGGATGTTGCCACTTTCGAAGCAGAGATGGAAGATTATGACCAAACAGTAGAGGCAGAAATCACCAAAGCTTCTGTCACCTTTCCCAATTGCAAGGTAATGATCGACTACTATCCGATGCGCAACGGAATCTTTAGCCTGACGGCAGGTTTCTACACCGGCACAAACCGGGCAGAAGCGGACGGGATGATTCCCGGGTATGAAGAGCTTACCCAGGAGATGGGAGAAAAACCCACTCTCGAATATGAGGATATTGTTTTCGAACCCTATGACGACGGCAGCTTCGACGCGCTGCTGAAGATGGGCAACAGCTTGAAGCCATACTTGGGCATCGGCCTGGGGAGATCCATCCCCAAAAACCGTGTAGGAGTAAGATTCGAGCTGGGCTTGGTGTATCAGGGCAAATACAAACTGGAGAGCGACAACCTGAACGAAGCCGGTCGCGACTGGGTAAACCGGATGGCAGATGAACTGGAGCTACCGGTATCGCAGGAGACACTCAACTGGTGGCCCATGCTCAACCTCTCTGTCTCCTACAGGATCAGGTAA
>JADLKK010000049.1 GCA_016839025.1 Proteiniphilum sp.
CCGGTTCGGGAGTGGCAGGTCCACTTTGTACAGCATACCCATACAGATATTGGATATACCCGTCCGCAGCATGAGATCCTTTCCGAACATATGCGGATCATTGATTATGCCCTGGATTACTGCGACCTGACGGATCATTTCCCTGTTGATGCAAAATTTCGATGGACATGTGAAACCGCCTGGTCTGTGAGTGAGTATATCAGAACACGTCCGGCAAAACAGGTGGCGAGGCTGAAAAAACGGATTGAAGAGGGGCGTATTGAGGTGACTGCCATGTATTTCAACTATGACGAAATGCCAGGGGAACAGGAGCTGGCCTACTCGCTCTATCCGTTGAAACAGTTCAGGGAAGAGGGGATCAGGGTGCAAACAGCCATGCAGAATGATGTGAATGGCATCGCCTGGATCTTCAGTGAGTTTTTTCCTGATCTGGGAGTGAAGTATCTGATCATGGGCACCCATGGGCACAAAGCCCTGCTCTCGTTCGACAAGCCTACTGCTTTCTGGTGGGAATCCCCATCAGGAAAGAAAATGTTGGTATACAGAGCCGAACATTACATGTTCGGTAATTTCATCGATTTGGAAAAAGGGGATTTCAGTCAGTTTGAACAGAAACTGCTGGATTACCTGCTTGCACTGGAAAAGAGAGGATACCCTCATCAAATCACATCACTGCAATTTTCCGGTTACTTTACAGATAATTCGCCACCTTCGACTGCTGCATGTGAGATGGTGCGTCTATGGAATCAGAAGTATGCTTTTCCCAGGCTGAGACTGGCTCTCGCTTCCGAGTTTATGGAAACGATTGAACAGAATGATGGCGATCAGTTGGAGAGCTATCGTGCTGCATGGCCCGACTGGTGGACGGATGGCTTCGGTTCAGCTGCAAGGGAGGCCGCCATGATGCGGTATGCGCAGGCTGATATGATATCCAACCAGATCTCTCTCTCTTTGGCTAAGATACTGGGAGCTGATATTCCCACTTCCGTGTTCAATGAGATAGATGAGGCGAACAAGGCTCTTTTGTTTTATGGTGAGCATACTTTCGGATTTCACGCAAGTGTCTCTGATCCCTTTGGTGCTGAGAGCATGCAGCAGCAGCAACACAAGGCAGCCTATGCATGGGAGACCTACAGAAGATCGCGTCCGATTGGGGAGACAGCAATGGGATTGCTTCAGGAATTTGTCCCGCGACAGAAGGAGAACGGCAGTATTGTCGTTTTCAATCCGCTGAACTGGGAAAACAGTGCCTCTACCATACTCTATGCGGATCACGAAGTGATTCCTTTAAACAGGAAAGTGTTGGTAAAAGATGAGAAAGGAGATACAGCCAGACTGCAACTTATCCGCTCATACAGGGATGCGACCTATTGGGCATTGTGGGTGGATCGAATTCCGGCGTTGGGTGTGAAATCCTATACAATTGAACTGGAGGCAGGTGATGCAGAAATCGCCGTACTCAAAACGGATCCTGTCCAATCTATAGAAAATCAGTGGTATCGTATTGGGTTAGACACCCGTAAAGGAGTTGTAACGGAATGGTATGACAAAGAGCTAAACAAAAATCTGATTACCTCGGATGCGGAGTGGAAGCTGGGTGAGCTTGTGTATGAGATCGATCAGGATCCGAGAGGTGCGTTGGATAGATTGAAACCTGGTAACTTTAAACGATTCTCACCGGATATGATAGGGTATGTAGGATGCCGGGAAGGTGAGATATGGGATAGTTACCTCTTCAAGGGAACGTCACCCGCAGGTGAAGGAGAAGATAATTTTACTTTCGAATTACAACTGTTAAAGAACTGTAAGCAGGTGAACTTCCTGTACAATCTGAATAAAAAGCTGGTGGTAGATCCCGAAGCGCTCTATGTCTCTTTTCCGTTTGAGTTGCAGGAAGGGAAGATATACTTTGATGTTCCCGGAGGAACAATTGAAGCAGTAAAGGAGCAGATCCCGGGTTCTGTGAATGACTGGAATGTGGCACAAAATTTTGTTTCCGTACGCAACCATGATGAGCAGATCATCCTGGGAAGCAAAGAGGTAGCCTTGATGCAATTGGGGAACATTAACCTGGGCAGATTCAAGAAGGGTGCTCTGCCAGAATCGAACCATATCTTCTCCTGGCCAATGAACAATTATTGGGTAACCAATTTTGATGCTTTTCAGTTTGGTGAATTTTCGTGGAGTTATTATCTCACCTCTTCGGGTGATGCTTCTGTTGAACAGGCAACAAAATTTGCATGGAGCAACCGCATTCCATTGCAAAACAGGGTCTTTTCTGCGGGAGTGGAGAAGCCGAACCCCGCTTTCGGCGGTTCAATTATCTCCATTCAACCAACGAATATACTTCTGGTCAACATGAAACCCATCAAGGAGGAAGATGCACTGCTGTTGCAGATAAGAGAGATTTCCGGCCGTGAAACAACCATTGAACTCTCCTCCGCATTTCGCAGGAAATTAAAAGTGAGTGAAAGCAACCTTTCCGGTGATGTCTTGCCAACAGGAAATAAGATTAAGCTTACGCCCTGGGAAACCAAATTCCTGAAAGTAAAATTGTAGTTGATGTGAAAAGAGATGAAATCGTTTTTTTTAAGTATGGGTTATGAAACGAGCATGATAATTATTATCACCAAAGCTAATGATTAAACGCGAGTTCCATATGATGCCTTTGAAATTAAAAGTTTTAATCATATGAAAGAGAAGATATCTTTACAAAAAGTGCTGCCTGTTATTAGCTGTTTCTTTGTAATGGGAATAGTGGATTTGGTCGGTATTTCGACCAATTATGTGAAACAGGATTTCGGGCTGAAGGACTCCATCGCCAATCTGCTTCCGTTGAGCCTCTTCCTCTGGTTTGCCATCCTGGCTGTCCCTACAAGCATGATAATGAACAGGCTGGGAAGAAAACGTACGGTTATCATCAGTATGATACTTACATTGTGGGCGATGATCGTACCCATGGTGGTTTACAACTTTCCGGTCATGCTGCTTGCCTTTGCATTATTGGGTATTGGGAACACCATTATCCAGGTGTCACTCAACCCTCTTTTAACCAATGTGGTTAGGAGTGAGAGACTAACGAGTAGTCTGACAATGGGACAGTTCATCAAAGCCATCGCCGCGTTCCTGGGGCCAATCATTGCGAGCTGGACCGCCGTGAGGTTCGGTGACTGGAAGCTGGTTTTTCTAATCTATGGATTGGTCACCATCGCAGTCGGAATCTGGTTGATGCTCACCCCGATAAGTGAAGAGCCTTTGAAGCAGAAAACTTCCTCACTGGGTAAAACTTTCGCGCTTTTGAACGATAAGATGATCCTCCTCTTTTTTATTGCAATCCTGTTTGTTGTGGGTATTGATGTGGGACTGAATACCACTGTTCCCAAATTCCTGATTGAAAAATGCCATATCCCATTGGAACAGGCTGGTCTGGGGACAAGCCTCTATTTTATTGCCAGAACCGTAGGTACCTTTATCGGTGCATTATTGTTGGTCACCTTCTCTGCCAAGAGATTCTTCACAATCAGCATGCTGGTTGCCATACCGGCACTGTTTGTCATGCTCTTCCTGAGTGAGATATGGGCTATTCTGACGCTCGTTTTTGTCGTGGGTTTCGCAATCGCCAACGTCTTCTCGATCATCTTTTCCTTCGCGTTAAAGCGTAAACCGGAGAATGCCAACGAAATATCGGGATTGTTGATTATGGGAGTTGCCGGTGGGGCTATTATACTGCCGCTGATGGGGTTGGTAGCCGATGCTTTCAATCAGTCAGTAGCAATGGGGCTGCTGCTGGTATTGATGGGATACTTGTTGTACTGTTCTGTGATGATCAAAGAAGAAAAGAGGGCTGACAATTAATTCAAGATTATAACATATTAAATTCTAAGAAGATGAAACGTAGCGAAATTAATCAGATTATTGTAGACGCGAAAGCCTTTTTGGCAGATCATCGGTTTCACCTGCCCCCATGGGCATACTGGGGCCTTTCAGACTGGAAAAAGAACAAAGAGAGTGTTTCTGAAGTAATGGACAACATGTTGGGTTGGGATATCACCGATTTCGGCTCCGGCGATTTTTACAGGAGGGGACTCTTTCTATTTACCCTACGGAATGGGAAGTACCATGTGGATAAGAAACCCTATGCTGAGAAGATCATGATTGTAGAGGAAAATCAGGAGACACCGATGCATTTCCACTGGGCAAAGATGGAAGATATCATCAACCGTGGGGGGGGCAATTTAGTCATTGAGCTTTACAATGCCACCTCCGATGATGTACTGGATGAGGCCACCCCGGTACGTCTGAAAACAGACGGTGTGGAGAGGGTCGTTGAACCCGGCGGTCGGGTAATATTAAAACCGGGCGAAAGCATCTGCCTTGAACAGGGTGTCTATCACCGGTTTTATGGAGAACCCGGCAAGGGTAAAGTTCTGGTAGGAGAAGTGAGTGCGGTAAACGATGATACGGCCGATAACCGTTTTCACGAAACAGTAGGACGATTCCCGCAAATAATTGAGGACGAGGAACCGATTCATCTGCTGGTGTCGGATTATGAAAAGTTTATCGGATAATGGGCAGCAGAACACTCAGAATATCCGGTACGGGATGTGCCCTGGTTGATTATCTCTACAAACCGGTAAGCTTTACCGGTGATCATTTCAAACGATACCTCTCGGTCAATCCGGGTGATGGTGGGTTATCTCCCGGCAAACTGGTTTTCAGGGATGAATTTGAGAAATTCTCCGGAGAAGATTATTTGAAAGTGAGAAAAGAGATCACCTGCGGCAATCCGCCGGTAACACTCAATATCGGTGGGCCTTCCATCGTATCGTTGATTCATGCTGCACAAATGCTCGCCGGAATGAATGCGGAGGTCTGTTTTTACGGGTGCAAAGGCCAGGATAAGGGGGCAGCTTTTATCGACGAAAACCTACAAAGAACACCCTTGAAAATAGGAAAATACAAGGTGTCAGATCAATATACTTCTTTCACCGATGTGCTTTCCGATCCCGAATATGACCAGGGCCATGGAGAACGGATTTTTATCAACGAGATCGGAGCTGCCTGGGATCTTATTCCCGAAGACCTGGATGAAGCCTTTTTTGAAAGTGACATTGTCGTCTTCGGAGGTACTGCTTTGGTGCCCAGGATCCATCAATCGCTGACGGAGTTGCTCAAAAAGTCGAAAGAGAAAGATGCATTGACGATTGTCAATACCGTGTATGACTTCCTGAGTGAGAAAAAAAACCCGAATGAGGCATGGCCCTTGGGTTCATCTCCTGACACTTACCCGAATATCGATCTGCTGATTACCGACAGGGAAGAGGCACTCCGGTTGAGCGGCAAGCACTCGGTTGAGGATGCTCTCTCTTTCTTCCGGAAAAGAGGTGTTGGTGGAATCGTGATTACCCATGGTGCCAATCCCCTCTATTATGCTTACAACAGTCCACTGTTTGGCGTATCAGAGGGGAGTAGGCCGGTATCGGAAAAGGCGAGGGAGATGATCCTCCACCACCCGGAAATGGTAGGGGATACCACCGGATGTGGCGACAACTTTGCAGGCGGAGTGATTGCAACTATTGCACAACAGCTGTTGGACCATCCTTCGCAACAGGTGGATCTGGACAGAGCGATTGCCATGGGAGTGGTATCCGGTGGGTACGCCTGTTTTTATCATGGGGGTACCTATTTTGAAAAAGTGGCGGGTGAGAAAAAAAGGGTGATAGAATCCTTTTACCATGATTATCTGATCCAATTACAGAAGAATGGATCGAAATGAACCCTGCAGTCAGATGAACAACAAAAAAATTGTAGTGATCGGTGCCGGAAAAATTGGAAGATCTTTTATCGGACAGGTTTTCAGTCGGTCAGGTTATGAGGTGGCCTTTGTGGATATCAACAAAACCTTGATAGACCTGATAAACCGGGAAAAGGGGTACCGGGTGGTCATCAAGGATCATGATAAAGAGGAAAGTCTGCTCATTAAGCCCGTCAGAGGTGTCCCGCTGGAGGATGAGGAACATGTAATTGCCGAACTGAAAGATGCCGGAATTGTCTCTCTCTCTGTCGGGCAACAGGGGTTGCAGACTGCGATCCCCATTATCGCCCGTGCTCTGCTGGCCCGTCGTAATGACTATGGTGATCTGCCACTGGATATAATTATTGCTGAGAATATGCGGAATGCAGACATCTTTATCGGGGAAGAGTTCAGAAAGCATCTTCCGGATGATTATCCTTTGCATCAGTTGGTCGGGCTGGTTGAGACAAGTATCGGGAAAATGGTGCCGGTCATGACCCGGGAAGATATCAGGGAGGATCCGTTACAGGTTTTTGCAGAGTCCTATAATCGTCTGATTGTCGCAAAAAATAGCTTTTTAACCCCACTCCCCGAAGTCCCCTTTCTGGCGCCCAAAGAAAACATAAAGGCCTGGGTAGACAGAAAATTGTTTATCCATAATTTAGGGCATGCAACAGCAGCTTATCTGGGATACCAGACTCATCCTGACGCTGTATATATTAGTGAGGTCTTGGATGACGAGAAGCTCCTTCGTGATGTACGGCAAACAATGTTACAGGCAGCCGACATCCTACAAGCTCTCTACCCGGATGAGTTCACCCATCAGCAATTGGTGGAACATATCGATGACCTGCTGCATCGGTTCAGAAATAGAAACCTGGGGGATACCCTGTTTCGCGTCGGGTGCGATCTCTGCCGGAAACTGGGCCCTGAGGACAGGCTGGCTGCACCGCTCCACGCAGCGCTCAGGCTGAATAGGCCCTATCACTTGATATTGAATGCCATAGAAGCAGGAATCTCTTTCAGAGGGAAAGATCAGAATGGAAACTACTACCCTTCGGACGAGCTCTTTTTTGAGGAGGCAAAAAAAGGGAAGCAACATATTCTTGAGCAGGTGTGTCAGCTACCTGCCGAACTTTTAACCACCAAATAATGAATGAGTGATGAAGAAAATATTTTTATGTACATGGATGATGGCGTTGGTTCTTGCCGGTTGCCAACAAACAATGACAAAGGAACAAAATAGAGAGCCTGTCGAGTATGTCAACAATCGCATTGGAAATATCAGTATCCTGCTGGTGCCCACATTTCCGGTCACTCATCTGCCCAATAGCATGTTGCGTATGATCCCGGCTCATACCGAGTTTGTGACCGACCGTATGCAGGGACTACCCCTGAATGTGCCTTCACATCGTCAGGGTGACCTGCTCTATCTGATGCCCCATTGTGGTGAACTGACCGATTTGTCGCCTAACATGAATTATCGGTACGATCACGAACAATCTACCCCCTATCACTATTCAGTCTTTCTGGATGATCATGGCATCCTGACACGCTTCGCACCTGCTGCCCGCTCTGCAATATTTTCACTGACCTATGAAAATGAGGGCCCCCGATATGTCATGCTGCGTACTGTTGGCAAGGGAGAACTGACCGCAGAGGGGAATAGCATGCATGGATATGAGATCTATCATGGAACCAGACATTACTTCTATCTTGAATTTGATCAGGAACCTGTAGAGAGCGGAGACAAAGAGGCAGAAAGCCGCAAGGCCATTTATGCCCGGTTTGCAGAAAATGCCAATGAGGTGCGCATCCGCTATGGAGTATCCTATATCAGCGTGGATCAGGCACGAAAAAATCTGGAAAATGAAATATCAGGTTTCGATATCGATGCGTTGGCAGATGCTGCACGTGACAAGTGGAATGAAACACTGGGGAAAATTGAGGTTGAAGGCGCCACGGAAGATCAGAAAACGGTTTTTTATACCTCTCTCTACCGGGCGCACGAAAGGATGGTCAATATCTCGGAAGATGGCAGATACTACAACGGTTTTGATGGGAAGGTACACGATGATGAAGGGGTTCCCTTCTGGACAGATGACTGGATATGGGATAATTACCTGGCACTGCATCCGTTGCAAACCATTCTTAATCCTAAAGAGGAAGAAGAAAAACTGGCATCCTACATCAGGATGTATGAACACTCCGAAGAGAAATGGATGCCTACTTTCCCTTGTGTGTTCGGTGATGCCCACTGCATGAATGGCAACCACGCTGCAGTAATGTTTGCCGATGCCTTGAGCAAAGGGATTCCGTTTGATGTGGAGAAGGCATTTGAGGGAATGAAAAATACAGTCCTCAACGAAACAATGATTCCCTGGCGGCGTGCTCCCAAAACGGAGCTGGATGACTTTTATCATGAACATGGATGGTTTCCCGCGCTGCATCCCGGTGAAAAAGAACCGGTGGCTATCGTCAGTGATTTTGAACAGAGAAACGCTGTTGCCGTTACGCAGGCTGCATCCTATGATGACTGGAGCATTGCTCAAATGGCGAAGTATTTGCAACAAGAGGAGGAGTATGATTTTTTCCTGAACCGTGCATTCAACTATCGCAAACTGTTCAACAAAGAGACTGGCTTCTTTCATCCAAAAGATAAAAACGGCGCATTTATTGAACCCTTCGACTACATTTTCTCAGGAGGAATCGGTGCCAGGGCATACTACGATGAGAACAATGCCTGGACCTATATTTGGGATGTACGCCATAATATTTCCGATCTGATCGATCTGTTTGGTGGCAATCAACCCTTCATCGAGAAGCTGGATCAGCTCTTTGTGGAGGATCTGAAGCTGCCCAAATGGAAATATTATGCCATTCATCCCGATGCCACTGGCAATGTAGGCCAGTTTGTGATGGGTAACGAACCAAGCTTTCACATACCCTATCTCTACAATTATGCGGGACAACCCTGGAAGACGCAGAAACGTGTCCGGATGTTGCTGGAGAGTTGGTTTCGTAACGACTTGATGGGTATTCCAGGCGATGAAGATGGTGGTGGCATGACCGCTTTTGTGGTCTTCTCACAACTGGGTTTTTACCCGGTATCGCCCGGTATCCCGGTTTATACCATTGGCAGCCCCATATTTACCCGATCGACCATCAACCTGGACAATGGGAATCGGTTTACCGTTGAGGCTAAAAATGCTTCCTGGAGCAACAAATATATCCAATCTGCCACGCTGAACGGAGAAGTGCTGAACCGCACCTGGTTTACGCACGATGAGCTGATCAATGGTGGTATGCTGGTGCTGGAGATGGGTGACCGCCCGAACAGGGAGTGGGGCGTTGACTCTCCTCCCCCCTCAGCGGACGATATGCAGCAGTAATGGGTTTTCCCCCTTTTCTCGGAGGAAGGGCTGTAAACGGTTTTGCATCATACTCAATTAACATGGATATATCATTATGAAGAGAATAATTGTCCTCTGTTTGTTGCTCTCATCTTTACAAAGTTACGCGCAACTTGTTGAAAAGATCACAGATCCTGTGGAATGGGTGAACCCTCTGATGGGGACCCAGTCGAAGCATGCGTTGTCCAACGGGAATGTCTATCCAGCCATCGCACTGCCATGGGGTATGCATTTCTGGACCCCCCAGACAGGGAAGATGGGGGATGGATGGGTTTACTCCTACGAAAGCGATAAAATAAATGGTTTCAGACAGATCCATCAACCCAGCCCCTGGATCGGCGATTATGGACAGTTTTCCATTATGCCGGTGACCGGTAAACCGCTGTTTCGTGAGGAGGAGCGTGCAAGCTGGTTTTCTCATAAAGCTGAAACGGTTAAGCCTTACTACTATAGCGTTTACCTCGCAGAGCACGACGTGGTTGCCGAGATTACACCAACGGAGAGGGCGGCAATGTTTCGTTTCACATTTCCCCGGAATGATAGCTCCTTTGTGGTCATTGACGCACTCGATATGGGCTCCTATGTGCAAATCATTCCTGCCGAAAAAAAAATCATCGGATACACAACAAAAAATCGGGGCGGTGTTCCTGATAATTTTAAAAATTACTTTGTTGTTCAGTTTGATAAACCGTTCAGCTATCATGCTACCTTCGATAACCAGACACTGAGGATTGACAAACTCGAAAACAGTGAGGATCATACCGGTGCTGTTATTGGATTCAGTACTGCCAGAGGGGAAGAGGTTATCGCACGTGTTGCCTCTTCATTTATCAGTCATGAACAGGCGGAATTGAACCTGAAAGAGCTGGGAGCAGATGACTTCAAACAGGTGAAACAAAAGGGAAGAGAAGCCTGGAACAAAGTGTTGAAGGCAATCGAGGTTGAAGGAGGCACGGTTGACCAGACACGAACCTTCTATTCCTGCCTCTACCGCTCCCTGCTTTTTCCGAGAAAACTGTATGAGATTGACGCCAGGGGTGATATCATTCATTACAGTCCTTATAACGGGAAAGTGCTGCCGGGACGCATGTACACCGATACCGGTTTCTGGGACACCTTCCGCAGCCTCTTTCCATTGCTGAACCTTGTTTATCCCTCGGTGAATGCTGAAATACAGGAGGGGCTTGTCAACACCTATCTCGAAAGCGGCTTTCTCCCTGAATGGGCTAGCCCCGGTCACCGTAACTCGATGATTGGGAATAACTCGGCCTCTGTTGTTGCCGATGCTTATCTGAAGGGTATCAGAGGATATGATATTGACCGGTTATGGGAGGCTGTAGTGCATGGAACCCATAACGTGAATCCAAAAAGTGCTGCTACCGGACGCCTCGGACATGCATATTACAACAGTCTGGGTTATATTCCCTATGATGTCGGGATCAATGAGAATGCCGCCCGTACACTTGAATATGCCTATAATGACTGGTGCATTTATCAGTTGGGTAAAAAGCTGAAGCGGCCTGCTTCTGAGATTGAGGTCTACGCCAAACGAAGTCAGAATTACCGCAACCTGTTTGACCCGGAAACAAAGTTGATGCGTGGGAGGAACGAAGATGGTTCCTTTCAGTCTCCGTTCAACCCCCTTAAATGGGGAGATGCCTTCACAGAGGGAAACAGCTGGCACTATACCTGGTCTGTTTTCCACGATGTGCAGGGATTAATCGGTCTGATGGGAGGAGAGAAAACATTCAACCTGATGCTCGACTCGGTATTCAATCTTCCCCCTCAATATGATGAAAGCTATTATGGTTTTGTGATCCATGAGATACGGGAGATGCAGATCATGAACATGGGGAACTATGCGCATGGCAATCAGCCGATTCAACATATGATCTATCTCTACAATTATTCCGGTGAACCCTGGAAGGCACAATACTGGGTGCGTGAGGTGATGAACAGGCTTTACTGGCCGACACCGGATGGGTATTGTGGCGATGAAGACAATGGACAAACCTCTGCATGGTATCTGTTCAGTGCTCTCGGATTCTATCCGGTATGTCCCGGTAGTGATCAATATGTATTGGGAGCCCCTCTCTTTAAGAAAGCAACGATACACCTGGAAAACGGAAAGAATGTGGTGATCAATGCACCCCATAACAACGCCGAAAACCGCTTTATCAAAAGTGTGAAATTTGAAGGGGATAACTACACGAAAAACTTCCTGACACATAGTGAGTTGGTAGATGGCGCAGCAATAGAGATTGAAATGGATGATGCTCCCAACAAAAGAAGGGGTATAAAAGGCTCAGATTTTCCCTATTCATTTTCAAACGAAAAAAGATGAAGGTTTTTTTCTATATCCCCCTTTTCCTGCTACTGCTTATCTCGTGTGGTGAAAACAATTCGGATAGTATTGGACTGTTTGACCTGAAATACAGTCTTCGCTATGACTTAAGCGATCCTCGCCAGGTTGAGGACATGTGGGATGATCTGCATGCAGTAGCCACCCTGCAGGGGATAGTCAACCGGGATGCACCCCGCCTCTACATCAACTATGTGGTTGAATCCGGCATTGATATTGATACCTATTGGTGGCAAAAATACCGCCGGCCGGGCAAATGGCTCCATGATAAAGATACACTGGTCTATCATGATATTGTGGAACTGGTTGATGGATACAAACAATTCATCGATGGCGTTGTTCTATACGATTCTTCCGTAGCATCGACCAGTAATGTCGCCTCAGCCGTGGCAGGTGTCGAGAATCTGATAGCGGTTCGTTATGATCCTTCACCGGGAAGTATCTATTCACGCATTGTACTGTCGGGACCCAAATTGAAGGTGAAGGTGAGGCTGATCAACCGGGATGGCTCACCGCTCTTCACCGGGAAGGGCAGGATACCTGGCACCAACAGGATCTCTACCGGTTCCCTGAAGAACGATCCCTACATCTGGTTTATTGAGAAATATATGAAGAGCAACCAATGTGCCGGTGAGTTTGCTGCCTATTACATTGATCAGAAGTGGCGTGAGAACCCCACAGCAACCGTTGTGAATCATCATACCCTCACCAACCATGACTTTTTCGTCAGCAAAAAAGCCTTTTTCTTCGACCTCTCTCCCTGGGGGGATGAGCCGGCAACAGATGACGCTGATCAGGCAGTGGGTACTGACCTGGCAACGCTGAAAGAGTTTCTTTCCGAAGCCTATCGAATCAATGGGGGAGAGAAGATGTGTTACATTGGAGGTTTTCCCGCCTGGGCATTCAAGTATACAAAGCGTGCCGGGGGGGGACATGGTGATGTGGCTACGGAATGGGAGTTTTCCAGGCTGATCGGTGCTTACAATGCCTTCAAAGATGCCGATGCCATTGGTTATGGCGCTTTGGCCAATGCCTCTTTCTGGACCCATTTCCCTTTGAAGGAGAGATATCCGCAAAAAAAGGTGACGATGGATGAATTGAAACAGAGGGGATACATTGGTGATAGTGGGGAGGTGGATTTCAGGGGGAGAGATTTTATTCTCTTCTATGTAGGGGATTACGATGCATCCTCCTGGGTGGCACAGCGGACACCCACCATCTGGGACAACAACAGCAGAGGAAAAGTGCCGATGATGTGGGCAATAAGCCCGGTATTGGAGAACAGGGTGCCGATGGCACTGGACTATTATCGGGAGAGTGCCACGCCCAATGATTATTTCGTGGCAGCCGACAATGGTGCGGGATATCTGATGCCGGGGATGTTACAGGAGCCCAGGGAACTATCCGGTTTCAAGTCAGGATTGGAGGCGTGGGCGAATCATTGTATCCCCTACTATCACCGATGGGATCTGACCATTACCGGCTTCGTAATCGATGGCACTGCTCCCGGTCTCACAAAAGAGGGATTGGATTGTTATGCCTCATTCAGCCCGGATGGTATCGTACCCCAGAAAGCGCCCCTGACACTGTTGCATGGCAATATGCCGGTATTGCGATCCGATGAAGATATCCAGCAAAATCCAAAGGATGCGGCGCAACGTGTGGCTCAAAGGGTCTCCGAACGTCCCATCCCTTTTCATTGGTTCCGGAATATACTGAAAACACCCGACTGGTATGTTTCTGTTACGGAGGAATTGGCGGTATTCAATCCTGATATTGAATTGTTGGATGCTCCAACTTTTTTTGCGTTATACCGGATATGGTTGCAACAAAACCCGGATGCTGCGACCGGCAATCTGGAGTGATTTTCTTGCTCAGCAGATAATGAGATGTTCAACCCCTGCGGAATTGAGATATTCTTGTTTGCTGCGGACGGCGGGATAGCCGGATAATTGTTATTTTTGCACCCATGAAGATCATCGTCTCCCCTTCCACCATTCCCTCCTTCAACCTGGCGGCCGAAGAGTATCTCTTCCGGAAGGATGAAGCTTACTTTTTCCTTTACCGGAATGATCCCAGTGTGATCATCGGCTCCAACCAGGCGGTGGTGAACGAGGTGGATCAAGACTGGTGCATCGAGCACGAGATCCGCATCATACGGAGGATATCGGGTGGGGGAGCGGTTTACCATGACCGGGGAAACCTCAACTACTCACTGCTGTATGACAAAACCGATGCCCCCCTGAGCGGGCGTTTTCTGGAACCGGTGGTGGCTGTACTGCAGGCTCTTTCCATACCAGCAGAGGTGGGCAAAAGAAAGGATCTCTGGCTCGATGGTCGGAAGATATCGGGTACCGCTTCCCATGTCTCACTGCAGCGGGAGCTGCACCATGGGACTCTGTTGTATGATTCCGATCTGGGAGCATTGCAAAAAGCACTGAATGCCGGGAACAGGCGGCTAATCAGAAAGGCGACTGCTTCGGTCCCCAGCCCGGTGACCAATATCCGCCCCTATCTTGCCGAAAAGGGTGCTGAAGCACCCGATTGCAATACTTTCCTGGATAAGTTTGCAGCAGCACTTCTTCAGCACTACTGCGAGAGGGAAGTAATGCCCTTACCGGCAGAATCACTTGAAGAGATTGAAAAGCTGCGCAGGGAGAAATACACCCAACGGAGCTGGAACTACCGGCTTTGATGGAACCAGTCAACAGACATTGCTCTGACCGGATCGTTACCGGAGGAGGTATTACCGCTGCCATCTCACAGGTTGCCACAGAAACGACCCTGCCAGGTCTCCCTTTCCCGGAATCGTTTGATGATTCTGGCGGTCATCTCATGGTTTTTCATTCCCCAGTCGGGTGCGATCAGCAGTCGTTTGGGCGATTGGGAGGTGAATCGCTCGATGTGGATGTCGGGGTGCAGCCGTTCGGCAAAGCTGACGCAGAGGTCGACATATTCATCCGATTCGAAAAGACGAAATGACTCCGGCAACAGTCTGTACTCCCGAGCCATGGCGGTGTACCGGATGATCTGTAGCTGGTGCAGCTTGAGAGTGGTGAGCGGCAGCTTCGACAGCCGGTCGGCATGGCAAAGAATCTCCTTCTCGCTTTCACCGGGTAATCCCAGGATCATGTGTGCGCCCACCGGGATGCCCCGTTCCGCCGTTTTGCGGATCATTGCGGCCGACTCTTCGTAGCTGTGCTGCCGGTTCACCCGTTCCAGGGTCCGGTTGAGGGTCGACTCCACGCCATATTCGATCAGCACAAATGTTTTTTTACTGAGTGCCTCGAAGTAGTCGAGCAGCTCCTCGGGCATACAGTCGGGCCGTGTGCCCACGATCAGACCCACCACTCCTGGATAGGCCAGCGCCTCGTCATATTTTTGAGTGAGCGATTCCAGGCTGTCGTAGGTGTTGGTATAGGACTGGAAGTAGGCGAGATACTGCATCTCAGGGTATTTGTGGGAGAAGAACTGTACCCCGTCGGCCATCTGCTCGGTGATCGTTTTGGTGGGTTTGCCATACCCCGGGCTGAAGCTCTGGTTGTTGCAATAGGTGCAGCCACCCCGCCCCTTGCTGCCGTCACGGTTGGGACAGGTGAAGCCGGCATTGACAGATATCTTTTGTACCTTGTAGGGAAAGTGTGCAGCCAGGTAATCGGCAAAGTCACGATAGGGTTTGTTGTCCGGGAACACTTGCTGTTCTTTTTAACATCGTTTAAAAAAAAGAGACTGCCTCTAGGGTGAGACTGTCTCTTTTCTGTTTATTTCTTTCTGCCGAAGAGCCAGGAGAGGATTCCCGGTCTCTTGGATTTCTGTTCTTTCTCTGCCGGTTTATTCGTATCGGAACGCCGGGGCTGGGCATTGTTTCTATCAGCAGTGGATCCATCGGATCTGCGTGGTGAGCGGTTGCTTCTCTTGCGAGTGCTTCCCTCGCCACCTTGGCGTGAAGCTCTTTCTGTACCTTCCTGCTGCTCACCTTCACCTCTTGGTCGCTGTGGCTTTCTTCTGCGGGGTGCTTCTCCCTCGCGACGGGGTGTTCGTTCCCTGCTTTCTTTCTGCCGGGATGCCTCACTTCTTTCTCCCCTGCCAACGGCACCACCTTCTCCGGTTCCCATAGCGGCTTCGCCTTGCGGTTTCCGTTTTTTCCGCCGTTTGTTGTTCTTCTTGCGCGGTGCTTGTTCTGCTGTGGCAGCACTCCCTGAAATCGGGGATTCAACTGAGGCAACAGGGTCGGCAAGGCTTGCGGAATCTGCCTCCAGCGTAGTGGCTGCATCTTTCTGAGCTGCGTCGACCTGAAGAGTCTCCTCCTTGTTTGGTTTTCTACCGCGACCACTCCCGCTTCTCTCGCTTCTTTCTTTTCTTTCCGGCCTGTCAGGTCGCTCGCTCCTTTCACCGGAACGTCCGTCACCTCTTCGTCCAGCCTCTTTCTTGCCGCCCTTACCGGAGCGTCCTGAGGCGCCTCTGCCCCGTCCCCTCACCTCACGGGTGGGGTTGTACTCGGGAGCCTCGCCCATTCCCTCGGGCAGGGGGATGCGGTAGACCTCCTTCTCCAGGAAGCGTTCTATCTGCTGGAGGCGGTACTGCTCGTCGGGAGATACGAAGGTGATCGCCATGCCGGTGTCGCCCGCCCGTGCGGTGCACATAATCCTCCACGTCGTAGGGCACCTCGAAGTTGATCACCAGCGTGATGTCATCGATGTCGATCCCCCTCGCCACGATGTCGGTCGCCACCAGGATGTCCACCCGTTCGTTGCGGAACTCGTGCATGATGCTGTCACGCTGTGCCTGATCCAGGTCGGAGTGCATCTCACCGGCCGAGAGGCCCATGCCGCGCAGCAGCTTGGCGATCTCCTTCACCTTCATCTTCGATCCCGAGAAGAGAATCACCTTCCTGGGTTTCTTCTCCTGGAAGAGCTGGCGCAGGATCTGCATCTTCTGCGGCTCGTAGCAGAGGTATACCGACTGCATGATGGTATCCGGCGGACGGGTGATCGAGATGCTGATCTCCTCCGGTTCGCGCAGGATGGTCTTCGCCAGCTGTTGTATCTTGGGGGGCATGGTTGCCGAGAACATGATGGTCTGTCGCTCCTTTGGCAGCAGCTTCTCAATCTTCATGATGTCGTCGAAGAAACCCATGTCGAGCATGCGGTCCGCCTCGTCGAGGATAAAGTACTTCACACCCGAGAAATCGATGTTGTAGAGGTTGATGTGCGACAGGAGCCTCCCGGGGGTGGCTACCACCACATCGGCACCATTGGTCAGTCCCCGTTTCTGCACATCCCACGCCTCACCGTCGTTGCCGCCATAGACGGCTACCGATGAGAAGGGGGTGAAGTAGGAGAAGCCCTCCATCTGCTGGTCGATCTGTTGCGCCAGCTCGCGCGTGGGCGCCATGATGATGGCGTTCACCTTGTGCTCTTCGTGCGGCTCAGTCTGCAGGTTGTTCAGCAGTGGCAGCAGGAAGGCTGCGGTCTTGCCGGTGCCGGTCTGGGCACAGGCTATCACGTCCCTCTTCTGCAGAATCACAGGGATCGCCTGCTCCTGTACGGGGGTGGTTTCTGTAAAGTTCATTGCCTGCAATCCGTCCAACAGGGAATCGCAGAGGGGTAGGTCGGTAAAGTACATCTATAGTCGCTTATTTTTGACAAAGATACGATGAATAATTGGTTTTGGAAAAAGTGAAAGAAAATGCGGTGAATATTTTTTTGATCCGGAAAATATTCTACCTTTGCACTCGCATTTGAGCAAATGCAAGGAGAGATGGCAGAGTGGTCGATCGCGGCGGTCTTGAA
>JADLKK010000194.1 GCA_016839025.1 Proteiniphilum sp.
GAAGAAGATGAAGGAGATGGTGCCCGAGTTTCGGAGCATCAACTCTCCCTATGAAGCGGTGGATCGCCTGCTGGAAAAGATCACGAACGGCTCCGGGGTGGCTGCCCGGAAGTCATGATTCACTGAGTTCGCTCTGGCTGTCGCAGAGTTTGGTGTAGTATCCCCCCTGGGCGTAGAGGGTCGCATGCTGTCCCGATTCCACAATTTTTCCCTCCCGCATCACATAGATCTCATCGGCATTTTTGATGGTGGAGAGCCGATGGGCGATCACGATGGTGGTGCGGTTTTGCATCAGTTTTTCGAGGGCCTCCTGCACCAGTCGTTCCGAGTCGGTGTCGAGTGCTGAGGTGGCCTCATCAAGAATCAGTATCTGTGGATTCTTCAGAATGGCACGTGCAATGCTGATACGTTGCCGCTGTCCCCCCGACAGCTTGCCTCCCCGGTCACCGATATTGGTCTGGTATCCCTTTTCCGTGGCCATGATGAACTCATGGGCATTGGCGATCCTGGCCGCTTCGATCACCTGCTCTTCCCGTACGTTGCTCACGCCAAAGGCGATATTGTTGTAGAAGGTGTCGTTGAAGAGGATCGCTTCCTGGTTTACGTAGCCTACCAGTGAGCGTAGGTCGTGCAGACTTACCTCCCTGATGTTGGTGTCGTCGATAAAGATGCCACCTTGTTGGATGTCGTAAAATCGGGGCAAGAGGTCGGCCATGGTCGACTTGCCCGAACCGGACTGTCCCACCAGTGCGATCGTCTTTCCCTTTTCGATCTGCAGTGATACATCCCGGATCACCCAGTCGTTGTGGTATTTGAACCAGACATTTTTATAGGCAATTTCCCGATGAAAGGAGAGGTGCGTGGGATGTTCCGGCTCAGCGATCGGGTTCTTCGCCCCCAGGATCCGGTCGATGCGCTCCATCGATGCGAGGCCTCGTTGTACGGCGTAGGCTGATTTGGAGAACTCCTTCGCCGGATTGATGATGCTGTAGAAAATGGTAAGGTAGTAGATGAAGGTGGCGGCATCGATGATTCCGTGACCGCCCAGGATGAGTGACCCCCCGAACCAGAGGACAATGGCGATGGTGATGGTGCCCAGCAGTTCGCTCATGGGGTGCGCCAGCTGTTGCCGGCGTGCAATTCGGTTCGACATCCGCCGGAACTGGTTGCTGCCGGCATGAAACCGTTCTGATATCTTTCCCTCCGCATTGAATGCCTTGATCACCCTTAGTCCACCCAGTGTCTCCTCCACTTGCGACATCAACTCACCCCACTTGTTCTGGGCGTCGAATGACTTGCGTTTTAGCGACCTTCCCACCCGTCCCATGATAAATCCCATACCGGGGAGCACCACTAGCACGAAGAGGGTGAGCTGCCAGCTGAGGATGAGCATCGTGGAGAGGTAGATCAAGATGAGCAGGGGATTTTTGAAGAGCATGTCGAGCGAGCTCATCACTGAACTCTCCACCTCATTCACATCGCCTGAGATGCGGGAAAGGATATCCCCCTTGCGTTCCTCGGTAAAGAAACCGATGGGCAGGGCGAGGATCTTGTCGTTGATCCGGTTGCGGATATCCTTCACCACACCGGTGCGGATGGGGATCACAAAGTAGGATCCCATGTAGGCGGTGCCGGTTTTCAGCAGGGTCATCACAATCAGAAACAGCGCCAGCATCATCAGCGTGAAGCTGGCCCCGTTGGTCTCTATCAGTTGGGTGATGTACCAGTTTACGTTGTTGAGTGCAATATCAATAAGAGAGCCGTTGCCGCTGTCCCATGCAATAAAGGAGTAGGTCTCGGTGTTTACCCGGAAAAGCACCTGCAGAATGGGGATGATGGTCGCCAGCGAAAAGACATTTAAAATGGCGGTCAATATATTGAAGAGAAATGTCAGCAGCAGGTGTTTCTTGTAGGGAGGTAGAAATCGCTTTGATATATGTATGATTCCTTTCATTCTTTCATTTATTGTAGTGGAGCTTTCGATCAAGCCGCGATAGCGTTTCCAATTTTTTTGCGAAGATACGCAATTATTGGTATCGTTTTTCACATTTAAACTCTTTTTCCCATGGCATGAACGTTGCTTTAATCAGCATTGATCTTCCTGAATCATGCAAGACATTTGCCAATGCACCCCATTTCTTCGCGCAAAATTCACGTTTCACCCCTCATTTTCCCGCACGGCTTCCATTTGTAAAACCGCAAAAGAATGCCCTTTTTCCCGCACCTTCATTTTTCTTGAAAAAAAGTCAATGTTTATTTTTTTGGATTACATTTATGAAAATCATGTTGTTAAACATATTCTCGAAAAAATGAGCGAAAAAAGGTTACATTTTTTTCTGAATATGTTTGGACGGTAAGAAAACTCTCCCTATCTTTGCACCCGCTTTTGAGAGGAACTCCTCTGGGAAAAGCAGGCAAGAAGCGATCTTTAGGTATTTAC
>JADLKK010000050.1 GCA_016839025.1 Proteiniphilum sp.
AAAGAAACCGCCGTGTGCGAAAGCATGCACGGTGGTGTGAGAGGGCGGGGGAGTAATCCCCCTACCTACTCGATTATCCCTCCTGTTGCCAGATCTCCCAGGCGGCCAGCGCCTGCAGCTCCAGCATCTCCTTTCCATTGCGTATGGTGGCTCCCGCTTCTTTCCCTTTTTTCAGGAAAAGCGTTTCCTCGGGATTGTATACCAGGTCGTAGAGCAGGTGGTCGGATGTGAGCGCCTGGTAGGGTATTGCCGGGCAGCGGTCGTTGTTGGGAAAGGTTCCCACCGGTGAGGCGTTCACAATCAGCTTATGGGCCGCGATGATGCCCGGTGTCAGCTCATCGTAGCTGTACCGTTTCTCGGAAGGGGTACGCGAGACAAGCCTCCAATCAATCTGTAGCTCGGTCAGCGCCTGTGCCACCGCTTTGGAAGCACCTCCGGTACCCAATATCAGGGCGGCTGTATAAATCTCATTGTGGAGTATCGGACGGAGTGACTCCCTGAAACCGATGCAGTCGGTATTGTAGCCGGTAAGCCGGTAGCTGTACATCTCCTCCGGCGTGCGTTCCACCCTGATCACGTTTACGGCTCCGATTTGTTCCGCCTCAGGTGAGAGTGCATGTAGAAAGGGAATCACCTGCTCCTTATAGGGGATGGTGACATTCAGCCCCCTGAGTGAGGGGTTGGAGAGAATCACCCTCCGCAACTCCGTGATATCGGCGATCTCAAAATTGAGGTATTCCGCGTCGATTCTTTCCCGCGTAAATTTCTCGGAGAAAAAACGGGAAGAGAAGGAGTGTCTCAAGGGAAATCCGATCAGTCCATACGTATCCATCTTCCTATTTTTCTGCCATGTAGAGCGTTGTTACACCCAGTGTATACCGTCTCAGACGGATGTTGCGAAAGCCGTTTTTCTTCAGGATCAGCATCATCTCCCTTCCCTGTGGGAAGGCGGCAATCGACTCCGGCAGATACTCATAGGCCTTGCGTTCGGTGTGAAACAGGTCTGACAACATCGGCATGACATACCTCGTGTAGCTCTTGTACAACGACTTCATCGGGTTTCGTTCGGGAGTGGTGAGCTCCAGAAATAGAAATAGACCCCCTGGGCGGAGCACACGCCGCACCTCCTGGAAACTCCGGTCAATCTCCTCGAAGTTGCGCACCCCGAAAGCGATGGTGACAGCATCGAAGCTCTCGTCGGAAAAGGTAAGTGCAGCACAGTCCTCGTGAGCAAAGGTGATGATGTGATTCAGACCTTTCGCTGCCACCTTCTTTTTGCCTACGGCCATCATCCCCTCGGAGATATCGACGGCGGTAATCTTTTCCGGATGGAGAAGTTTCTGTGCCAGCAGGGCAAAATCGCCGGTGCCGGTGGCAATGTCGAGTATATGCCGTGGACGGTACTGGCGCAGTTCACGGAGGGCGTCGCTGCGCCAGTAGTTGTCGATACCCAGGGAGAGGGCTCCGTTCAGCTTGTCATAACGGGGAGCAATCTCGTTGAACATCTTTTTCACCTGTTCATTCTTCGGGTCCTTGCCATTATAGGGATTCACATGCTCCACCTTGTAGCTCATAGCTTCAGATATTCCATGATCTGCCGTTCGATGCGGGCCGCCAGGTCAGCGGCATCCGCCTTTACAAATTTCTCCCCCACGATTTTTTCATACAGCTCGATGTAACGCTCCGATACGCTCTCGCAATAGGCATCCGTCATTTCGGGGACCTGTTGCCCCGCCTGACCCTGGAAACCATTTTCCATGAGCCATTTCCGCACGAATTCCTTCGATAGTTGTCGCTGTTCCTCTCCTCTCGCAAAACGTTCCTCGTAGCCCTCGCTGTAGAAATAACGCGATGAGTCGGGGGTGTGGATCTCGTCGATCAGGTAAATGGTCCCGTCCTTCTTTCCGAATTCATACTTGGTGTCCACCAGGATCAGCCCCTTCTCGGCGGCCATCTCGGTACCCCGTTTGAAGAGTGCATAGGTATATTTTTCCAGTTGTTCGTATTCCTCACGACTCACCAGACCCTGTGAGATGATCTCCTCCTTGGAGATATTCTCGTCGTGTCCTTGATCCGCTTTGGTGGTAGGCGTGATCAGCGGTGTCTCGAACCGCTGGTTCTCCCGTAGTCCCTCCGGAAGAGAAATGCCGCAGAGCGTGCGAGCTCCCTTGCAGTACTCGCGCCAGGCACTACCGGTGATGTAGCCGCGGATCACCATCTCTACCTTGAAGGGTTCGCAACGTACCCCCACGGTGACCATCGGGTCGGGTGAGGCCTGTTTCCAGTTGGGTACAATATCGGCCGTGGCATCGAGGAATTTGGAGGCAATCTGGTTCAGCACCTGTCCCTTGTAGGGGATCCCCTTGGGGAGTACCACATCGAATGCCGAGATGCGGTCGGTGGCGATCATCACCAGTTTGTCCTCGCCGATGCTGTATACATCGCGCACTTTCCCGTGGTAGACACCTGTCTGTCCCGGAAATTGGTAATCTGTTCTAGTAAGCGTATCCATATGGGTTGATTTGATGATTTGATGATTTGATGATGGGGTGAATGATATCTTTATGAATGATTTTACCCCTCATTTTGTTCACCGGATCTCCCTTTGCGGATTTCCTGCTCCTCCCCCTCATAGGCCTCCACGATCTGCTGCACCAGTCTGTGGCGCACAATATCCTTCTTGTTGAACTCCACCTTGCCGATGCCCCTGATGTGCCTGAGCACCTTCATGGCGTGCACCAGTCCCGATTGTTGGGTGTGGGGTAGGTCGATCTGGGTGATGTCGCCGGTAATGATCATCTTGCCGTTGATGCCCAGCCGGGTGAGGAACATCTTGATCTGTGGGCGGGTGGTGTTCTGCGCTTCGTCGAGGATGATCACCGCATCGTTGAGCGTGCGGCCCCGCATAAAGGCGAGTGGCGCAATCTGAATCACCTTGGTCTCGATGTATTCTTTTAGTTTCAGGGGAGGGATCATATCCTCCAGCGCATCGTACAGTGGCTGTAGGTAGGGATCGATCTTTTCCTTCATGTCGCCAGGCAGGAACCCCAGCTTTTCACCCGCTTCCACTGCGGGGCGGCTCAGGATGATCTTCCGGACCTGCTTGGTCTTCAGCGCTCTTACGGCCAGCGCGATAGCAGTATAGGTCTTGCCCGATCCGGCAGGCCCGATGGCGAAAAGCATGTCGTTCTCCTGGAAGGCATCCATCAGCTTCTTCTGGTTGGAGGTGCGTGCCACAATGGGTTTGCCGTTCAGGCCGTGGATGATCAGATTGTCCGCATTGACGATTGCGGGAGCTTTTCCCTTCACGATGTCCAGGATATCCTCTTCCCGGAGCAGGTTCATTTCGATGCTGAACTTCTCCAATTCGTGGATCTTTTCCTCGAATGCTGCCAACTCCTCCTCCTCGCCGATCACCTTGATGACGTTGCCGCGCGCCACGATGCGCAGCTTCGGATAGAGCGTCTTCAGCAGTTGGATGTTGCTGTTGTTGATGCCGAAGAAGACCACCGGGTCAACGCTCTCCAGGATGATGATCCGCTCAATCATGCTGCTCCTTTTTAAAGTCGATTGTCAGCTGCTGTGATACATGCTCAGCTCCTTCAATGTAGTTAATGAAGGCGTTGTTCACCAGCCGGTTGCCGCCGGGGGTGGGGTAGTTGCCCGAAAAGTACCAGTCACCGCTGTTGTTGGGACAAGCCCTGTGCAGATCCTCAATGCGTTGGAAGACAATCTGTACCTCTGCCTTGATGTCGGGGGAGGTGAGCATCTCCGCGATCTTGGCAGAGATCTCTTCATCGCTGAAGGGGGCGTAAATCTCTTTTACATGGTTGATGATCGCTTCCTTGGGCTTGTATTTCTGTGCTACCGATTTGCGGTAGACCTCGTCGATGACATGCTGCATACCCCGCTCCTTGAGCAGTGCGATCGCGGCCTTGAAGGCGATAAACTCGCTCATGCGCGACATGTCGATGCCGTAACAGTCGGGATAGCGTATCTGGGGTGAGGAGGAGACGATGATGATCTTCTTCGGGTCGAGCCGGTCCAGGATCTTGATGATGCTCTGTTTCAGTGTAGTGCCCCGTACGATGCTATCGTCGATGATCACCAGGTTGTCCTTTCCCCTGCGCAGTGATCCGTAGGTGACGTCGTAGACGTGTGCCGCCAGGTCGTTGCGCGTTTTCCCCTGCGCAATGAAGGTGCGCAGCTTAATATCCTTGATGGCCACCTTCTCGGCCCGTACCCGCTTGGAGAGGATGCGGTCAATCTCCTCTTTGCTGAGTGAGTTGCCCCGCTCCAGGATGATTTGCGCCTTGCGATGGTTGAAATGATCCTCCAATCCCTGTTGCATTCCGTAATAAGCCACCTCTGCCGTGTTGGGGATGAAGGAGAAGACGGTGTTGTCGAAATCATCGTCGATCGCTTCGATAATCTTCGGCACAAGTAACTCTCCCAGCTTCTTGCGTTCGCGGTAGATGTCGTAGTCCGACCCGCGGGAAAAGTAGATCCGTTCAAACGAGCAGGGGGTGATTTTCTCTTTCGGTTCCTGGATCTGCTGCAGACTGATGCTGCCATTGCGCTTTACCACGTAAGCCTCACCCGGTTGCAGTTCATGCACCTGTTCTTTCTTCAGATTGAAGGCGGTCTGTATTACCGGCCGCTCGGAGGCGACCACTGCCACCTCTTCGTCGTGGTAGTAAAAGGCGGAGCGAATGCCCCAGGGGTCGCGCAGGGCAAAAGCGTCACCACTACCGATCAGGCCGCAAAGGGCATAACCACCGTCCCAGATGCGTGAGGCACGCTTCAGCAGAAAAGGGATATCCAGCTTATCTTCAATCTGCCGGCTTATCTGGTGACCGTTCAGTCCGGTTCGTTGCAAGTGGTCATATTGGTACTGCACCTCCCTGTCGAGGTAGTGCCCCAGCGACTCCAGCATCACGAAGGTGTCGGCATAATCGCGTGGGTGCTGTCCCTCCTCAATCAGCTGCTGGAACATCTCATCCACGTTGGTCATGTTGAAATTGCCGGCCAGGGCAAGGCTTCTGGAAGCCCAGTTGTTGCGCCGCAGCAGGGGATGGACATAGGTCAGACCGCTTTTGCCGGTAGTGCTATAGCGCAGGTGGCCGATAAACAGCTCAGCTGCAAATGGTACCGTTTGCTTCACAAATTTCAGATCACCCAGCTGCACGGGGGTGAATTGCTGAAACGAATCGTGAACCCGGGTGAAGATCTCCGAGATAGCACTGGAACCGAGTGCTCTCTCCCGGAAGATAAACTCATTTCCCGGGGAGGCTTCCAGCTTCACGGCACCCAGGCCGGCACCCTCCTGGCCACGGTTGTGTTGTTTTTCCATCAGCAGGTAGAGCTTGTCGAGCCCGTACTGCCATGTTCCATATTTGTTGTAATAATAGTCGAGGGGTTTGAGCAGGCGAATTACAGCGATTCCGCACTCATGCTTGATGATGTCAGTCATTGATAAACCTTTCAGTAATTATGTCACAAATTTACGCTTAATTGTGGAAATGGAGCCTCTTTTGTGGTTCAATCTTGTCAAAAAAATGAGGGATGTGGAGGCAGCCTTGATGCAGCAGTCGCTTTTGGCATGAAAATATTCGGTAAGATTGTCTTATCTTTGTATCAATGAGAGAGAGGAGTATGTACTGGGAACAATTGTTATCGGCCAGGCGGTTTGGGATGGAGCACTATGCCGATCCCCGAAATCATGAACGGACCGAGTATCAGCGCGATTATGACCGTTTGATATTCTCATCGCCCTTCCGTCGCTTACAGAACAAAACACAGGTCTTTCCACTGCCGGGAAGTGTTTTTGTGCACAACAGGCTGACACACAGCCTGGAGGTAGCCAGCGTGGGGCGATCGCTGGGAGAGAGTGTGGCACGTCAGCTTCGCAACCGTTATCCCCACTCAAATGCCCATTTTGAGGAGATTGGCGCCATTGTTTCGGCAGCCTGCCTGGCGCATGACCTGGGCAATCCCCCTTTTGGCCATTCGGGGGAGAAGGCGATCTCCACCTTTTTCTCGGAAGGAAAAGGAGCCAGCCTGCGCGATGAAGTGGAGGCGGAGGGTGGCCGATGGGCCGATTTCACCTCCTTCGAGGGAAATGCCAATGCCATCCGCCTGCTGATGCATCAGTTCCGGGGTCGCCGAAAGGGAGGTTTTGCCATGACCTATGCCACGCTGGCCTCCATCGTGAAGTACCCCTATTCCTCTGAATTGAGTGGGGGGAAGAATAAGTTCGGCTTTTTCGCCTCCGAAGAGGAGGATTACCGCCGCATTGCCAACGATCTCGGCATCATCTGTCTGGGTGACAACCCTCTTCGCTTTGCCCGTTATCCGCTGGTTTACCTGGTAGAAGCAGCCGATGATATCTGCTACCAGGTAATGGATATAGAAGATGCTCATAAGTTGCACCTGGTTACCACCGACAAGACGATCTCCCTCTTCCTTGGATTTTTCGATGAGGAGCGCAGAAAACGCCGTGAAGAAACTCTCTCAATGGTGAACGATGTGAACGAACAGATAGCCTATCTCCGCACTTCGGTTATCGGATTGCTGATAGAGGAGTGTGCCTCGATCTTTCTGGCAAACGAGGAGGAAATTCTCTCCGGCAGGTTTACCGGATCGTTGATCAGGCATCTGTCGCCAGCTGTTGCTGAGGCATATTGTGCCTGCTCCGATTTTGCTGTGCAACAGATCTACCGTTCCAGGGATGTGCTGGATATTGAGCTGGCCGGCTACCGGATCATCGGTTTCCTGCTTGGGGTGTTCACTGATGCCATCCGCAACCCGGGACACACCTATTCCTCGTTGCTGCTTAACCGGGTTCCCGGGCAATACGAAACCGATGCTCCCTCACTCTACGGAAAAATTCAGGCCTTGCTCGATTTTGTGTCCGGAATGACCGATGTCTACGCACTCGATCTCTATCGTAAGATTACCGGTATGGGGTTGCCTGCGGTGTGATGTAGCTTACAGATTGATCAAAAAAAATTATTATTGATTTTTTATTGAAATAATTTGGCCGGGTTTGATTTCTTTTTTATATTTGCCCCGTGGTTTTTTCATAATAGTATTAGATTTAAGGTTAACATGATTGGCAGGATGTCGAGAGACATTCTGCCAAGTTCATTACAGAGCTTCTGTTCAGGGCTCGCCATGCAGGCGGTTATCTAGTTTTAAAACCGCAGTTGCATTTGTTTTAGTGGTCTGTTCACGTAACAATAAAACCCTCTTTTTGATAGATTTCAATTAAGTTTCTTTATTTTTGTAAAATAAAGAAACGATGCATGCGAAAGATACCCCTCCTGTTCACTCTTCTCCTCATGGCCTATTTGCAGGTACAGTGTGTCGTTAATTCTGAACGGCGACTGCATGAGAGGCTCTCACAAATGGCAGCTGAACTCAATGAGTCGGCACCGGTGATGCTCGATCCCTATACCCGTTTTGAGGAGGCCGGTGTGACTGACGAAAACCACTTTCGCTACCGTTACACCGTGCTGAACACGGATAACCCCGACTCCCTGCTCTCGGAGCGGCTGCAAACACTCACCGACAATATCCGTACCCTGTTCTCCACCAACGCGGAGCTGGCCATCTTCCGCGAGAACAGTGTGGTGTTGGAATATGTCTACAACAATGAGCAACAACAAACACTCCGCACCATCACCCTCAATCCTGAAGATTACCAATAATACATATCATCGCATGAACCGCTATTTTTACATCGACACCGAAGGAAAACAGAAGGGAACCTTCTCACCCGAGGAGCTCAGAATGGAGCAGATCAAGAGAGATACCCTCGTCTGGACACAGGGTATGGAGCAGTGGAAACGGGCAGAGGAGGTTGAGGAGCTGGCGTGGCTTTTCTCCGGTGAGGTTCCTCCTGCCGCCGCGCAACAGCCCTACCTGTCACCTGGGCAGAGCCAACCCGCCACACCCTACGGAGCGACACCAGCCGCCCAGATGCCCAAAAGCTGGCTAGTGGAGTCGATCCTGGTAACCATCCTCCCCTTTATTCTCTGCAGCAGCTTTCTGAGCCTGCTCGGCATCATTGCTATCGTTTATGCGGCACAGGTGGAGTCCTTCTTCAACCGGGGCGATTATGCCGCATCGGCCGAAGCATCGCGCGCTGCCGGCAAATGGACACGGATCGCCATGTGGATCGCCATTGGTTGGGTGTTGTTGCTCATTATCGCCATTATCCTGGTGTTTGTATTTGTCGGTTCGATGACCGGATTGGGAGAACTGCTGAATGCCTGACAAATGATTTGAAACAATGAAGATGGAAGACCAATTCAACGAAAAAGTAAGGAGCATTTCTGAAATGCCACCCATTCCGGTTCCTACGCCTGGAGAACAGGAAGAGATGCCGCCTCTGAAGCCTTCAAACTGGCTTTGGCAGTCTATTGTGGCCACAGCCCTTTGCTGCCTCCCTTTTGGAATTGTAGGGATCATTTACGCCGTGAAGGTGGATTCGCTCTACTTCACCGGGAGGTATGATGAGGCTGAGCGGGTGGCGGGTAAAGCCAGGCTATGGACCCTTCTCGCATTTGGCGCCGGACTGCTCTACCTGATCATCTGGTCTATCCTGTTTGCTACCGGGCTGCTACCCGACGCGATGGAGCAGATCATCGAAAGTAATGCCAGTGGCTATAACTTCTGATGGTGGGGTGGTAGTGGTAAGTAAGATTGTGAAAAGAGGAATGGTCACTGCCCTGTTGCTGTTGCTGCCGGTGGTGCTCTTCCTCTTTTATTGGTTTGATCCTGCCACCGACCCCTTTTTCCCGCTCTGTCTCTTCCGCTCAGCTACCGGGCTGGAGTGTCCCGGCTGCGGCTCACAGCGGGCGATACACAGCCTGTTGCACCTGCGGTTCGGTGATGCCCTCGCCTACAATGCGCTGATGGTGCTAGCACTGCCCTATATCTTGCTGGGGCTCTGGCTGGAGTGGCTGGGGAGCGGCAAGCGGTTCCCAGGCCTGCAACGCTTCTTCTTCGGGCGGTGGTCGGCACTCGTGGTGTTGCTGCTTGTGCTTCTCTTCTGGATTGGTAGAAATATTTTCTGAATCGTTTTTAGCCCAGCTTATCACTCAGAAAACGGCCTGTATGTGATTGTTTACATTGTGCGACCTCTTCGGGTGTTCCCTCGCAGACCACATACCCGCCTTCTTTCCCCCCTTCGGGACCGATGTCGATGATGTGGTCGGCGCACTTGATCACCTCCATGTTGTGCTCAATGATCAGTACGGTGTGTCCCCTTTCCAGCAGTGCGTTAAATGCCTTGAGAAGGGTCTTGATGTCGTGGAAATGGAGTCCTGTAGTGGGCTCGTCGAAGATGAAAAGGGTCGGTTGCGATTTCTCCTCACCCAGGTAGTAGGCCAGCTTCACCCGCTGGTTCTCCCCGCCCGAGAGGGTGGAGGAGGATTGTCCCAGCTTCAGGTAGCCGAGCCCCACATCCTGTAACGGTTGCATCTTCTTCACAATTTTTTTCTCTGTGGCACCTTTCTGCTGGCTGAAGAACTCGATAGCCTGGTTCACCGTCATCTCCAGCACATCGTAGATGCTTCTCTCCCGGTATTCAATATCCAGCACCTCGGGTGAGAAGCGCTTGCCGTGGCAGGATTCGCATTCCAGCCGGATATCGGCCATGAACTGCATCTCCACGGTGATGCTCCCATCTCCCTTGCATTCTTCACAGCGGCCCCCCTCCACATTGAAGGAGAAGTAGGCGGGTGAAAAATTAAGCTGCTTGGACAGTGGCTGTGCGGCAAAAAGCTTGCGGATCTCATCGAACGCCTTGAGATAGGTGACCGGGTTGGAGCGGGAGGATTTGCCGATGGGATTCTGGTCCACATACTCCACCCCTTTTATCCGGTTGAGGTCGCCACCGATGCCGTTGAACTCGGCCCGTTCCAGGGCTGTTCCCTTGTAATGGTGCTGCAGGGCGTTGTAAAGCACATCATTCACCAGTGACGACTTGCCGGAGCCACTCACACCGGTGACCACGGTCATCACATGCAGGGGGAACTTCACGTCGATATTCTTCAGGTTGTTTTGTCGTGCCCCCTTCACCTCGATGTAGTTGTTCCATCTTCGGCGCGTGGAGGGTAGCTCTATCTGCTCCTCGCCGGTGAGGTACTTTACCGTGTAGCTGTCGCTCTTCCCTTGCAGATCAGCCACGGCACCCTGGTAAACCACCTCACCACCCAACCGCCCTGCCTTGGGGCCGATGTCGATGATGTGGTCGGCAGCGCGGATGATCTCCTCGTCATGTTCCACTACCACTACGGTATTGCCCAGTTGCTGCAGGTCGCGCAGCACCCCGATCAGCAGACCGGTGTCACGGGAGTGGAGACCGATGCTCGGCTCGTCGAGGATGTAGAGCGATCCCACCAGGCTGCTGCCCAGCGAGGAGGCCAGGTTGATCCGCTGGCTCTCACCACCCGAGAGGGTGTTGGAGAGACGGTTAAGGGTAAGATAACCCAGCCCCACGTTGATCAGGAATTGCAACCGGTTATTGATCTCCGTCAGCAGCCGTTCAGCGACGGCGGCGTCTGTTTCGTTGAGACGGAGCCTGTCGAAGAACAGCTTCAGCTCAGTCACCGGCATCAAGACCAATTCCGATACCGACCTGCCACCGATCTTCACGTGGAGTGCTTCCGGCTTCAGCCGAGCTCCCTTGCAGAGAGGACAGTCGGTCTTGCCGCGGTAACGCGCCAGCATCACCCGGTACTGGATCTTGTAGAGGTTCTTCTCGAGCATGCCGAAGAAATCGTTGATGCCGTAGATCTCCTGGTCATGCCTTCCGTTCCAGAGGAGTTCCTTCTCCACCTCTGTCAGGTCATAGTAGGCTCGATGTATGGGAAAGTCCACCTTGTAGGCATTCTGTACAAATTCCCGGCGCCACTCGCTCATCTTTTCTCCCCGCCAGCACTGCACGCACTCCTCCTGCAGCGAGAGGCTCTTGTCGGGGATCACCAGGTTCTCATCGATCCCCATCACCTTGCCGAATCCTTCACACCTGGGGCAGGCCCCCACGGGACTGTTGAAGTTGAACATCATCTCAGTAGGCTCTTCGAAGGTGATGCCGTCGGCCTCAAAGCGGTTGGAAAACGAGAAGCTCTCCATTCCCTCTTCACCCCAGAAACGGACGATACATTCGCCGTTTCCCTCCAGAAAGGCGGTTTCCACCGAGTCGGAGAGACGGTTGACAGTTGCCTTGTCGGATGAGCAGGAGAGGCGGTCGATCACCAGCAGTACCTCCTCCGCCAAGGGCAACTGTTGCTGTTCCAGTAGCTCATCAATGCGGTAGAACTGCTCCCCCACATCTACCCGGCTGAAGCCCTCCTTCATCAGCATGTCGAGCTGCTCCCGCAGATTGCGCCCGTTGCGCAGCTGAATGGAGGAGAGCACTGCCATCCGCGTGCCGGGGCGGTACTCTTTCATCATCTCCACCACATCCTGCACATAGTGGCGCTTCACCTCCTGCCCGGAGACGGGAGAGATGGTTCTGCCGATGCGTGCATAGAGCAGTCGCAGGTACTCGTAGATCTCGGTGGAGGTGCCCACCGTGGAGCGGGGGTTGCGCGAGGTGGTCTTCTGTTCGATGGCGATGGCGGGGGGAATACCCCTGATCTGGTCACACTCCGGCTTGTTCATTCTCCCCAGGAACTGACGAGCATAGGCCGAGAGGCTCTCCACATAGCGTCGCTGTCCCTCGGCATAGAGGGTGTCAAAGGCGAGGGAGGATTTGCCGGAGCCGGAGAGGCCGGTGATGACGGTAAAACTGTTACGGGGAATGGATACGTCGATGTTTTTGAGGTTGTTGACACGCGCACCGATGATCTCAATATGTTTGGAGTTGCTCATACCGCTGTTTTATAACCAGCAAAGATAATCACTTTGCTGGCTTCAAAAAAGAAAGAATAGGCCAAATAAATCAAATATTTTTGTTTATTTTTGTAGATGACAGGGGTGTCTATGTTTCAAACACCCTTGTCGGAAAACCAACAAGTAACCCCAATGACAGATTTTATCTCCGAATTGCAGCATGAATTTGCATTGCCGTTTACCAACCCGGTTCTCATTTTTGCTATCCTTTTGCTGATCGTGTTATTGGCACCTATCCTGCTCAAACGGATCAACGTGCCAAGCATCATCGGGCTGATCCTGGCCGGCGTACTGATTGGCCCTTATGGCCTCAACTGGATTGACAACACACATGGGGGGGTAGAGATGTTTTCCTCCATCGGCCTGCTCTATATCATGTTCATCGTTGGGTTGGAACTCGACCTGGGTGAGTTCATGGAAAACAGGAACAAGAGCCTGATGTTTGGCCTTTATACTTTTCTCATTCCCCTGCTGATCGGCTTCCCGGTATGTTATTACCTGCTGGGATACGATGCCAATGCCAGTTTTCTTACTGCCAGCATGTTTTCCACCCATACCCTGGTAGCCTATCCCATCGTCAGTCGTCTCGGTATCGCCCGCAACCAGGCAGTGGCTGTTACCGTGGGGGGGACCATTCTGACCGATACGGCTGTACTGATCATTCTGGCGGTCGTACTCTCCAACAGCAACGGTGGACTTGATTTCGGCTTTCTCATCCAGCTTCTGCTTTCACTGGGGATCTTCTCGGTAATCATTTTCCTGGTAACCCCCCGTATTGCCAAATGGTTCTTTCAGAAATCAGAATCGGAGAAGTATGGCAATTTTATCTTTGTCCTATTTGTCGTCTTCTCCGCCGGCTTCCTGGTGGAGCTGGGCGGTATCGAACCCATCATTGGCGCTTTTGCTGCGGGGCTGGCTCTAAACAGGCTGATACCCCATTCCTCTGCGCTGATGAATCGGATCGAGTTTTTCGGGAATGCCCTCTTTATCCCCATCTTTCTCATTTCAGTCGGGATGCTGGTGGATGTGTCGATCGTCCTCAACGGCCCCTGGACCCTCATTGTGGCCCTCACCCTCACCGTGGTTGCAATTATTGGCAAGTGGCTGGCGGCATGGACCACCCAGAAGACCTTTCGTTACACCACTGTACAACGTACGCTGATCTTCGGACTGAGTAGCTCGCATGCTGCTGCCACCCTGGCGATCATCATCGTAGGCTATCGGGCCGGTATCCTGGATGAATACATCCTGAACGGCACCATCATCCTGATCCTGCTCACCTGCATTGTGGCATCGGTCTATACACAACGATCCGCCAGAAAGATAGCCCTCAGCGAGGAGAATGCTCCGCTCACCCCCTCGGCCATGGGCGAGTTTGCACAGGAGAAGATCCTGGTACCCATTGCCAATCCCTCCCATATCGGTCACCATGTGGAGCTGGCTTTGCTGCTGAAAGACAAGAAGTCGGTTAACCCCATCTCATTGCTTGGGGTGGTGCCCAATAACCGGGAGGCGGAAAAGAACATCGTCAGCTTCCGCAAGAAACTGCAGGAGTTTGTTGCTACGGCCACCGCAGCCGAGGTAAATGTGGATATCCTTACCACCATTGATCACAATCCGGCCGACGGTATCGTACGCACTGCCCGGGAAACCATGTCAGACATGGTTATCCTGGGGTGGCCCGGTAAGGCGGGGTTGTGGGACAAGCTACTGGGGGAGAAAATTGATCTGATTGTCAAGAATATGGATAAGAACCTCTTTGTCTGTCATATGGAGCAAAAGCTGATCTCCCATAAGCGCATCGTGGTGATCTCACCCCCCTCTGCGGAAAAAGAGGAGGGTTTCAGCCTGTGGGTAGACAAGGTCGCCACACTCTCCTCGGAGCTCTCTATCCCGGTACTGCATCTGGGACATCCGGAGACACAACAGCTGGTCTCGGGTTACAAGAAAACCGGAAGCTTCATCTATCTTCCTTTTACAGATTGGGAGAACCCCCTCTCCTGTGGCGATCAGATCCGGAAGGATGACCTGATCATCCTTATTTCGGCTCATGTGGGATATATCTCCCATCTACCGGTCATGGAAAGTATAACGTCCCGCCTGGAGAATCGATTCCCCCATCATAGCCGTATTGTGGTTTATCCCCGGCAACAGCTGGCTGACCAGCTATTGGGGAGTGATGACTTTATTTTTATTCCTTGATACAATTGTTTCAAAAAGTAATGAGAAAGATCCTTCAGCTTACCGTTTCACTGTTGCTGTTGCTGATGTTTGCCGCCTGTGGAACCACACGTCGTTTGCCTGCCGGTGTTGCGCTTGAAACGCCCAAGCGGGAGTTTCGCGGTGTCTGGATACAGACCGTGGGGCAATCGCGTTACCGCCAGATGAACAGTGCTGCCATGAGACACTACCTGAGTGAGATGATCCGCAAACTTGATGAGGCCGGTATCAACGCGGTGATCTTCCAGGTGCGCCCCGAAGCCGATGCCTTCTATCGTTCCGAGCTGGAGCCCTGGAGCCGTTTTCTTACCGGTGAACAGGGAAAGGTACCCGACGATCCCACCTTCGACCCGCTGGCGTTCCTCATCGAAGAGTGTCATCAGCGGGGGATGGAGCTGCATGCCTGGCTCAACCCTTATCGTGTAAAGACCAATATCAGCAACAGTCTTGCTGCCGGGCATCTCTATCACCGCTATCCGGAGCGCTTCCTGCAATATGGCAACCAACTTTTCTTCGATCCCGGCCTGCCGGAGAACAGGGGTTTTATCTGCGAGGTGGTGCGCGACATCGTTACCCGCTACGAGGTGGATGCCATTCACATGGATGACTATTTTTACCCCTATCCCATCGCCGGAATCCCTTTCCCGGATGATGGCAGCTTCAACAGTTATGCCGCCTCACAGGGGTTCGGTCCCTCACAGCGGGGCGACTGGCGGCGCAACAATGTGAACCTGTTGATACAGCAGATCAAATATACCATCGCAGGGGTCAAACCCTGGGTGCGCTTCGGTATCAGTCCCTTCGGTATCTACCGCAACAAGCGCAGCGACCCGCAGGGGAGCGATACCAACGGACTGCAGAACTACGACGATCTCTATGCGGATGTCCTACTCTGGGTGGAGAAGGGGTGGATCGACTACAACCTACCCCAGCTCTACTGGGAGAGGGGACACGCCGCGGCAGACTACACAACCCTGCTGCAGTGGTGGAACCAACACAACCATGGACAGCACCTCTACATCGGACAGGATCTGAAACGCAGCCTCGACAGGCAGGAACTGCAGTGCAAGATCCGCATGACACGCGAAATGCCGCAGGTGCACGGTAATTGTTACTGGTATGGTTACCAGATCCTGGAGAACGCACAGGGTGTTGCCGACTCCCTCCAACAGGTGCTCCACCGCACCAAAGCACTGGTGCCTGCCTACAGCTATCTGCACGAGGGGCGCCCGGACAAAGTGAAGATGCTCACCGAGGTGTTTACCGAGGATATGCACTTTCTCACCTGGAATCACCAGCGGGAGCCGATGCAGCCGGAGAAGGCGCAGAAGTTTGCCCTCTATCGCTTCCGCAAAGGGGAGAAGATCGACATTGAAAAGGCGGAGTCTCTGTTGGCCGTTACACCCGATAACTTCTGGATCCTTCCCTACGAGGGAGGCGAGAACCGCTACACCTATGTGGTGACCGCTCTCGACGCCTTTGGCAACGAATCGAAAGGGAGGAAGATCAAAGTGAAGCTGTGATTTATTGTAACTACTCAGGTACCCCCTGTCATAGACAGAGAGTCCTGACTATTCGTCAATAACTATGCTATACTCGAAACTGCGCTTTAGCAAGGGATGCAATAACCCGAAGGACCTCAAAGGGGTTCTGTCCGTTCTTGACCGCTGTTTGGATGACGGAGGCAACGGTAGCATAGTTCCCGGCTCCTTCCTCGGAGCGGAAGCACCCGCTGACTTTCAATTTGGTCTTGGCCGGTCTCAATGCCTTCTCGGAGTCATTATTCGTGGGAGGAACAGCGGGATTGGTGAGGACGGTAAAGATATAGTCCCGGTGTTTGGTAATGCCTTTTTTGAGTTTATCAAGTTCATTATTCTCCCCGTCTTCTTTCGTGTAAACCGAAGGTCTTTCGAGCAGCTTGTCCAGTCTTTCTTCCATATCTTTCCTGACCGCTTCTCCAATGTCATTTTCATTGCGATGATGGACGGAGTCCCGCAGCAGGTCGAGCATGTCAAGGCTCCATGGATCATCCGGAAAGGCCTGCATCGTGTAGGTAAGGTTCCGCAACAGATGGGCAATGCATATCTGGTGATCCTCCATCCCCACGTCTCCCATGAAGTAGGCCGGAAGTCGGTCAGTGACCCATACCATATTACCTTGCTCTTCCCCGGTAAAGTGCTTGTTGATCACATGGTGGCTTCTGCTGCTGTCAAAGGCGAGGAAGGTGGCTACGGCATTCTGGAAAGCCCAGAGCCAGTTATTTTTCCCGTTCACGTTGATTCCGGTTTCGTCCGCCCCGGCAACCTTTCCTTCTGCAACTTTCTGACGGATCATTTCGTAGGGCGTTTTGGAGAATTTCCGCATGGCCTTCAGCATGTTCGATACGGAGCCTTCACTGATGTGGAGTCCGAAGATGGTCTCGTACAGATGGGTGAGTCGCTTGAACGGAACATTTTGGTAAGTGCTGAGGTAGGATGTCATCGCCATGATGTTGGGGCCGAAGGATACGGGAGCATTCACCTCTTCCGGAAACTGCCCCTTGCTGCAATGCCCGCAGGAGCACTTGACCTGCATCGTCATGTGGTTGACAACCGTGGCCGCAATCGGAAGCGGAATGTCCACCACCTGGCGTGTGGCGCTGACGATCGCAGCGTCCATCTCCAGCGGCTTTCCACATTCCGGACACACGGAGACGGGGTACCACTGTTGGGTTTCCGTTACATTTTCGGATTGGAGCAGGGTGCTCCCCGAATGGCCTTTCTGCCCACCGGACTTCCTGCCGGAAGGCTTGCGCTGGGACTGTGTATGCCGGATGCCAATTGGATTCCCGGAGGGCGGGACGCTACTGTTCGTGCTATTCTTTATGACGGGTTTCCTGCCACTCCCGAGTTCGGCAACATGGGATGCAAACTCGGCAATACGAGCCTCTTTGACTTTTATTTCACTGTCACGGACAGAAAGAAATTAAAGTTCTTTTTCATACCTCCACAAAGATCGGGAAAATAATGGATCTGTGCAAATTTAATGATTTGTGCACC
>JADLKK010000195.1 GCA_016839025.1 Proteiniphilum sp.
ATTGATCCGATTAGTGCGACCAGTGAAACGGGCTTCGTCCCCACGATGTTGATGATCAGTATGATCAGCGTGGCAAAGAGCGCTATGTTGAGGATGTTCATCAGGAAGCTGCGCAGGGCGGTATCATCCACACGACGGTTTAAGATCCTGTTCACCGGTTTGGCGATCTGCCTGATGATCCATCTCCCCAGATAGAAGATCAGGAGAGCGATCAGAACCTTGCCGAGAAAATCGATGCTGCCGGTGAGAAACTGATCGAGCAGCTTCTCGAACTGTCCGGTTTTGATCAGTTCTGCTGCGGTGGGCGACTGTTCAACGACCGGGGTTGCTGACTCTGTGGTGGCGGTTTGCACCTGTGCGAATAAGATTTCGTGGGGCATGTGGAATGTTGTTTTTGATTTTACAGTGATTCCAACAAAGATACCGTTTTTTTGTTTACATTTGCCCACATAACAGCACTTTGAACCCTCTATGAGAAAAAATTATATACTCTTACTATTCATTTTCCTGCTATCCATATCGGTTATGGGTCAGGATTACCAGAGTTGGGTAGATCATGCCGCCCGCCATATCGAAGCCGACCGGCTCGACAGTGCCTCCGTTGCTTTGCAGCGTGCCATGTCGCTCGATCCGGTGAATGAGAACAATCCCGTCTTGTTGCTCAACCTGGGGATCATTCAGCGGCAGCAGGGACTTAATGATGATGCCTACATCTCCTTCACGGCAGCACTGGCCAACAACCCGATGCCGGAGGTGGTGCTGCACCGCAGGGCCTCGCTGCTGAGCGAGATGGGTCGTTACGAAGAGGCGATTGAAGACTATACCACGCTGATCAACCAATATCCCGAAGAGGTAGAGGCTTATTACAGGCGCGGTCTATTATTCCTGGAACTACATGAGCGGCAAAAAGGGGAGGCTGATTTCCGAAAGGCAAACGAGCTGGATCCCGTTCACCTCTTTACCTTGCTGAGCAAGGCTCTGCTCTTCAAGCTGGAGGATAACTGGGAGGCCGCGGAGAAGATCTACACCGGATTGATTGAATCGGAATCCAACCCCGATCCCAGCATCCTGCTGAACCGAGCCGAGTGCTATGTCCATACCGGGCAGACCTTCCGGGCATCTGCCGACCTGCGCAGCGTGGAACCGACGCAGCGCGACAACCCCTACTTCTATTTCCTGCGGGGTCGGGTGCGCCTGGATCAGTTCGACAAGGTAGCTGCCAGGGCCGATTTCAACAAGGCCAAAGAGATGGGCTACGACCTGCCGCTGGTGGATGAATGGATCAACAAAACCCAGTAACATCAAGGAGTATGAAGTGGATTAACCGAAACGACAGCGAAGCCAACTACGAAGATCGCAGGGGCAGGGGGCACGGGAAACGAAACGCGGCCGTAGGGGGGCTGGGGGCGATCGTAATCGCCATCATCGCCCTGTTGCTGGGACAGAACCCTTTTCAGGCAATTGACATGGTCAGCAGCATCGCACCCGGTGAATCGACCGAGATGGTAGATCCCTCACGTGCGAATGAGAATGAGGATCTGAAGGTCTTCACCCTGGGGGTTTTCAACAGTGCCAACGATGTGTGGGCGGAAATCTTCCGGACACAGTTGAATGAGAATTACATCCACCCCACGCTGGTCACCTTCACCGATGCCACCGTATCGGAATGTGGGGGAGCGACGGAGTCGGTGGGTCCCTTCTACTGCCCGGCGGACCAGAAGATGTACATCGACCTGGACTTCTTTCACCAACTCAAATCGGAGTTCGGCGCCAAAGGCGACCTGGCGATGGCCTATGTGACCGCCCACGAGGTGGGTCACCACGTGCAGAAGCTGCTGGGGATCATCGACCAGATGAACCAGTACCGTGGTCGTGTCAGTGAGACGGAGTACAACCGTCTGAACGTGAAGCTGGAGCTTCAAGCCGATTTCCTGGCGGGGGTGTGGGTCTATCATGCCCAGCGGATGAACATGATCCAACTGGAGCAGGGCGACCTGGAATCGGCCATCAGCGCCACAACAGCAGTGGGCGACGATACCATCCAGAAGCGATCGATGGGCTACAGCGTACCGGACTCATTCACCCACGGCACGGCGGCTCAACGCACTTACTGGTTCCGTAAAGGGATGCAGACCGGTGATATCCGCCAGGGAGACACCTTTAACGATCCCTCACTTCGGTAGAGCTACGCTATTCCTCTGCAGCTTTACCCCGAAAGGTGAAATACCTGAGTCCATAGTAGTCTATTATGTTTACCGCCATGTCCCCAAAAAGTCCACTGCCAACAGTTCCTTTAGCCGGCAGGATGCCGTAATAACCACCCGGCTCGGGCGTGAAGGGAAAGGTATGTTCAAATAGCTCGAAATCAT
>JADLKK010000051.1 GCA_016839025.1 Proteiniphilum sp.
CGTATTGTATTTCCATGACCAGAGTGGATTATCAACAGTTGTACTGCTGAATGGGAACAGATTTTTACCATCCGGCGTTTCATAAGGCAACCCTACTGCATCAATATTTCTGGGCATCAACAACGTGCGGGCAAATGAGCTGACGGAGCCACCATAATTACCTGCCCCAAAGAAAGGTCCATCCTGAACTGATCTGGAATAAGACAAGGTCCCACCTATGACAAGTCCATTGTCGAGTTTCTGATTTCCTCCTACACTGAAAGAATTTCGCTCAAATAGAGAGTGAGGGATGTATCCATCCTGGTCCAAACGTGAAACTGTGGCACTATAATTTCCTTTATCATTGTAACTCATAATGTTCACAGAGTTATCCAATATACCCCCGGTTCTGAATAATCCACTTACATTATTTGGGTATGCCTGATAAGGCTGCGTCGGATCCATATCAGGATAAGCCGCCAGATAATTTGCCCATGTCGGTGTCGTTTCCATGCCTGGAGTGCCAAATGCAGGCCCCCATGAACCATTGGCATTGGAATACAGGAAATTGCTCCCCTGCCCATAACTATTCTGGTATTCGGGTAATGATGCGATCTTCTCTGTGGTATAAGAAGAATTAACCGTCACTTCAAACTTCTTTTGAGAAGGACGCTGTTTCTTACTCCCTGATTTGGTTGTAATAAGGACGACACCGTTTGCAGCCCTACTCCCATAAAGTGCAGCTGCTGCAGCACCTTTCAATATATCCATACTTTCAATGTCATTTGGATCGAGTGTGGAAATCCCAGTACCATATGCCCCAGCAGTCACAAGCCTGTTTCCGGTTTCCACTTCGGTATTGCTATATGGAACGCCATCTACCACATACAAAGGATCATTGTTTCCGAGAAAAGATGAATTTCCCCTGATTAACACTTTTGTGGCGCTCCCGGCAACGGCAGACGATCCACTAATTTGAACACCCGGAATTTTCCCATCCAATGAACGGAATAAGTCAGGTTCTGCCTTTTGAATCGCTTCATCCGGATCTACAACTGTTTGTCCAAAGCCTACCGATCTCGGAGGGCGGGCAATCCCCATAGCTCCCACCACAACAACTTCCTGCAACATTTGCGTATCAGGCATTAACACTACTCTTACATTTGCACGCACTGCGACCTCTTGCGATTCATACCCTACATAGGAAATAACAAGGGTTCCGTTTGCAGGAGCAGTTAAAGTAAAATTACCATCAAAATCGGTAACCGTACCCTGTGAGGTACCTTTAATTTGAATGGTTGCACCGATTACCGGCTCTCCTGTATCATCCACCACGGTACCCCGTACCTGTGTCTGAGCAGATATAATCCCTATTCCCAAAAAGAAAAGGGATAAAAACATCATTAGTTTTCTTTTCATAAACTCTACTTTTAATTAAATACTTGATAATATGTTTAAATCAGTCAATTGTATGGAAAGTGTATGGTTATTTTATGTGTAAAACGATCACACACAACATAGGTAAATAAGTTATCTCATTTCATAATAGCCTTTTTACAATAGTTTTTTTCCAATAACATAGTGGCAAAAACCACATCCAATTCACACCTTTTACCACTTCTTAAAGATGTATCACATAATTAACATACCTAAAGAAAGGTGTCTGCTTCGCAAATATATGCCAATTATTTTAAATAAATAATTTTTCGTATATTTTTTTCAAAAAAAGCAACAAACAGAAACATAATAAGGGATCCTCTTTACACTTCGTGCCCAAACACCCTGCCGTAAATCATTCTGTCAAATACGACAATTAACAAATAATCTACGATGATAACCATTGTCCGTAAAAGCCAGCAAATATACATCATTGGAATACATCCTGCAACTTTTACGCATCCAATCTGTCATTTTTAACATCAAACGAGCCAGAATCAGATAAAAAAAGTAAGCAAACCATCCCTTTATTCTTCATAATTACAGGAAAGATATTCACACCATCAATCTGCGATCAGAATTTCCGATGCCGGATTGCGGGTTGGATCACGACCCATCGACAGCGGTTCACACTTTCCGGGAACAGCAATCATGCGGCCAAAACAAAAAACCACCCCGAGGGGTGGTTCTCTTATTCAGTAGATTCGAATTTCTCTATTTCTCGATACTGATCAATTCTACGTCGAAAATCAGGTTGGAGAAAGGCTTGATGGTGCCACGGTCGGCAGAGCCGTAAGCCAGGTCATAGGGGATATAGAGTCTCCACTTCGATCCTACCGGCATCAGCTTAAGCGCTTCGGTCCAACCGGGAATGACCTGGTTCACACCAAATGTGGCAGGCTCGCCACGATCCACACTGCTGTCGAACACCGCTCCATTGATAAGGGTACCGTGATAATGCACCTTCACCCGATCGGTATCGGTGGGCATCGGTCCGTTACCGGCACGAAGAACCTCATACTGCAGGCCGCTGGGGAGAGTTACCACTCCTTCTCTTTTGGCGTTATCCGCCATATAGACATCACCGGCGGCAATACTATCAGCATACTGTGTCTTGAGATTTTCCTCCTGACGCTGCTGCTCTTCGGCCTGTGCTTCCTCTACTGCCGTCTGTACCATACCGTTTGCATCCATCTTGCTGATGGCCAGTTCCTGGTTCTTCAGCGCGGAGATAATGCCTGCGAGTACCTGATCCTTGCTGATCGTCTTGGAGGAGTCGCTACCAAAAAGCATGCTGTTAAACTGCGGCAACATCTGCTGTGAGAACTGCACACCGATGCTCAAACCATTGGCATAGGCTGACTTCTCTTCCTGTCCCATCCCTTCGGTGAGTCCCTTGATAAACTGATTGAGACGGGGAGCGTTGATCTTGTTGAGTGAATCAAGCTTCGCATTCATCTCTTTCTCCAGTATTTTTTTCTGGGTTGAGTCGGCTGCGGTGATGCGCGACTGATAATCGAACTCGATATTCGATGTGCTCACCAGAACTCCGGTCTGCTCCAGAAACTGAACCAGGCCCTGATCGGTCATGCTCACCCCGTATGCATAGGATACACTGTCTACGGAATTCTTCAGCGAGGTCTTGGGGGTAGAGGCTCCGCCACACGAAACCATCATCACCGCCATCACGGTCATGGCACTGAAAGTGCCCAAAATTGTTTTCTTCATTGTTGATTTACTTATTTGTTTGTTGAGAATGTAACTTTCTGCAAATATGCTGTCTCCCCTACAGGGAAGCTACTCAATACCGAGCAGCTCCACATCGAAGATCAAGGTCGAATTGGGCTCGATGGAGTTGCCGGCGCCCTGCTCACCGTACGCCAGATGAGAGGGGACAAAAAGGCGCCACCTGGAACCAACCGACATCAGCTGCAAGGCTTCCACCCACCCCTTGATCACCTGGTTCACCCCGAAGACGGCCGGCTGGCCACGCTCCACGGAGCTATCGAAAACAGTGCCATCGAGCAGCGTACCATGATAATGGCATTTCACCTTGTCTGTGGCGGAAGGAGTGGCTCCTTCTCCCTCTGCCAGCACTTCATACTGCAGGCCACTGGGCAGGGTTACCACTTTTTCGCTCTTACTGTTCTCGGCCAGAAATGCCTTTCCCTCTTCCAGGTTACGGGTCAGCACCTCATCCTGACGCTGGCTGAAAAAATCCTGTATCACCTGGTTGGCTTCCTGGGGAGTAATCGACGGAGGCGTATGCTGAACGATGCAGCTGAAGGCATCGGTAAATGATTCCACATCAATATTGCGTAATCCCGAGTTCATCAGATTTGAGGCCATACTCATCCCGAGGGCGTAACTCAATTTATCCATTCACTTTTTTCTTTTAAGATAGTTGGGCACAAAAGTACGATTTTAAGTTGAATTATCTCCCTTTTCACACAATAAAAAACTATATTTGCCAATGAAGCAGGTAACAGAACGGATTGATGAAAAAGAAATTAGTTGTACTGACAGGTGCAGGAATGAGCGCGGAGAGCGGAATCGCCACCTTCCGGGACTCGGGAGGGTTATGGGAACGATACCCCGTGGAACAGGTAGCCACCCCCGAAGGCTTTGCCGCCGATCCGGAACTGGTTCTCAGCTTTTACAATATGCGCCGCCGCGAGTTGCTGAAGACCCGCCCCAACGATGGACATAGGGTACTGGCTACAATGGAGAAGGAGTACGAGGTGCATATCATCACTCAGAACATCGACAACCTTCACGAGCAGGCCGGCAGCAGCAGGGTACTCCATCTCCATGGCGAACTGATGAAAGCCCGTTCCACGGGCGACGAAACGCTCGTTTACGAACTGGACCCGGCCGACAGCGACATCCGCATAGGAGATCACTGTGAGAAGGGATTCCAGCTCCGACCCCATATTGTCTGGTTTGGGGAGGCGGTACCCCTGATGGCGGAAGCGGAGCAAATCACCCGTCAAGCCGACATCTTCGTCATCATCGGCACCTCAATGAATGTCTACCCCGCGGCGGGCCTGCTCGACGAGGTGCGCAAAAACGTGCCGGTCTACCTGATCGACCCCAAGGATGTTTCCACCCGCCGCTACGATATACACCACCTCCGAATGGGAGCTTCGGCAGGAGTGAAGGAACTGCGACGCTTGCTGATCTGATCCCTGCAAACGGACAAACGAGATGTTCCATTTGCAGGGTTGATCCGTTTTGGAAGAAACAGAACCGGGACAGGGTGGCTGCACAGGGGAAATCAGAAAGGAAAATTCGCTTTGAAACTCCCCGTTTTTTTGTAATTTCGCTTCTTTAAACAACAAAGGAGAAGCCCGTGGCAAAGAAGATAGCAGAGACACCGATGATGAAGCAGTATGTCGAGATCAAGAAAAAACATCCCGACGCCATCCTGCTGTTCCGCGTAGGCGACTTTTACGAGACCTTCTCCGACGATGCCATCATCGCCTCCGAGATACTGGGCATCACCCTTACCCGGCGCGCCAACGGCGCAGCCCAGTTTGTGGAGCTGGCAGGATTCCCGCACCATGCACTCGACACCTACCTGCCCAAACTGGTGCGTGCCGGCAAGAGGGTGGCGATTTGCGATCAGCTGGAGGATCCCAAGCTGACGAAAAAGCTGGTGAAACGGGGAATCACCGAGCTGGTGACACCCGGCGTATCCATCAACGACACCATACTGAACCACCGGGAGAACAACTTCCTCGGCTCCCTCCATTTCGGCAAAAACAACCGCTACGGCATCGCCTTTCTCGATATCTCCACCGGTGAATTCCTTACTACCGAAGGAGAACGAGCCGATATGGACAAGCTGCTCGCCGGCTTCTCCCCAAAAGAACTCCTGGTGGAACGGGGAAACCGCAGAAAAGTGGAGGAGACCTTCGGCAACGCATGGCTCCTTTCGGAGCAGGAGGACTGGGTCTTTACGGATGAGGCGGCACGCGACCGATTGCTCAACCACTTCGGTACCAAAAGCCTCAAAGGGTTTGGCGTGGAACACCTCCCTCTGGGCATCATCGCCTCAGGAGCGATCCTGCACTACCTCGACCTCACACAACACACACAAATAGGACATATCAACGCGCTGAGCCGGATCGAGGAGGAGCGTTACATGCGGCTAGACCGGTTCACCGTGCGCAGCCTCGAGCTGGTCACCCCCATGAACGAAGGGGGCAAGACACTGCTCAGCGTGCTCGACAAGACCATCTCTCCCATGGGCTCACGCCTCTTACGCCGCTGGCTGCTCTTTCCCCTGAAGGAGGAGAAGGAGATCAATGAACGGCTCAACGTGGTGGAGAACTTCTTTCGGCAAACGGATCTGACAGAGCTGCTCACAGAACAGATCGCACTGATTGGCGACCTCGAACGGATCATCTCCAAGGCCGCCGTGGGACGTATCACCCCGCGCGAGGTGGTGCAACTCAGGGTGGCACTCACCGCACTGGAACCGATCCGCGAGGCTTTCCTTGCCTCGGGGGAGAAAAGCCTCGAAGAGATGGGGAAAAGACTCGATCCATGTATCCCCCTGAGAGATCGCATTGCGAAGGAGATGGTCACCGACCCTCCGGCACTGATGCACAAGGGAGGATTCATTGGCAAGGGAGTAGACAACGAGCTCGACGAACTGCGACAGATTGCCTATAGCGGCAAGGATTACCTGATGCAGCTGCAGCAGCGGGAGAGCGAACGCACCGGAATCCCATCGCTGAAGGTGGCATTCAACAATGTCTTCGGCTACTATATCGAGGTGCGCAATACCCACAAAGAGAAGGTGCCGGGGGGATGGATCCGCAAGCAGACACTGGTAAGTGCGGAACGCTACATCACCGAAGAGTTGAAGGAGTATGAAGAGAAGATACTGGGAGCGGAAGAGAAGATCATTGCCCTGGAGAACAGGATCTACGCCGCACTGGTGGAACATATCCTCAACTACATCCCGGCCATTCAGGTCAACGCAACCCTGATAGCCCGGATCGACTGCCTGCTCTCCTTCGCCACGGTGGCTGGCCAGTATAACTACATCCGTCCGGTGATCAACCGCTCCGATGCCATCGGGATCCGTAACGGACGCCACCCGGTGATCGAACGGGAGCTGCCCCCCGACGAGCCCTACATCGCCAACGACCTCTTCCTCGACAACGATACCCAGCAGATCATCATCATCACCGGGCCCAATATGGCCGGCAAGTCGGCCCTGCTCCGACAGACGGCGCTGATCACACTGATGGCACAGATCGGATCCTTCGTCCCCGCAGAGGCGGCCACCATCGGACTGGTGGACAAGATCTTCACCCGCGTGGGCGCCTCCGACAACATCTCTCTGGGTGAATCGACCTTCATGGTGGAGATGAACGAGGCGGCAAGCATCCTCAACAACCTCTCTGAGAGAAGCCTCATCCTCTTCGACGAACTGGGACGCGGCACCAGCACCTACGACGGCATCTCCATCGCCTGGGCCATCGTGGAGTACATCCATGAGCACCCCCGCGCACGTGCCAAGACACTCTTTGCAACCCACTACCATGAGCTCAATGAGATGGAGAAGTCGTTCAAGCGGATCAAGAACTACAACGTGGCGGTGAAAGAGATCGACAACCGGGTGATCTTCCTCCGCAAGCTGATGCCCGGTGGCAGCGAACACAGTTTCGGGATCCATGTGGCTCGCATGGCGGGGATGCCACAGAGCATCACCCGCCGCGCCGATGCCATCCTGGGGGAGATGGAGTCGAACGGTCGAAAAGAGGGAATCAGCAAACCGATCCATGACTTCATCGACAAGCGGGAAGGGTATCAGCTTAGCTTCTTTCAGCTCGATGATCCGATCCTCAGCCAGGTACGCGACGAAATCCTCAACCTCGAGATCAACAACCTGACTCCCATCGAGGCTCTCAACAAGCTGAACGAAATCAGGAAAATTGTAAAAGGAAAATAGATACACGACCCTCCAACCGCTTTGCAGGGAATGTTACGGCAAGAGAACCGCAAAAGAGCGAGGTGCCGGCACACTTTTTTAAAGGGATGTTAAACAAATAGGATGATCAATTGTTATTCATTGAAGAAAACCAAAACACTAACTATCAGAGAATAGCTTTTTATTCATTTTAAAACATCGACTTATGAAACTGAAAAAAATCTTTTTTGCAGCACTCCTGATTACTGCATTTGCAGCTACACTGCAGGCACAGAACTACAACACGGCGTTTGGTGTGCGCCTGGGATACGACAACGGACTCACACTGAAGAAATTCTTCGCACCGGCAAATGCGGCTGAGTTCATTCTTTCCGCATCCCCCCGCCATTTCCAGCTGACAGGACTCTATGAATACCAGCAACCGGTGGTAGGTGCTCCCAACCTTGACTGGTACCTCGGTATCGGTGCCCACCTGGGAGGCATCCACAAGGACAGGGACAACTACGATGGCACTCTTCTGCTGGGAGCCGACGTGATCGCCGGCCTGGAGTACATCTTCCCTAGGGCGCCATTCACCGCGTCACTCGACTGGAAACCATCGATAAATTTCACCAACAACTACAACGATTACTGGTACAGCGGCTTTGCACTCAGCTTCCGCTATACCTTCAGGTAATTGTGGGAAAGAACAAGATGCACAGGGCCGCTCTCAACCGAGAGCGGTTTTTTTTGCCGTATTCACCATAAAAGTGCTACTTTTGTATCCATGCATCCAAAGAGAGAAGAAAAGCAAACCGCATCGTTCCTCGACAACCTCAACGAGGCACAGCGGGCAGCCGTAGAGTTCTGCGACGGACCCTCGCTGGTGATCGCAGGCGCCGGATCGGGGAAGACTCGTGTACTCACCTATAAGATCGCCTGGCTCCTGGAGCAGGGACTCCCACCCTACTACCTGCTGGCACTTACCTTTACCAACAAGGCGGCACGCGAGATGAAGAGCCGCATCGCGCAACTGGTGGGAGAAAAACAGGCCCGCCGCCTCTGGATGGGCACCTTCCACGCCATCTTCTCCCGCATCCTCCGCAACGAGGCGGAGGCAATAGGCTTCCGCCCCAACTTCACCATCTTCGATACCGCCGACTCCAAAAACCTGATCAGACTGATCATCCGGGAGATGGAGCTGGATGACAAACAGTACAAACCAGGCGGGGTACACAACCAGATTTCCAGGGCCAAGAACAGCCTGATCACCCCGGCCATGTATGCCGCTAACGGCGAGCTGATGGAGTATGACCGGCAGGCACGCAGGCCATCACTTAGCGAGATATACAACCGCTACCAGCAAAGGTTGCGGGCTGGCAACAGCATGGACTTCGACGACCTGCTGCTCTACACCAACATTCTTTTCCGCGACCACCCGGACATACTGGAGCGATACCGCAACCAGTTTCAATTCATACTGGTGGATGAGTACCAGGATACCAACTTCGCACAGCACCTCATTGTGAAGCAGCTGGCCGACAAGCACCACCGGGTGTGCGTGGTGGGAGATGATGCCCAGAGCATCTACTCCTTTCGCGGGGCAAATATCGACAACATCCTGAAGTTCAGATCAAACTACCCCGACACACAAATCTTCAAACTGGAGCAGAACTACCGTTCCACACAGAACATCGTGAATGCGGCCAACAGCCTCATCAGGAAGAACAGTGAGCAGATCTTCAAGGAGGTCTTCTCCAGCAACGATGTGGGGGAGAAAATTGAGGTGAAGAGTGCCTTCTCCGACTTCGAGGAGGGACTGATCGTAGCCAACAAGATCAGCCGGATGAGGCTCGAGAAACATGTCCCCTACAGCAGCTTCGCTATCCTCTACCGCACCAACGCACAGTCACGCATCTTCGAGGAGGCGCTGCGCAAGAACAACATCCCCTATCGCATCTATGGAGGACTCTCTTTCTACCAACGGAAGGAGATCAAGGATGTGATCAGCTACTTCCGCCTGATCGTCAACCCGAACGACGAGGAGGCGTTTCGCCGCATCATCAATTATCCCACACGCGGTATTGGCGATGTGACGGTTGCCAAAATTGCCCTCGCAGCGCAGCAGCATCAGGTCAGCCTCTGGCAGGTGCTGGCCGCCCCCGAGGCCTGTTCCCTCGGGGTACACGCCGGAACAGCACGAAAGCTGGAAGGATTCCACACGCTTGTCAGCGGATTCATCGAAAAGAATAAGAGCCTCAACGCTTTTGAACTGGCACAGGAGGTAATCCGCAAGAGCGGCATCGCTGCCGAAGCCTACGAGGACATGACTCCGGAGGGAATGAGCCGTACCCAGAACATCCAGGAGTTGCTCAACGCCATGAACGAGTTTGTCGCCACACGACAGGAACAGGGGGAGGAGCAGAACCGGCTGGCCGATTTCCTCTCGGAGGTGTCGCTGCTCACCGACCAGGATACCGACCGGGAAGCGGAGAATGAGAAGGTAACGCTGATGACGATACACTCCGCCAAGGGACTTGAGTTTAACCATGTCTTCGTGGTGGGCATGGAAGAAGATCTCTTTCCCTCACCCATGGCCCGCACCGAAATGAGGGGCCTGGAGGAAGAACGACGACTCTTTTATGTGGCCCTCACCCGGGCCAGGGAATCCTGCACCATCACCTATGCCAAAAGCCGCTTCCGCAACGGGCAGACCAATCCCGCACGGGAGAGTCGCTTCCTGAATGACATCGATCCGGCATACCTTAACATGGATCGCCAGACTGCCTTGGGAAGGAGAAAGAAGGAGGAGACAGACGATTTCTGGGGATCGATGCGGAAAAAACGACTGGAAAAAGAGCCTGCCTTCACTCCTCCCAAGCAGGGGGTATCGCTGCAGCAGAGCTACTCTTCCGCCTCTCTCTCAAAAGAGGCAAAGGAGTTGCAGGAAGGAGATACCATCGAGCACGAACGATTTGGCCGCGGAGTGGTCACCGCCATTGAGATGGGAGGTAGCGACCGCCGCGCTTTCGTCGATTTTGAATCGGCCGGCAAGAAACAACTGCTGCTAAAGTTCGCCCGATTCTCCATCGTGGGCAGATCGGAATAAGCGAACCGGACGGTTAAAGATCCAGCAACGCCTTCTCACTGCCGCTGCCACCGAAGAGCATATCCAGCGGCTTCTCCAGCAATCGCTTTACCCGTACCAGGAAGCCGACCGAATCCTTGCCGTCGATCACCCGGTGATCGTACGACAACGCTACATACATCATCGGCCGGATCACCACCTGCCCCTCCACGGCTACCGGACGTTCCAGGATGTTGTGCATGCCCAGGATGGCCGATTGCGGGGGATTGATGATCGGTGTAGACATCATCGAACCAAACACGCCACCATTGGTAACCGTGAAGGTGCCGCCGGTCATCTCCGGGATGGAAAGCTTGCCACCGCGTGCTTTCTCAGCCACCACGGCAATGGCCTTCTCAATCTCTGCCAGCGTGAGGCTCTCCACATTGCGGATCACCGGCACCATCAACCCTTTGGGGGCACTCACCGCAACCGAGATATCGGCATAGTCGTAGCTCACCAGGTTCTCACCCTCCATCATGGCATTCACAGTGGGATACTCCTGGAGGGCTATGGCACATGCCTTCAAAAAGAAGGACATCATCCCCAGCTTGATACCATGCTTCTCCGTGAACTGCTGCTGATAACGCTTACGCAGATCCATAACCGGCTTCATGTCCACCTCGTTGAAGGTGGTGAGCATGGCGGTCTCATTCTTCACCGATACCAGACGCTCACTCAGCTTCCTGCGCAACGAGCTCAACCGTTCACTGCGGCTTTCCCTGCTTGCAGGCTGGCGCAATCCCGACGTAGCGGTGTTGCCCGCCGCAGCCATCACCGCCTCTACATCCTCGCGACGAAGACGGCGAAGTCCCCGGATCACATCCTCTACCGACAGGTCGTTCTCCTCCATCACCCTGGCAGCCAAAGGAGTGAACTTCACCTGCCCATATCCTTCTCCTGCTCCTATAACAGCGGCATCCTGCTCCACCTCAACATGTCCCTTTCCCGGCTTCAAGGGTGCCCTTTCTGTTGCTTCGCTTTCCACTGCGTTTTCGGTTTCTACTGCTTCTTCGGTTTCTTCCGGCTTCACCGAGGGGTCGATCACGCAAGCTACGGAACCCACTTCCAGCATCTCACCCTCGGCAGCCATGAAGGTGATCCTGCCACTCTCATCTGCGACCAGCATCAGGGTTGCCTTTTCCGATTCCAACTCGGCGATTTCGCTGTTCTTCCGAACCACAGACCCATCGGCTACCAGCCAGCGCGTCAGTTCCACATGGGTGATCGATTCTCCGGGACTCGGTATTTTGATCTCTATTGGTGTCATTTTTAGTCAGATTGAAAAAGATTGATTCAGATGGGAAGTTGTATCAGGGGGTGACATTGATTGCCTGCTGAATGATCGCAGCCTGGTTGATCTTGTGCTGCGCCGTGAGGCCTTCGGCAGTGACCCCGCTGGCCGGTCGGCCGATGAGACGCAAACGACCGTCGCCCAACTGCTGCCTCACAAAGGTGGCGGCTCCCATGTTGAGTGGCTCCTCCTGCACCCATACCCATTCGGCTTCTGCCGGATAGTGCGCAGCCACCGCTTCCAGCTGCATCTCCGGGAAGGGATAGAGCTGCTCGATGCGGATGATGGCAAGATCGTCCCTGCCTGATTCCCGATGCGCTGCAGACAGCTCATAGTATATTTTTCCGCTGCAAAACAGCAATCTCTTCACCTTCGAGCGATCGCCCAGGAGAGTAGCGTCAATCACTTCCCGGAAAGCACCTTCGGTAAACTCGGCAAGCGACGAGGTGCACTCCGGATGACGCAGCAGGCTCTTGGGCGTGAAAACGATCAGCGGTACCCGGATATCGCGGTGAAGCTGTCGCCGCAACACATGAAAGAAGTTGGCCGGGGTGCTACAGTTCACCACCTGCAGGTTGTAGTTGGCACAGAGACTCAGAAACCGCTCCAGGCGACCACTAGAGTGCTCGGCACCCTGTCCCTCGTAACCATGTGGCAGCAACATCACCAGTCCCGATTTGACACCCCATTTCTCCTGGGCAGCAGCGATATACTGATCCACGATCACCTGCCCCACGTTGTAAAAGTCGCCGAACTGTGCCTCCCAGATGGTGAGACCATCCGGATGAGCCAACGCATAGCCATACTCGAAGCCCAGGATGCCATACTCGTTGAGGGGAGAGTTGTATACGCGCACAGCAGCCTGCTCTCCACCCAGGTTCTTCAGCGGGAAATATTTCTCCTTTCCGTCCCCGGTGATGATTTCCGCATGGCGGTGTGAGAAGGTACCCCGCTCGGAATCCTGACCACTCAGCCGTACCGTATGTTTCTCCCATGCCAGCGAAGCGTAGGCCATCAATTCACCCATTGCCCAATCGTATGAGTCCTCACCGATCATGGCTGCCCGCTGGGCAAAGAGCCGCACCGTTTTGTTGAAGAACGTCATCCCCTCAGGCAGGGTGGTGATCCGCTCCGCCAACTGCAGAAACAATTCCCTGGGAATACGGGTATCAGTAGGCCCGTGAAAATCAGATGGCTCCGGAAATCGGATCTCCTTGTATTTCCCCGCAAAAAAGGGCTGCAGATTAAGGCGGCTGGTGGAAAGGGAGGCTTCATAAGCCTCCTCCAACCGCTGATGAAAGGCTGCCACCCGTTCGTCGAACGCCTGACGGCTGATCACCCCCTCACCGATCAATTTATCGGCATAGATATCCCGGGGATTCTTGTGTCTCGCAATGATGTCATACAACTCCGGTTGCGTGAAGCGTGGCTCATCCCCCTCGTTGTGCCCATACTTGCGGTAGGAAAGCAGATCAATAAAAACATCGATATTGAACATCTGCCGGAACTCCAACGCCAGTTTCGCCACATAGACCATCGCCTCGATATCGTCACCGTTTACATGAAATACCGGCGACTGGGTTACCTTGGCCACATCGGTACAGTAGGTGCTGGAACGAGCCTGCAGATAGCTGGTGGTGAACCCCACCTGATTATTGATCACAAGGTGGATGGTGCCTCCGGTCTTGTAACCCTGCAACTTGGAGAACTGAATCGTCTCGTAGACCACCCCCTGTCCGGCGATGGCAGCATCACCGTGCACCAGGATGGGCAATACGGAGTCGTCGACAAAGTCATGTTCATTTTCCAGCTTTGCCCGTGCAATCCCCTGCACCACAGGAGCTACCGCCTCAAGGTGCGACGGGTTGGGAGCCAGGCTGATGGAGATGGTCCGTCCCTCATAATCGATGGTATTGTTGTATCCCAGGTGGTACTTCACATCCCCATACCTGATTTCCTCCTCATAGTTCTGGGCGTTGAACTCGCGAAACACCTGCGAGTAGGGTTTCTTCATGATGTTGGTCAGCACGTTGAGCCGTCCACGGTGTGCCATCCCCAGCACCATCTCATTCACGTCGAAGGCCCCTGCATGGGTGATCATGGCATCCAATGCCGGGATAATCGACTCGGAACCCTCAAGTGAAAATCGTTTCTGTCCCACAAATTTCTTGTGCAGGTAATCCTCAAAGCCGGATGCCTCGATCAGCCGGTCCAGGATCCGCAGCTTCGCCTCTTTCGGGAAAATTGCACTGTTGCGGCTACTCTCCATCTTCACCTGGAGCCACTGTACGATCTCCGGTTTGGTCATATAGCGATACTCCACACCGATCGACTTGCAGTAGGTCTCCTCCAGATGTGCAATGATATTGCGCAGGGTGCTCCTGCCCAGGCCAATCTCCTTACCTGCCTCAAACAGTGTATCGAGATCGCTTTCCGACAGGTCGAAATTTTCAATGGCCAGGGTGGGGGAATAGCTGCGACGGGTGCGTACCGGATTGGTCTTGGTGAAGAGATGGCCGCGGCGGCGGTAACCATTGATCAGCCGCATCACGGCTATCTCTTTGGGGGAATGGCCGTTCAATTCTTTCACAGCCTCATGCCTGGCAGGATAATGGGCTGTAGCCAGATCAAATCCCTGAAAGAAAAAACGGAAGCTCTCCTCTACATTCTCCGGGGATTCCTTATATTTCTGATACAAAGCCTCAAGGGCTTCAATGTCCATGTTACCTAATTCGTTTTTGGCATTCATTGGTCAATATAGCTGTGAGAATAATGATATAAATGGTAAAGATGGCGAAATTGTTCGTTTAAACCAACAAAAAATGCTATTTTTGATGCTCCAAATGGTACTTCACAAAAAGATAGCAAATCATCATAAAAATTCATTCCAATGACAAAAAGCGCTTTACAAATTGCGAGAGCTGCCTATGAGCCCAAAATGCCCGAAGGATTGAAGGGCAACGTAAAAATGGAGGAGGGGGCTGCTACCCGGTCGGTACGCGATCAGGAGGAGATTGAAAAACTGTTCCCCCACACCTACGGAATGCCAATCGTCACCTTCACCAGTAGCCAGGGTGAACCAGGCAGTGACCAACCCTGTAACGTGGGTGTGATCCTCTCGGGCGGACAGGCTCCGGGCGGACACAATGTCATCGCCGGCATCTTCGACGGCATCAAACGGCTGCATCGTGACAGCAAGCTCTATGGCTTCATCCTGGGACCCGGGGGACTGGTGGACCACCAGTACAAGGAGCTGACCGATGAAATCATTGATGAATACCGCAATACCGGAGGGTTCGACATCATCGGATCGGGACGCACCAAATTGGAGACCAAGGAACAGTTCGATAAGGGACTGGAGATCCTGAAAAAACTGCATATCAAGGCACTGGTCATTATTGGCGGGGATGACTCCAACACCAACGCCTGTGTACTCGCCGAGTACTACGCATCCATCCACGCAGGGGTGCAGGTGATCGGTTGCCCCAAGACCATCGACGGCGACCTCAAGAACGAACAGATTGAGACCTCCTTCGGCTTTGATACCGCATGCAAGGTCTATTCAGAGCTGATAGGCAACATACAGCGCGACTGCAACTCGGCACGCAAGTACTGGCACTTTATCAAGGTAATGGGGCGTTCGGCTTCACATATCGCCCTGGAATGCGCGCTGCAGACACATCCCAACCTCTGCATCATCTCGGAAGAGGTGGAGGAAAAGGGATGGTCGCTCGACCAGATCATCGACCAGATTGCTGCCGTCATTGCCAACCGGGCAGAAAAGGGTCTCAACTTCGGAACAGTGGTCATCCCCGAAGGGCTGATCGAGTTCATCCCTGCCATGAAGAAGCTGATCAGCGAACTGAACGACTTCCTGGCACACAACCAGGAGGAGTTTGACCTGGTACGCCGCTCCGGCAAGCGGGATTACATCATCAGCAAGCTGTCACCCAAAAACGCGGAGATCTATGCCAGCCTGCCAGAAACGGTTGCCCGGCAGCTCACCCTCGACCGTGACCCACACGGCAACGTGCAGGTGTCGCTTATTGAGACCGAGAAGCTGCTGGCCGAAATGGTCAAGAAAAAACTCGACCAATGGAAGAAAGAGGGCCGGTATACCGGCAAGTTCGCCACCATCACCCATTTCTTTGGTTACGAAGGACGCTGTGCCGCTCCCTCCAACTACGACGCCGACTACTGCTACTCGCTGGGCTACACCGCATCGATGCTGGTAGCTGCCGACAAAACGGGGTACATGTCATCGGTACGAAACACCACAGCACCCGCGGCTGAATGGGTGGCCGGCGGCATACCCATCACCATGATGATGAACATGGAACGACGCCACGGTGAGATGAAGCCTGTGATCCAGAAAGCCCTGGTGGAACTAAATGGAGCGCCTTTCAAATACTTTGTCAGCCAGCGCGACAAATGGGCAGTTGAAACCGATTATGTCTACCCCGGTCCTATCCAGTACTTCGGCCCCACCGAGGTTTGTGACCAGCCCAGTAAAACCCTGCAGCTGGAACAGAAGGGAGAGATCCTGGTGCAGTAATGACACCTGGCAACACGCAGATAGGAAAAAGGGCTGACCCGCACGGGTCAGCCCTTTTTCGGTATGATAACAGGGATGAACGGATCAGAAGAAGCGGAAACGGTTATCTTCCACGCCCAGCTTCTCTTTCAGCACCTCTATTGACTGCATCTGCAAACGGTAAGCGTTGCCGTTCATCAGG
>JADLKK010000052.1 GCA_016839025.1 Proteiniphilum sp.
GAGCTACCGGTATCGCAGGAGACACTCAACTGGTGGCCCATGCTCAACCTCTCTGTCTCCTACAGGATCAGGTAAGCGGAATCTGAAAGCTGAAAACTGACATCTGTCAGGCATCATTTTCATGTGTAGATATAAACCGCACCTTTTGTTAATTGCAAAAATAAGTGGTAATATTGTATGTGAAATCCGGTGACATATTTGTCCAAAATCGAACAGTGGTGAACAAACAGTTATTCTTCCCAACAGACTATTTCCCTGAAATGATGCCCTATCTCCTGATCATTTTAGTGCTGGTCATCGCAACAGTGCTATTGCTGATTCTGCTGGTGCAGCGAAACGTGACCCTGCACAAATTGCGGCAACAGGAGAAAATCAGAACAGACCGCTTCCGTGACATGACACATCAACTTCGCACACCACTGACCATTATCCTGGGCTTATGCCATCACCTCCGGGAGGTCAAAGAGCATACAGGGAACCACATGGCATCCTACCTAACGGTTATTGAGCGACAGGGACACATTCTCAACAACCTCACAAACCGCTTGCTGGAAGCCAGTAAGACTGGCGCCACAGATGGCCCTTCAGCCTGGAAATATGGCAACATCGTGGCTTTTATGGAGATGGTTACGGAGTCATTGCTGCTGCAAACACGAAAAAAAGGTATTGAGTTGGTCTTTGTGAGTGAGGAGACTGAGATAGAGACCGACTTTCATCCGGCATATCTCCAAAAGATCATCCGCCTATTTGTGGACAAAGCGCTGGAAAGCAGCCATGAAGGATCAAGGATATTTGTCATCGTTGAGCGTCAGAGAAAAAAAATAGCCCTCAAAGTGGTGGATCACGGCACGGGTATCAGTAGAAATGGAATGACCCTTTTTCTCAAAACATTCAGTCGTGCGCCTTTGTTTGCCAAGAATGGGGATACAGCTAGCGACACAATCCAGAACAGGCAACTGATTTCCCACATGCATGCCTCCATCGGCATCCACAGCAGCGAAGGCAAAGGAAGCATCTTCAGTATCCTGATCCCCATACGCCACGACAAGAAGAATAGACAGGCCGATTGCTCTTTCCCCCCAACCTTGCCCCCAACGGAAGAGATGCCTCTGCCAACAACTGTCGGAGCAATAATTGAAGAGAAACCTTCGTCCATGGTTCAAAAAAATGATCCGCGAGAAATCATCCTGCTGGTAGAGGAAAACAGTGACATGGCACTCTATATCGGGTCACTGTTCGATCAGCACAGGTATCACCTGTTACATGCCACAAGCGGAACCAAGGCTCTGGAAATGGCAAAGGTATCCCCCCCAAACGTCATCATTGCCGACAGCAGTATTTCCCGCAACAATGGAACTGAACTGTGCCGGGAACTACGTACCTCCCCCTTGCTTAACCACATACCGGTAATCATCCTCTCTTCGCGGAACGAAGCCGGAGAACGCCTGGAAATACTAAAATGCGGGGCAGATGCATTTTTATCAAAACCCTTTCGCGCAGATGAATTACAAATATGGGTGGAAAAGCTTCTGGAATCCCGTAATGTGATGAAGGAAAAATACCGAAGGGCAGTTGCCAGCAGCGAGAAAAAAGAGGAGATAAGCACGCAGCATCTGGATTTCCTGAGAGAGGTGACAGATATCATTCACAGAGAGATTCAGAATCCCAATTTCTCACCCAACATGCTGGCAGATGAACTGGCCATCAGCTTATCACAGCTGAACAGACGTCTGAACAGCGTGGCTGGCAAACCTTCCTCCACTTATATCCTGCATGTAAAGATGAGTCATGCCCGCAAGATCCTTTCATCGCAACAGAAAACCATCGGTGAGGTTGCAGCTGAATGTGGCATATTTGATGTCAATTATTTTTCACGGATATTCAAGAAACACACCGGTCTCACACCTACTCAGTACCAGCGACTTCCCGTAAAGAAGGAGGGGTAGAACAAAAAAAACGGGGTAGGGAGGCCATATTTTATTAAAGATTTTTTGTTTTCAACAACAAAGTTGTATATTTGTAAAAAATTTTTGTCTGATGCCGCCTCCATTGCAGAAGTGGATTAGCAAAAACAGCGAAACAGAAGATGTAAAATCACAAAACAGTCACTCTAACAATATGTAGAAAAAATAAGAAAACAGTCGTTTCTTTTTAGATCGACATATAGCATAAATAATCAGCTATCTAAGTGCGATTTAGCAAACTTATCTGCGCAGATTGTACTAAGATAAGAAAGTGTTAAAGCGCAGTTTATCCTATAATAAAGATCATAAATCCTAACGACAGGCACGGGAAAAGCGTATGTTTGCCATCTAAATATGTGGTGGTCATCAGGAGGGATCAATCTCTCTAAGCGGTCAGAGACACAAAAATAAGTCATTCGAAAAAAAACGACAAACGGTCAGAACAAAATTTAGAAACGTTCGGCAATACTGCTACAAACGGAACGAAAATGAAACGAATCGGGAAACAGCTGTTTGAAAACATCCAGGGAATTTCAAATTCCCTTTTTGTCGTTGCACCACCCTTGAATGGAGAAATCAAAAAAAACATACCTGCATGAAGTACAGATTAATCCAAAAAGCCAATCCCCTCGAACCGGAAGCCCGCAGAAAATGGTACGCCAGTCCGGTGAAAGCGGGAACAATAAACAACTACCAGCTGAGCAGAGGGATCGCGGCAAAGTCATCCCTCTCCAGGGGCGATGTGATGAATGTGATCGAGAACATGGTGGATGAGATTCCACGCTACTTGACGGAAGGATACAGCGTGAGCCTGAACAACTTCGGCACACTGCGCCTCTCTCTCTCCAGCGAGGGAGTATCTGATCCGGACAGCTTCACTGCCGGTCATATCAAACAGATGCGGGTCGTGTTCACTCCCTCGCCTGAATTTAAAGAGACATTGCAAAAAATGTGTTTTGAAAAAGATTAGTCTAAATCACAGTGTAAAGAAAGGAGGAGCATCAGGTAAGAGATTATGAAAAAAAACAGACCGGCATTACAATATGATCAGGAAACAAACTCCGCCCGACACTTGCGGACGTGTTTATTTTATAACCAAACAAATAGGTAAAATCAAATAGGGAACAAAAAAAAGTGCAACATCTTAATTTATTATTATTAAATTTTTAGTGTATGAAAAAAAAGTTATTATTTAAGTTATTTATCTTTGCAGTAATTGGCGCGTTCGTGACAGTTACATCCTGTAAAGACTACGATGATGACATCACCAATCTTCAGGATCAGATTACTTCACTGAAGACCAAAGTCGATGCCATTGATGCTGCTGTTAAAGGCGGAGCCGTGATCACCAAAGTTGAGTCAACGTCAAACGGTATCAAGGTAACCCTCAGCAACACCCAGTCATACGACATCACCAACGGCGCCAAGGGCGACAAGGGTGACAAGGGCGACAAGGGCGACAACGGCGCCAAGGGCGACAAGGGCGACAAGGGCGACACCGGCGCTGCCGGCGCTGCCGGATCTGTCGTGACCATTGGAGCCAATGGCAACTGGTTCATCAACGGTGCTGATACCGGCAAGCCATCGCAAGGCCCTGCAGGCCCTGCAGGTGAGGCAGGTACTGACGGCGCTGACGGAGCCTACTACTACCCGCATGCGGATGGTTTCTGGCACAAGGTAGAGGGAGAAACGGACGAGGCCACCACCCAGAAATGGCTGCCGGAAGGCACCATCACCGCTGTGTACGACAGCGTAACAGGTTTTGTAACCCTCTACAACGTGGAAGAAGCCAATGGCCCCTTCACTCTCGGTAAGGGTGAACTCGCTGGCTTGCTGTTTGCACCCAACGCAATGGAAGATGGTGTAGGCGTTATTGACCTCGGTTATATCAACGGTACAATTGGTACTAGTATTGTTAAGTCCACATTCCAGACCAACCAGAAACTGAACTTCCGTTTCAACCCCTCCTCTGCTGATGTTGCTGAAACAACATGGGATTTTGTCGGCAACTCTGTGGAGTTCCGTGCTGCTCCCAGTGCGGATAACGCCAATATCTTCGCAGTATCCTCCTTTACCGAAAAGAGTGGATGGGGCGAATTTGGTCTTCAGGTTACCGGCTGGGCAGAACCGGCTACAGGTCAGGACAGGGTGCTTGCACTTCAGGGTACAAGCCCACAGGGTGAAAAAACGAAAGTGGTCACTTCCGACTATGTGAAAGTGGCTCCGGTTCAATATCTTGCCTCTATCTCCGACTCGAAGAAAACACCACTTTTCGTTGATTACAGAATAGCTTCTCCTAACATTGGAGATGCACATGATCATGAGCTGCTTTATACTGCCAAGGATCTGGAACTGCTCGATTATGTATGGGCTACCGCTGCTCTGCCCGCTCTGCCCGCCCCGCCCGTAAACAAAAAGAGATTCGAAGATCACGGTTTTACCGACTACAAATTCGAATTCTCCACCGTGGCCAATTACGACGGTCTTGACGGCGTAACGGATCAGAACGCGTTTGTATCATTGTCAGGCTCAAAACTGACTGTTTTACAGGGTACCGCGTCAATTGCTCGAAGACCGCTGATCAAGGTAACCCTGAAGAGCAGCCTCAACAATGCTGTACTGGCTACAGGTTACATCAAGTTCACCATCGTGCAACAAGCTACTGTACCGCCCACACCGAAGACCTACACATTCGATGGCGGAACAATACCTTATGCAAGCCTCTTCAAAGGACAGGCTGTCATCGCTGACAACAAAACCGATATCGCTGTTGATTGGATTAGAATGAACCAAATCTATACCGAGCTTGGTTTGTCACACGATCAGTTCACTGCTATCTATACTGCTGCACCCACATTTGTGCCGGCAGATCAAGGGATGGGCGGGATTGTCACATCTGCCAACCAACCCAATGTAGACTCTTATGCATTGAAATATCAGATCACACCGCTTGCCAAGTTTGGTCAGACAACGGTAACTTATACATTTACTCCGACCACCCCGTCGCGTCCGGTATTGAACTTTGTCTTCACTTATAATATTTTGAAGCCGACGCTCGACAAGACCATCCTTGCAGGTTACCGTTACAACGGCTCACCGACAGAAATTATGACGCAAGGGATGAATGCCGGCAGCAACTATCTGATGCAGCTCTACCTCGGTGAAGCATTTGCATTCGGAACAGCTGCCTACAGGAATGTATTTGCTGCTGCAACTACCAATAAGATTGATGGTGCAACCCATACCTTCCGGTTCAAGCCGACGACTCCTGCACAGACTGGCGCTGCACTGACACCTACAGTTGGCGGAACGATCGATGCCGCACTCGGTACAAGCGCTGCTCCGACCACCGGACAGTTAATGGATTTGACAACGAAACTGACTACCGCTGACAGAGTATACGACATGCAGTTTGTGACCACTTATCCGAACAGTGAAGCCGACATATTCAACTTCAAGGTTCATTTCGTCAATCCGTTTGAAATTGTATATGCTTCACCCATCGACTTCCAGTTGATTGACAAGGTTAACGGAACTGCCGATACACAAGACGTCAAAGACAATTACATTGTCACATTCAAAGGCAAGAGAATTGTGACTAAGGGTGTTGCTGAAACTGCTGATGGAGCCAACACTGTGAAAGCAACCGACTATGTGGATATCACAGATCCTACATTGGGATTGTTCTACAAGTTGACACCTGGAACACAGTACTTCACCATCTCCAAAGCTGGTGGAAATGCTGAGAACAAGCAGAGTGTGCTTACCTGGGATAATGCTGGTACACAGTTAATAACAGAACAGAATGTAGCTACGGTACAGGTGAAATTTGTTGCCTCTTTCGCTGAGATAACAAAAACTGCCGATAACGTAACAGTAAAACCTGAATAAGTTCTTTTGAACACTTTAAAAAAGACGGCTTAATGGCCGTCTTTTTTTTGTGTAGTCTCTTAACGAAATGTGCAGAGAAATAAACATTTATCAGGGATTATTGTTAATATTGTAAAGAAAATCTTAACTACATAAGCGAATACATTATAACCAACTGTATTACTGTAATTTAAATGAAATGTCTATGAAAAAGTTTTTTATGTACCTGATCGCATTCGCCCTGCCCCCCATGGTATCGCTTGCACAGGAGAGACAGATCAAGGAAGAGGGGAAGACCTTTTTTAAACCCCACCCATTCCTGCAACTGCAAGGTGGCGCCGCACACACGCTCGGTGAAGCGACCTTCATGGATCTGATCTCACCCGCAGCAGCATTGAACCTGGGTTACCAGTTTACCCCTGTGTTCGGGATGCGCCTCGGCGCCTCCGGATGGCAGGGTAAAGGGGGATGGGTGGCACCGGCACAGCTGTACGAATTCCAGTTCGTGCAGGGAAATCTCGACCTGCTGTTCGACCTGGGTACGCTCTTCGGAGGGTTCAAGCCGAAACGGGCGATAAGCCCTTACCTCTTTGCTGGCGGTGGATATGCATATGGCTTCGAAAATGGCGCCACGGCTATCAACACCAACGACTACGACTTGGAGTACCTCTGGATGGAAAACCGCGGGTTCCTGGGTGGACGAGTGGGGCTTGGGATGAGCGTCCGCATCAGCGACGCAGTTGCCATTATCCTCGAAGGGGGTGCCACCATCCTCGACGACCACTTCAACTCAAAACGGGCCAACAACCCCGACTGGCAATTCAACGCCCTGGCAGGCTTCAAAATCAACCTGGGCAAGAGCCATGGACGTACCGAACCAATCTATTACGACCCGCAGCCAGCACCTCCACCTGCCCCCACACCAGCTCCCACCCCCGCTCCCAAGCCAGCTCCGGCACCGGCAGTGGTGAAAACATTCCCCGCACTGCCTGCTATCCACTTTGCCTTCGACAGTGATGTGGTGGATACCGAAAAATATGCTACTGAACTGAATACCATTCTCTCCATACTGAAGGAGTACAGCGATACCGAGGTGGACATCATCGGCTATACCGACCACAAGGGACCCAATGCCTATAACGATGCGCTATCCGTAAGAAGAGCTGAAGCGGTGAAGAAATACCTAATGGAACAGGGTATCAGAGCCACCCGCATGACCACCACCGGTATGGGCGAAGATCCCAAGACCTCCGGTAAGGAAGCACTGACCATCCAGGCTCGCCGCGTGGAAGTATCGGAAAAGAAATAAGCTTTGATACAATAACTCAACACCATCGTTTCATTTTAATAAACATCCGCTTTTCCGAGAAGGAGGAATACCCATGAAGGGTATTCCTTTCTTTTTTCATGTTCTCGCCATCTTGAGCTCCCCTGGCAGAGATTGACGCTGTCTCCCGATCACGGAGATATGCAATCACTGCCTGCAATTTAAAGGAACGAATGCACCATGTAACCAAAACTTTATGTATCTTTGTGTAATTTTTCATTTAGAAAATTACAACAGATATTTATGATGAATCCAATTGTTAAGCGGATCGAGTTGTCAGACGGACGCACGATCACGCTCGAAACGGGGAAGCTGGCAAAACAGGCAGACGGCTCCGTGACCCTTCGTATGGGCAACACGATGCTGCTGGCCACCGTTTGCGCAGCCAAAGATGCCACCCCGGGTACCGACTTCATGCCCCTGTCGGTAGAATACCGCGAGAAATTTGCCTCCGCAGGACGCTTTCCCGGAGGTTTTCTGAAAAGAGAAGGACGACCTTCCGACTCTGAGATATTGACCAGCCGGCTGATCGACCGCGCACTGAGACCGCTCTTCCCGGACGATTACCATGCCGAAGTATTCGTAAACGTGATCCTCTTCTCGGCCGACAGCGAGAACATGCCCGATGCACTGGCCGGACTGGCCGCATCGGCGGCACTGGCCGTTTCCGACATCCCCTTCAACGGCCCCATCTCCGAAGCGCGCGTAGCACGCATCAACGGGGAGTTCGTCATCAACCCCACTTTCCAGCAGCTGGCCAAGGCCGACATGGACATCATGGTGGGTGCCACCCTCGACAACATCATGATGGTGGAGGGAGAGATGAACGAGGTCTCGGAAACAGAGATGCTCGATGCCATCAAGTTCGCACACGAGGAGATCAAGAAACACTGCCTTGCACAGATCGAACTGACCCAATTGGTGGGCAAAACCGAAAAACGCGCCTACTGTCACGAGGAAAATGACGAAGAGCTGCGCAAGCTGGTGTGGGACAACTGCTACACACCTGCCTACGCGGTGGCTGCCTCGCAGAACCCCAACAAACATGAACGCATTGCTGCCTTTGAGGCAGTGCTGAGCAACTTCCTGGAATCACTCCCCGAAGAGGAACGCGAGGCCAAAGCTGCCCTCGCCGGCAAGTATTACCACGACGTGGAGAAAGAGGCGATGCGCCGCTCCATCCTCGACGAGGGCAAACGTCTCGACGGCCGCAAGACCAACGAGATCAGACCCATCTGGAGCGAAGTGGACTTCGTTCCCGGGCCTCACGGATCGGCACTCTTCACCCGCGGCGAAACACAGTCGCTCACCACAGTGACCCTCGGCACCAAACTCGACGAGAAGATCATCGACGATGCACTGGTACACGGCACCGATCGGTTCCTGCTGCACTATAACTTCCCTCCCTTCTCCACCGGCGAAGCCCGACCGCAACGCGGCACCGGACGTCGCGAGATCGGTCACGGTAACCTGGCACACCGCGCCCTGAAAAAGATGATCCCGGAAGGATACCCCTATGTGATACGCGTGGTATCCGATATCCTGGAGTCGAACGGCTCCTCTTCCATGGCCACCGTCTGCGCAGGTACCCTCGCCATGATGGATGCCGGCGTCACGCTGAAGAAGCCGGTGAGCGGCATCGCCATGGGTCTCATATCGGAAAACAAGGGACAGAACTACGCCATCCTCTCCGACATCCTGGGCGACGAAGATCACCTGGGAGATATGGACTTCAAGGTGTGCGGTACCAGAGACGGCATCACAGCCACACAAATGGATATCAAGGTAGATGGTCTCTCCTATGAGATCCTGGAGAATGCGCTGGCTCAGGCCAAGGCAGGTCGCGAGCACATCATGGGCAAGATGATGGAGACACTCTCCGAGCCGCGTACCGACCTGAAGCCGCACGCACCGCGCATCGAGGTGATCGAGATCCCGAAAGACTATATCGGTGCCGTGATCGGACCGGGTGGAAAGATCATCCAGGGTATGCAGGAAGAAACTGGCACCATCATCACCATCGAGGAGATCAACAACCGGGGCCGTGTGGAGATCTCAGCCACCAACAAGGCTTCCATCGATGCCGCCATGCTCAAGATCAAGGGCATCGTGGCGGTTCCCGAAGTGGGTGAGGAGTATGAAGCCACCGTGCGTTCGGTGATGCCTTACGGCGCCTTCTGCGAGTTCCTGCCCGGCAAGGACGGACTGCTCCATATCTCAGAGATCGACTGGAAACGCCTCGAGAAGGTGGAGGATGCCGGCATCAAGGAGGGTGACAAGATCCGCGTGAAGCTGATCGACGTGGATCCCCGCACCGGCAAGTTCAAGCTCTCCCGCAAGGTGTTGCTGCCCCGCCCGGAAAGAAACGAAAAGTAAGCGGCGCCGAACCGGAGCAGGGAAGCAACCCTTCCCGACACTCCTACAGTCGGACACCCATCATATTGGAGACTGCCTCATTCAATGAGGCAGTCTTTTTTTGTGTTCATTCGAACCCATATATCGCTCCTATTGAATGCATCGTCCTGATTGTTGTTTACAATTGACCTATTTCAGGACGAGACAGAGGGTTCCTGGTGCGTGCCCCTCCGACTCCCCTCCGATTCCTCTCCGATTCCTCTCCGACTGGAGTCGGAGTGGCTCCCTTGTTGGTCAGGCGAAGTCTCTTCGGAAGAGTATCCAAGGGAACAGGATGTGGTCTCTTTCAAAAACCACAGAATCGCAAAATCGATGCTTTATCTGGAAAGATTCTAATTATGATATTCTGCAACTAAAACAGGATATTTTTTGTATTTTTGCAACCCAACACAATCTTTTAACTACAAACCGGTTTTCCGGGTGAGCGATCAGCAAATAGACGAAATCCGCCACCTCTTACCGGTGAAATGCAGATGATGGAGAAAAAATTGTTACTGGGGGCGGAAGCGGTGGCACAAGGGGCACTCGACGCAGGGATTTCGGGCGTCTATGCCTACCCCGGTACCCCCTCTACCGAAATCACCGAATATATACAACAGTCGCGGCACGCTGTGCAACCGACAGTACGCTCCGCTTGGGCAACCAACGAGAAGACCGCCTACGAGGCGGCACTGGGTATGTCCTACGCCGGCAAACGATGTCTGGTATGCATGAAGCATGTGGGTCTGAACGTGGCGGCCGATGCTTTCATGAACTCGGCCATCACCGGTGTGCAGGGCGGACTGGTGCTGGTGGTGGCCGACGATCCCTCGATGCACTCCTCACAAAACGAACAGGATAGTCGCTTCTACGGCAGGTTCGCCATGATCCCTATCCTGGAGCCGGCCAACCAGCAGGAGGCGTACGAGATGGCACGCTACGGCTTCGATCTCTCGGAAGAGGTCGCCTTACCGGTAATGTTGCGTATCACCACGCGCCTGTCGCACTCCCGTGCGGTGGTCACCCCCACTGCCCCGCGACCACAAAACGGACTGAACCCCACTACCGACAAGAACAGGTGGATCCTGCTGCCGGCCAACGCCCGCAAGAACTACCGGGGGCTGCTCGACAAGCAGGAACAGCTTCAGCAGATAGCGGAACAATCATCCTTCAACAGTGAGATTGCAGGTGAGGGAAAGCGGGCGGTGATCGCCTTCGGCATCGCCTGCAACTACGCCATGGAGGTGATCACCTCCCACGGGTTGGATATCCCGCTGCTGAAAATATCGCAATACCCTCTGCCGGAGAAGATAATGAAACGCTTCGCGGAACAGTACAACGAGATCCTGATCGCCGAGGAGGGCTACCCGATCCAGGAGGAGCTGCTGCGGGGCTTCTTCGGTGACAAGCGCTTCCGGGGACGGCTCGACGGCACCCTCCCCCCTGCCGGCGAGCTCTCCCCCGCCCTGTTGAAGAAAGCACTGCTTGGATCCATGCAACAGTCTAATGACACCCGGCACGATATCAAACCAATGACCGTCAATCCTCAAACCGAATCCCATCCGCTGGTGGCACCACGCCCCCCCATGCTCTGCAAGGGATGCAGTCACCGCGACCTCTTCGAGGCAATCAACAGGGTGATGACAGATTACCCTGCACAACATGTCTTCGGCGATATCGGTTGCTACACACTCGGTGCGCTGCCGCCCTACAGCACCATCAGCAGCTGTGTCGACATGGGAGCTTCCATCACCATGGCCAAGGGTGCCGCCGATGCGGGACTCCGTCCCGCCCTATGTGTGATCGGCGACTCTACCTTCACCCATTCCGGCATTACGGGATTGCTGGATGCGGTGAACGACCGCTCTTCGCTTACGGTAGTCATCTCCGACAACGGCACCACCGCCATGACGGGGGGACAGGACTCTGCCGGTACCGGCCGCTTCTTCGATATCTGTAGGGGTGTCGGTGTGGAGGAGGCACATATCAGAACGATTGTCCCATTGAAGAAAAATCTGGAGCGCAACCTGGCTGTCATCCGGGAAGAACTGGCATACGAAGGTGTTTCGGTGATCATCGCGCAACGGGAATGCATCCATATTCGCAAAACAAAAAAAGCTGACTGCTGAAAACTGAAAGCTGAAAAATTATGCACAAAGACATCATCATCGCCGGCGTGGGCGGACAGGGGATCCTCACCATTGCCGCCATCATCGACCTGGCAGCCATGCAACTGGGTCTGCAGGTGAAGCAGGCCGAGGTGCACGGCATGAGCCAGCGCGGCGGCGCCGTGGAGTCGCACCTCCGCATCTCGTCCAATGTGATCTGGTCCGACCTGATCCCGCTGGGCAGGGCTGATCTGATCCTCTCCCTGGAACCGATGGAGGCTCTACGGCATCTCCCCTTCCTCTCACCGGAGGGTCTCATCGTCACCGCCACGGAACCGCAGGGTGACATCGTTGGCTACCCCTCGGTGGATGCATTGAACGATGCCATCGCCGCGGCGGCACCCCACCTGCTGGTCGACGCGTCCACCCTGGCTGCAGCGGCCGGCAGCAGCAAGAGCTTCAACCTGGTGATGCTGGGAGCCGCATCCCCCTATTTGGGGATCGACAACCATGAACTGGAGAAGGCGATCACCACCTACTTCGCCCCCAAAGGAGAAAACATCGTGGCAACCAACCTGAAAGCATTCAGGCTGGGTGCCGCGCAACAGCGATTGAAAACGACAACAAGATGATCTGGAACCCACAACGAGAGTGTGCCGACAGGCAACAGATGCAGGAGATGCAGGGTAGCGCCCTGCAGGCAATGGTCCGGCGGATCTACAACCATGTGCCCTTCTACCGTAACCGGTTGTTGGCTCAGGGTATCGAGCCGGGAGAGATCACCAGCATTGAGCAGCTGAGGCTGCTTCCCTTCACCACCAAGGCGGATTTGCGCGACAACTACCCATTTGGTCTCTTCACCATTCCACAAAGTGAGGTGGTGCGCATCCATGCCTCCAGCGGCACCACCGGCAAGCCCACCGTGGTGGGCTACAGCCGCTCCGACATCGAGCTATGGGCAGAAGTGGTTGCCCGCAGCCTCACCATGGCCGGTATCCACAGTGGCGACACCATCCAGATCGCCTACGGTTACGGGCCATTCACGGGGGGACTGGGGCTGCACTACGGTGCCGAGAGGATCGGTGCCACCGTGATTCCCATCTCTACCGGTAACACGAAGAAGCAGCTGCAATTCATGACCGATTTCCGGGCATCGGTGCTGGCCTGTACACCCTCCTATGCAGCACACCTGGGTGAGAGCATCCTCAAAGAGGGAATCTCTCCCGATGCGATCCATCTCCGTACAGGGATCTTCGGTGCGGAGCCATGGAGCGGAGAGATGCGGTGCCAGATCGAGAAGCTGCTCCAGATAAAAGCCTACGACATCTACGGCCTGAGTGAAGTGATCGGACCCGGTGTCTCGATGGAGTGCGAATGCCAGTGTGGAAACCATATCTTCGAGGATCACTTCATCCCCGAGATCATCGATCCCGAGACACTGGAGGTGCTGCCCGATGGTGAGCTGGGTGAACTGGTCTTTACCACGGTCAGTAAAGAGGCGATGCCGTTGTTGCGTTACCGCACACGCGACCTCACACGGCTTCACCGCGGAAAGTGCGACTGCGGACGTACGTTGGTGCGCATGGAGAAGTGCCTCGGCCGCACCGACGACATGCTGATTATTCGCGGTGTCAACGTCTTCCCTTCGCAGGTGGAGTCGGTGCTGATGGAAATGGCTGAGACCACCCCCCATTACCAGCTGATCGTGCGTCGGGAGAATAACCTCGACACACTGGAGATTCGGGTGGAGATAGACCAGCAGAATTGGTCCGATAGCATCCGGGAATTGGAGGGCATCCGCCGGCGCATCGATCACAACATCCGCAGCCTGTTGGGGATCAGTGCCACCATCCGGCTGGTGGAGCCCTACAGCATCGCACGCTCCGAAGGCAAAGCGCAGCGCATCATCGATGAACGACACTCTAACCTGTGAATCAGAAAATATAAACCGCTGAAAGTCCAAAGCCTGCTCCAAAAGAGCTGAGAGCTGAGAACTGATAGCTGAATGCTATATCAATATGCTAATCAAACAACTCTCCGTATTCCTGGAAGACCGGTCGGGACGACTCACCGAGCTGACACGCATCCTGGCTGAAAACGACGTGAACATCACCGCCCTCACCGTGGCCGAGACGGCCGACTATGGTATGGTACGCATGGTAGTAGGAAGGCCCGAAAGAGCAAAGAATGCGCTCGAGAATGCCGGCTTCACCGTTGGGCTCACCGAGGTAGCTTGTGTGAAGATGCCCGATCAACCGGGGTCACTGCATCAAATTTTGCAGATACTGACAGCTGAACAGATCAATGTGGACTACATGTACGCCTTCTCCAACAGCAACGTGGCGCTGGCGGTGATCCGCGCTTCTGACATCAGCCGTTTGATCGGTGTGCTGCAGCAACACCGTCTGAAACTACTCTCCGGTAATGACCTCTATCAATTGTAAGCACTTCAGGAATGGATAAAACAGGACACAACACTTCAGGAGACGCGGGGCAGCTCCGTTTTGCACAAAGCAGTGCAGGACTCACCTCTTCCGAGATCAGAGACCTGATGAGTCTCGCCACTGCTCCCGGTATCATCTCTTTTGCCGGGGGGATGCCGGGCAACGAGTTGTTTCCGCTCGATGAGATGGACAGGATTTACAACCGTCTCACTGAAAAAGAAAAACAAACAGCCCTTCAGTATGGTCCCACCAATGGACTTCCCTCCCTACGGGAATCCCTCTCTTACTATCTGGAATCAAAAGAATTGCCGGTTCATGAGAATCGACTGTTGATCACCAGCGGATCGCTACAGGCGATCCACATACTGGCCAGAGCATTCATTGACCCGGGAGACCGGGTGCTGGTGGAGAGCCCCTCCTTTATCGGTGCACTCTCCGCCTTCCGGGCCTGTCAGGCTGAGCTGCAGGCCGTTCCGCTCGGAGGTGACGGAATGGATCTAAGCGCGTTGGAACAGGAACTGACAGGTGGTGCTTCCCTTCCCAAGTTCCTATACGTTGCTCCCAACTTTCACAACCCGGCGGGGATCGTCTACTCGATGGAGGTGAAGCGGCAGATGATCGCGCTACTGCAGGGCAGAAACATACCGGTGATAGAGGATGATGTCTACAGCGATATCTGGTTTCACGAAGAGGATCTGCCGGGGATGAAGAACTTGAAAGCGATGAATCCGGCGGGGATTGATATTTGCTTCACCGGTTCCTTCTCGAAAATCCTGGGACCAGGTCTTCGTTTAGGATGGATGCTGGTACCGGAGCCCATCTACCGCAAGTGTGAGCTGATCAAGCAGTCGATCGACGCCTGCTCCCCCTCCCTCTCGCAGGTGATCGCCGACAAGTTTATCCGCAGCGGAGAAATGAATAGCTATACCGCCCGCATACGGGAGGAGTACAAAAAGAGGGGGGAAGCCATGATCGCGGCACTGGAAGAACACCTGCCCGGATATGTCACCTTCGAACGACCGCGGGGTGGCTTCTACACCTGGCTGCAGCTACCAAAAGGTACCGACTCCACGTTGATATTGAAAAAAGCGATTGAAAAGGGAGTGGTCTTCGTCACCGGAAAGACCTTCGACCCGGCCGGAGAGCGGAACGACCATATGCGGGTCTCCTTCTGCAACACCGATGTGGAGACCATCCGTCGCGGCATCCCGCTCATCGCACAAGCCATTCGCGAAGTCATCGGAAAATAAGATTTTTGTGTGCCCCTTTTTAGGATTGCACCAAAATGTGCACAGCTTAAGTTGAGACCTATTGATGTTTTGTGGGGACCCATCGCTCGCAAGGGGCGTAAAAAAAGAGTAGATGTTTGAGCGAAGCGAGTTCTACTCTTTTCGCTCATGTGAGCTGGAATGGGTCACGAAACATCGGAAGTCGAATCTTAAGCTGTGCACGAAACCTTTGGAAGTCGAATCTTTCGTTGCGCACATAGTAAGAAATTATCCCAAAAAGGAGATCAGCACCCCGGCAGCCACGGCCGATCCGATCACGCCGGAGACGTTGCTGGCCATGCAGTACTGCAGGATATGGTTCGATTTGTCGTACTGCAACGCCACCTCGTTGGCCACGCGTGAGGCCATGGGCACGGCACTCAGCCCGGTAGCACCCACCAGCGGGTTGATCTTCTTCGCAGAGAAAAGGTTGTACCCCTTCACTGCCAGGATCCCGCCGGCCACCGATACACCAAAGGCGAGCAGCCCCCCCACAATGATACCCAGCGTCTGAAACGAAAGGAACACCTCGGAGGTCATGGTAGCCCCCACGGTGAGACCGAGGAAGATGGTGGCGGTGTTCATGATGGGACCCGAGGCAGCATCGGCCAGGCGACCGGTGCTGGAGCCGATCTCCTTCACCAGGTTACCGAAGAGCAACATCCCCAGCAGTGGCGCCGACGAGGGCACCAACACCGAGACGATCACCCCCAGCACGATGGGAAAGATGATCTTCACCGTCTTCATATGCTTGATCTCATGCTTCGGCGGATACTGCTTGTCCATCTTCTTCATATGGATCTTGAACTCCTTCTCGGTCATCAGC
>JADLKK010000196.1 GCA_016839025.1 Proteiniphilum sp.
TACCAAAAAACTGGACTCTATCATCTATTACGAAAGGTATGTGGTGATCCAGCCGGGCGTACTTGAAGACAAAGTAGCTGAAAAAGACTTGCTGAGCGAGGAAGAATACCTCAACTTGTTGGATACGCTCCCCAAGGATAACCACCTCCTGGAAGATACCGATCCCAACAAATTCATTGCCAAGATGGGTGCAGAAGCTATCCTGGACATGTTGGAACGAATCAACTTGGATAAACAGGCCAACCAACTGCGCCACCGCGCAAGCACCGACACCTCTCAACAACGTAAGAACGAAGCGTTGAAACAACTTCAGGTAGTGGAAGCCTTCAGGGGATCCAAAAGCGTCAATAAGCCGGACTGGATGATCATGAAAGTGATTCCTGTGATTCCGCCCGACTTACGCCCGCTGGTCCCGCTGGACGGTGGACGTTTTGCCACTTCCGACCTCAACGACCTGTACCGCCGGGTAATTATCCGCAACAACCGTCTGAAAAGGCTGATCGATATTAAAGCACCCGACGTGATCCTGCGCAACGAAAAACGCATGTTGCAGGAAGCCGTTGACTCTTTGTTCGACAACTCCCGCAAATCAAGCGCCATTAAAACCGACTCGAACCGTCCGCTGAAATCGCTTTCAGACAGTCTGAAAGGGAAACAGGGACGCTTCCGTCAGAACCTGCTCGGTAAACGTGTGGACTATTCCGCCCGTTCGGTTATTGTTGTCGGACCCGAGCTTAAGATGCACGAGTGCGGGATACCCAAAGACATGGCCGCAGAACTCTACAAGCCATTTATCATCCGCAAGCTCATTGAGCGCGGTATTGTAAAAACGGTAAAATCAGCAAAGAAAATCGTTGACAGGAAAGAACCTGTGGTTTACGATATCCTGGAGTACGTGATGAAAGGACACCCTGTCCTTCTGAACCGGGCCCCCACCCTTCACCGTTTGGGTATTCAGGCCTTCCAGCCTAAACTCATCGAAGGGAAAGCCATTCAGCTTCACCCGCTATCGTGTACGGCATTCAACGCCGACTTCGACGGTGACCAGATGGCCGTTCACTTGCCGCTTGGCAATGAAGCTATCCTGGAAGCACAGGTACTGATGTTGGCTTCGCACAACATCCTTAACCCCGCCAACGGCGCTCCCATCACCGTTCCCTCACAGGACATGGTATTGGGATTGTATTACATCACAAAGATACGTCCGGGAGCACAGGGCGAAGGCATGACTTTCTACGGTGAAGAAGAAGCCATAATCGCGTATAACGAAGGGAAAGTGGATATTCACGCACTGGTAAACGTTTTGGTTGATGATATCGACGAAAACGGGGACCCCGTACGCAAAATGCACCAAACCACCGTTGGGCGTGTGATTACCAACGAGTATATCCCAAAAGAAGTGGGATACATCAATGAATTGCTCTCGAAAAAATCGCTCCGCGACATTATCGGAAAGGTCATCAAGACTTGCGGAGTGGCGCGTACCGCCCAATACCTGGACGACATCAAGGACCTGGGGTACAAAATGGCGTTCAAGGGCGGATTGTCTTTCAATCTTGAAGATGTGATTATCCCGAAAGAGAAGGAAGACCTTATCCAACAGGGTTACAACGAGGTAGAACAGATCATGGACAACTACAACATGGGGTTCATCACCTACAACGAGCGCTACAATCAGATCATCGATACATGGACGCACATCAACTCCAAGTTATCGAATATCCTCATGAAGCAGCTTGCCGAAGACGACAAAGGATTCAACTCCGTGTACATGATGCTCGATTCGGGCGCTCGTGGTTCACGCGAGCAAATCCGACAGCTTTCCGGCATGCGTGGTTTGATGGCTAAACCGCAAAAAAGCGGTGCCGAAGGGGCTCAAATCATCGAAAATCCCATTCTTTCAAACTTCAAGGAGGGACTTTCGGTATTGGAGTACTTCATCTCCACTCACGGTGCACGAAAGGGTCTTGCCGATACCGCACTGAAGACGGCCGACGCCGGTTATCTGACCCGCCGTTTGGTGGACGTTTCCCAAGACGTCATCATCAACGAAGTGGACTGCGGCACCCTTCGCGGATTAGTTGCCACGGACATCAAGAATAACGACGAGGTAATTGCTTCGCTTTACGAACGTATCCTAGGACGAGTTTCCGTGCACGACGTTCCTCACCCCACCACCGGAGAAATACTGGTGAGTGCCGGAGAAGAAATTACGGAAGAGATCGCTGAAAAAATAGACAAATCACCCATCGAACGCGTTGAAATCCGTTCGGTACTTACCTGCGAATCCCGCCACGGTGTTTGTGCAAAATGCTA
>JADLKK010000197.1 GCA_016839025.1 Proteiniphilum sp.
ACGACCGAAATTTATACCCATGTTACCGACATCGCGAAATCCAAAATAAAAAGCCCGCTCGATCTGCTTTGATGCAAGGCGGCAGGCTTTATTTTGAGTGAAACAGTACTTTTACATCCGGTTGATCTCTCCCTGGCCGGCGCCGGTTCCCTTGTACCGGTTCTTGGCGGTATTGAATTTGTAGCGCACCGTCAGCTCCAGCTCGCGCGTATCCCAGCGGCTGAACTGGTAAATGTTGAGGCGGTCGTTATAAGCTTTGATATCCATCGTACGCCCGTGGAAGAGATCGTGCCCTTTCAGCACTACCGACAGCCGGTCGTCGAAGAACGATTTGGTGACTCCCAGGTTGACCACGAACTGGTGATCGGTCAATTCCACGTTTTGCTGGTTCCCCTTGCCCTGGAAGTTGGCGTCGAGGGTCAGGAGGAATCCTTTCGGCAACGAAAAGGAATTGTTCAGCGAGGCGGTGGGTATGGGGCTGTTCAGGCGTACCTGCTTATCGTTGCTGGTGATGGTGAGCCATTGTTTCATAAACCCGATGGAGGCCTGCGGAGCCCAGATGCCGAATTTGGGAGAAGCGGTGAGGTAGGCGGTCAGGCTGGGCAGCTTGTCCAGGTTGCGCGTAGAAAGGAGGGTTACGGCGGGATTTTCTTCCATCTGTGTCGCCCACTGCATGATCACATCTCTTTCCTGCTTGTAGCTGACCATGAGCTGAAAGTATTTCCAGGAACCGGTGAGCGAAGCATCGTGGATGATGGTCGGCTTGAGGAAGGGGTTGCCTGTCTGCATGGTGAACCGGTTGGCATAGAAGATGCTGCTTCCCAGCTGCCAGTATGCGGGACGGACGGTCTTTGCAGTATAGCTTAGTTGCAGTTGCACTCCGCCCAGTGTATTGCTGTAGGAGAAATTGGGAAACCAGTGCGCGTAATGCCGGCTTTGTTCATCCATCTTTTCGCCGTCGCTGAAATAGTCGGAATAGACTTTCTCAAAGCGGACTCCGCCAGTTAACTGTCCGATAGGGGTGGAACGGGAATATTCAGCGAAGAAAGCGTTGTTTTCGTCGTGGATGGAAGTGTTGGTGGAAGGGATTCCCTGGATGTCGGTGGTGTAGTCATCGTCCCGGCGGGTACGGGTAAACTCATTCCCTGCCGAGAGCTGGCCTTCCCAAACAGGGTAGGAGAGTACCAGCCTGGTGGCAAACAGGCGATTCTTGATCCGGTTGTCGGAGGTGATGACCCGGTCGTCATACTCCTGGCTGCTCTCGGTAATGGAGGAGGCGGTCGATTGGCTGCTCCTGTAGAAATCGCTGTTGAAATCCACGTTCAGTTCTCCGAACTTGCCGTTGTAATAGGCGTTCAGCCTGTGCCTGGGTTTGCTGTTCTGTGTCTGGTTATCGTTGCTTTCCCACCGGTCGTAAAACACCCCGTCGGCATAGACGTCGCTCAGCGTGGTGGCCTGCATGCCGTTTTTTCCCGGAAAGGCGGTCATGGTGTATTTTACTCCCGCATAATGGTTGGATGAAATCTCGTAGTTGACTCCCGCAATGGTGGTCAGCGGATTGGACAACCCGTCCACACGGAGTTCGTTTTTTTGCGTCCAGAGGGTATCTACAAAGGCTTCCTGCGCTATCCTGCTGTCCTGAACGTAGGCATACCGTTCATACTTGACCGTCCCGAAGATATCCCATCCTTTGTGGCGGTAGTTCAGGTTGAGCTGCTGCCGCAGGTCGGTATTTTCCGTTTGCAGGTAGGTAGACCGTACATCGAAGCTCAATCCGTCGCCGGTCTTGCGGACGGTATGAATACGGATCACCGCCTTTACGGAGGCATCGTATCCCGCGCCAGGGTTGTGCACAATCTCCACTTCCCTGATGTCGGCGGACGAGATCAGGTCGAGTTCCGACACGTCGCGCAGTTCACGGTTGTTGACGTAAATCTTTGCCTTCCCTTTGCCGAAGATCGAGAAATCGCCGTCGTCACCCGTGATGGCGGGCAACCGTTTCAGCACATCGTTGGCTGTTCCGGCCTTGCTCAATACGGTGTTCTGCACGGTAGCCACTACGGCATCGCTGCGCAGCCTGATCCGGGGCAGGTCTCCTTCTACCACCACCTCATCCAGCAGGGTGGTGTCCGGTTGAAGCGAGATGGTTTGTTCGGGAAGTGCCGGCACCGTTTGTGTTTCGTATCCGATAAACGATACCCGCAGGAGTGCATTGGAGCTGCTGTTGTCCGCAAGAAGCGAGAAGACACCTTGTTGATCGGTGGTGGTTCCCGTGATCAGTGTTGAGTCGGGGAGGGAGTAGATGGCCAC
>JADLKK010000053.1 GCA_016839025.1 Proteiniphilum sp.
AGATGCGATAGCTGGGGAAAATTGGCCTGATTCAATGAACGGAATAACCGGAGAGGTGATAAAGTTATAGAATTATCGTGAATAATTACAATAGCCCCTCCATTTTTATCATTTCACAACCATTTTTTCATTAATAAAAATCAAAATCGATTACGTATTCTTAACGGGTGCGGTGTTCTCTATATATAGCGACGAAGTTTTTTACTTGGAGTGCCAATTGTTAATTAATACTATAAAAATATGCGTAACGTTTTGCTAACACTATTATTCATTTCCTTATCAATCAGTTGTACGGAAATTTATGATGATTCACAGGCCTGGAAGGATATTGACAATATCTACAAGGAGCTGGATCAGTTGAAGGAGAAGCTGGATGGGCTGCAGGTGCAGGTCAATGCTTTGAGCCAGATTATCAACGGCGGAGCCATCACCTCCATTACAGAACTCGAGGGTGGGGGCTACAGGGTCTACTACAAGGGATTAGACAATGTGGAACAAAGTTTTGTCATTGCAACCCAGGATCAGATGACAACACTGCCCATCATCAGCATCGAGAAGGTAGACAATATCTTTTACTGGACCACCATGGCCGGGGGTAAGACCGAATTCCTCCTGGATGAGAACAACAACAGGATTCCCATCACAGGAAAAATTCCGCAAATCAGGGTGGATGCCGAGGGCTATTGGGTGATCAACGGGAATCGGATCCTCGACAGCAACCAGAAACCGGTAAAGGCAGGAGGAGGAACCAGCACCTCGCTGATCAACGACGTGGTGGTGAACAGCGACGGTACCGCATCCATCACGCTGAGCAACGGTGAAATGGTGAAAGTGAGCGCATTCAACCTCTTCAATGTCCAGTTCAGTCTGAATGGAATTCCCGTTGCCGGCTCCGTTGAGGTGGAGGAGGGGACAACTTCCATGAAACTGGGGTATCAGATTGTTGGAACGAAGGCCGACCAGGCCATCCTGATCGTAACCAGGAGCAACGGTTTGACCGCCTCGCTGAACTCAAATGAGAAGGAGTTGCAGATCAGCTTCCCGGATGATTTTGAAGTGGGGAGCGTCATGCTGCTGCTCTACGACACGGAATCGAATCTCCTTGTCAAGCCGTTGCGCTTCATCGTTCCCATAGCCGGTGAGGGAGGCATATCCAGCGCCGCCGATTTCATGGAGTTCATAAATGCGGTCAACACCGGTGGCAGTCTCCGGAAATTCAGGAACAGCAGCGGCGACGTGGTGTTGCTTCAGGATATCGACATGAGCGGATATCCCCTCACAAGCGGCATTGGGGATCCAGTTACGGTGAATACCACCAGCGCCAACTCCAATGTGGTATATACGATGGGTGCCAACACCTTCAATGGTCTCTTTGACGGACAGGGCCACCGCATCTACAACCTGGTCTGCAGCTACGACGTGGCCGATGGCAACAAGGCCCATGGCCTGTTCAATGCGTTGGGCGCCGCAGGTGTCGTTAAAAATCTGACGGTTGCCGGCAAGGTTACGGTAACGGGTGTTGCTCCTCAAGGGGCTGCCGTTGGCGGACTGGTTGGCTATAGCGAAGGTACGCTCCTGGCCTGTACCAACCGGTTGGATATTGCCTTTGAGGGTAGTGATGCCAACAATATCACGGTGCGGATTGGCGGACTGGTTGGTGTGCTCAACATGGGCAGCATTGGCGACGGTACGCCGGCCAATGGCTGTGTCAACGAGGGTAATCTTACCTGTGGAACCATTGCCAATGAGGGGTCGGGAGCCAACGGTGCCTTCCATCAGGCGGGTATTGTCGCCTTCATGCAGGGGGAGGGTGCCCTGGTCTCCCACGCTATCAACCGGGGCGACTTGAGTGCCCCGTCGGGTCGTAGCGGCGGCATTGCCGGTACCATGAACCATGGAAAGATTGAGTACTGTGTGAATGATGGAACCATCCAGGATGACGTCAACAACATTTTCGCCTCGCACCCGTCGCGCTACAACATCAAACGTATGGGTGGAATCGTGGGAGGATCCAACTCAAATACCTATGTCAACCATTGTACCAACAACGGTAGTCTCTTCTCCCAGAACGGTTGCAGGACCGGCGGATTTGTTGGTCACAATGGCGGATATGTGCAATCCTGCACCAACAACGGCATCATCCTCTCTGACTATATCGAAGTGGGTTCGGCCAGGCATGGTGCCGGATGGGCATGCGGCTACAGCGGCTCCTCTGACGAGTTTGTGACCGATTGCCACATTGGTGGCAAGGTAGGGGATTACAGCCTCTATAAAGACAATATCGAAGCTACACCCAGTGCATTATATTCCAATGCGGTATGTCATGGGGCATTCTCTCCCGAGAAGAACAACTTCTCCAATCAGGATGAGGCTTTTTATGACTGGAAAGTGGTGGAAGAGACCGAACTGGCCACGGGAGTTGTTCTGAAGCACTTCTCCTTCACCAACTTCAGCCAGAACATCTATGCGCTCGAAATTGACCTGACCAATCCCAAGGTGACTTTCGAGACGGTGATGGCCGATGAGATCTGCCCCAATCCCAATGCCAACAACAACTCAAACAACGGGAAGAACCTGAGGGAGACCCTCTCGGAAACAGCAGAGAGAAGGCGGAGCGAGGGCAGGAATATTGTGGCTGGCATCAATACCGGCTTCTTCAACTCGCATGACGGATTTCCCCGCGGAATGCATATCGAGGAGGGAGAACCGGTTTTTGTAAACAACCCTGACGTGCGTGAGTCGCTGGTGAACCACCGCCCTGGATTCACCTTCTTCGAAGACCGCACCATCAGTTTCGAGTACAGATACTTCAGGGGAAACCTGAAAGTGGATGGTGTGGAGTATGAATACTACTCCATCAACGACACCATCGTTCGGCTCAACGGCAGCCACTCCTACGATGCCAACCTCTATACCCACCGGTTTGTCAGGGAGCCGCACCCGGGAATCAACAACCCGGTAGGGGAAAAGGCCCTCTTCATTGTAGGGCACAACAGTTCCCCGTTGAAGATGAACCATGGATATATGGAAGCCACCATCACACAGATCATTGATGGCCGGACAGCTTCGGTTGAAGTCCCCTATGTCACCGGCAAGGATGAATGGGTCCTGCAGGTTACTGGTGCCAAGGCCGAGGAGCTGGCCGGCAAGCTACATGCGGGTAAGAGTGTGGAGATTATGGCTGAACTGAGGATAGGCAACTCTACCGACAGGATCAAGGTTCACAACTCCAGCATGTACCGCTATCTATACAACGGAGTATATGCCGCCCCGAGTGCCAGCGTTGCAGAGGTGATAGACCCTACAACCAATCTGGGGGTCAACCAGGAGAGGACCAGGATGGTCATCTTCTGCGTGGATGGCAGGAGCAGCAAAGACCGGGGACTCAATTTTTACGAAGCCTACCGTGTTGCCAAGAAGTTGGGGCTGCATGATGTGATCCGCTTCGACGGGGGTGGTTCAACCACTATGTGGGCCTACTCCGGCGGAACAGGCAAGGTGGTCAACACCGTGTCTGACAGCAAGGGAGAGAGGAGTTGCATGAACTACCTGCATGTGAGAGTACTTGAATAATCAATCAACGATAAATGTATATATATGAAGAACATTATTAAAGCATATCTGCTGGTTGCCGCATTCTGCATGCTTTTCAGTTGCAAGGATTCGTACGACGACACCAGAATATGGCAAGACCTGGATGAGATCGAGAAGATCATCCGTGACTACGAAGCGCGTGTCCAGACACTGCTGGATGAGATGAATTCCCTCACCAGCCTGATGAACAGCTCATTTATTTCATTGATCACACAGGATGCTGCAGGCAATTATGTCATCTCCTATACCAACAATGGGGGTGACACCCATAGCATCACCATTGCCAGACAGTCAGATGTGGTCGACCTGCCCATCGTAACGGCCAAGCTGGACAGTGACGGGAAATATTACTGGGCACAGACGCTTGACAAGGGGAAAAGCTACTCCTTCATCCTCGATGAAGATGGGGAGAAATATCCCATTGCCGGGAGAAAACCGGAGATCGGGATCGATAACAAGGGATATTGGATCATCAACGGGGTCAACACCGGAGTCCTGGCCAAAGATATGAGCAACACCCTCTTCAGGGAGGCCTATATCGATGAGGAAAATCAGGAGGCGGTCTTCATCCTTTCCAACAACCAGGAGCTGAGACTGCAGATGCGGGAAGCCCTGGGGGTGAGGTTTGATCTCCCCCTGTTCAATGGAGTTGCCGATTACGATACCCCGGTTACCATCCGGTATGAACTGTATGGGACACTCGCGGAGAATGCCCATGTGGATCTCTTTACCGCTTACAACATGGAGGTGACGGTAGACAGAATCGCATCTACCCTGACTGCCACCCTGAAAAGCGGGGCAACGGAGGGAAATATTCTCCTGCTTGCCAGCGCAGGCAGCAATACGATCCTGAAACCGCTCTATTTTACCTATGGTGAGGCGATTATCGAGGATCCCACCTATCAGGGTTCAACCAACAGAATTCAACTGTCGGGGAACAGGACCGATATCGAGATCCAGGTCTCATCCAGCATCTCCTATGAGACCAAAACTGAGAGTGACTGGATTCTCCATGGGGGAACCAGGGCATTGACCACCACCACTCACTCCTTCACCATCCTGGCCAACGAGACCGGGGATGAGCGTACCGGCAGGATCCTCTTTGCCAATACCCTCTACAATATCTCCGCCAGCATCGATCTCCTGCAGGATCCGAAGGAGGCGGAAAGCAAAGGCGGCATCAGCACTGCAGCCGACCTGGTTGCCTTTGCCAAGGCGGTCAACAGCGGCGCAAGCACCGCACGTTGGCAGAACGAGGCGGGTGAAATTGTGCTGCTGAATGATATCGACATGTCATCCGTCAGCTCATGGACACCCATCGGCGACGTGGATGCCTCCGCCTATTCAACGGCTGAACCCTATGTGGGAGTAAATCCCTTCACCGGCACCTTCAACGGTCAGGGCTTTGCGATCAAAAATCTGGATTGCAGCACTGAATTGTCGGGCGACAAGCTTGCGTACGGCCTCTTCGGTTCAATCTCCAATGCCACCATCAAGAACCTGACACTGGGATCGGCAGGTGAACCGGTTACCTGGAAATTCACCGGAACAGCAGCCAAATACACACTCATTGCTCCGCTGGTGGGCTATGCGAAGGGTTCAGTCATCGAGAACTGTACCAACTATTACAACGTCGACTTTGCTGCAGATAATAAGAACGGCGAACTGGTATTGGTTTCGGGATTGGTGGGAGCCATTGTGGAGACCCGCATCGGAGGAGACTCCAAGGCATTGGGCTGTACCAACAGGGGATTTGTCCGTACCGGAGCCATCAGCAATACGGCAAACGGCGGTACCGGAATGCAGACTGCAGGTATCTGTGCTTTCATGGCCAAAGCGGAGGGATGTCTGATCAACTATTGTGTCAACTACGGAGACATCAGCAGTCCTTCGGGCCGTACGGGCGGTCTGGTTGCCACACTTATGCAGGGCAATATCAAGAACAGTGAGAACCGGGGAACCATCGAGGATGACAAGGTGGGTCAGTATGCCGGGAAAGAACCCAGCCAGACCTACAACCTGAAGCGTATGGGTGGCCTGGTGGGCGGAACCGATAACCTGACAGGCAAGCCCCAGTTCACCGTAGAGTATTGCACCAATTACGGCAACGTCATCACCCATCTCAGTGCCCGTACCGGAGGTTTCATCGGACACTCCAACATCCAGATCATCGGATGTGTCAACAGGGGGGCTATCATCGGGGATGTATTCACCGAAGGCAACGGTGTCAACCGGCATGGCCCGGGATGGGCTTGCGGTTTTGCAGGGGCCAGCACGGCAACCTGGACCAACTGCCGCGGATGTGCCAGGGGAGGATATGTTGGGGGGTATCAATACAAGGATGATCCCACTTCAGCTCCCGAGGCCACCAATGAGAATGCCTTCTGTCATGCCAACGAGCGTTTTGATAGCAGTATAAACTTCTAAATCAATAAACAGATGAAATATATTTATTATTCGATTCTCCTTGTTTTCCTGCTGGGTGCCTGTAGTGATTATGACGACACCCCCATCAAGGACAAGATAGATGATTTCAAACAGCGGATCGAGATGCTTCAGGAAAAGGTGTCGGCCCTGAACAGGGATATTGACAACCTGAGCTATCTCACCAACGGGAATGTGATCACCTCTGTCACCAAAAACTCGGATGGCAAATATGTGATCACCTATCTCGACTCGTCCAATCAGGAGAAAGCCGTGGTGGTGGCCACTCAGGAGGATGTGATTGAAGCTCCCATCCTGGGGGTGCGCCTCTCTACCGATGACAATCTCTATTACTGGACCGTCACGGTTGATGATGAGACAACCTGGCTAGAAGATGCCGACGGCGGCAAGGTTCCGGTTTACGGACATACACCCGAGGTCAGCGTTGATGCCAACGGGTACTGGGTTGTGGATGGTGCAGTGTTGACAGATCAATATGGCAACCCCATCGAGGTGACCACCGACGAGACGGCCATCTTCAGGGAGATCAGCAGGAGCGACGATGGCTATCTCAGAATTAAACTGGGAAATGGTGAAGAGCTTAGCCTTCCCATCTTCAACGCGTTCAACCTGCTCCTCCAGACCGAAACGGTTACCCTGGTGGAGAGGGGTACCAGCGCCATTGCCATTCCCTATTCGGTGGAAGGGGCCGATGCCGACAAGGCGATTGTTGCCATCAGCCAGGTAGAAGCTGTTTCTGCAGCCATCGATACGGTCAACAAGACAATTACGGTAAATTTTGAAAATGGGTTTGAAGAGGGCCATATCATCGTGTCGGCCTATAATCTCGAACATCTGGTTTTGAGACCCATCCTGTTTAAAAGCAAGTAAATAATCGATTATGAGAAAAATCATTTTTAGCGGACTTTTCATGCTGCTGCTCTTTGGTGCATGTACACATGTACCAAAGGCAACGCAGCCAGTCAACCGTGCTGAACGGATTCTTGAAGAGATTCACAATCCCAAGTCAGACTATGTGGTGGTGATCGCCCACAGGGGAGATTGGCGTAACTATCCCGAAAACTCCATTCCCGCCATCGAGTCGGTCATCAGGATGGGGGTGGATGTGGTGGAACTGGATGTGATGCTGACGGCCGACAGTGTGCTGGTGCTATGCCATGACCGGACCATTGACCGGACTACCACCGGCAAGGGGCTGGTGAGCGAAGTCACCTATGCCTACATAGATTCCTGCTTCCTGCGGGCCGGACACAACCACCCCACAGATCACAAGATACCCACTTTGAGAAAGGCGTTGGAGGTGTGCAAGGACAGGATCATCGTCAACATTGACAAGGGATTTGAGTATTACGACCTGGTGATTGCCATCACCGAAGAGCTGGGAGTCACCGATCAGGTGTTGATCAAGGGAAAGAGGGCGATCGATGTGGTGAATGAACGGATGGGGAAATATCCCAATGCCATGATGTATATGCCCATCATCGACATCAACAGAATATCCGGACAGGAGCTCTTCAGGCAATATGTGGAGAGCGGTACCGTCCCTGTGGCCTATGAGGTCTGCTGGGACCAGGAGAGCCCCGAGTTGCACGAGTGCCTGGCTGCCATCAGTGCCCAACCCTCCAGGATCTGGGTCAATACGTTGTGGCCATCCCTCTGTGGTGGCAAGGAGGCCGGCATGTATGACGACTACGCCTTTGAAAATGGGATGGAGACCTATCAGAAGGTTCTCGACCTGGGTGCATCCATGATCCAGACCGACAGGCCAGAGCTGCTGATTCAGTATCTGCGGAAGATTGGGCGGCATGACTGACCGGTTTGATCTGGAATGCGGCTGTTGATGAAGAGTGGATCCGAACAGGGGAGCGTAAACCTGGGGACGTTATGAAAAGAGGCAATCAGAGAGGAAAAATTAAAAAAAAGGTGCAATTTTGAACCCTAAAAAGAGTGTGCGATGAAGAAGATGACAGATTTATTGAGCGATTATTTCCACGATAATTGTTCCCGGGAAGATGAAATAGCGATCGAGAAGTGGTTGGCCGAAAACGGCGGTGACGAAGTGGATGAGGCTTTCCAGAAGATCCTGTCGGAGATCAGGGTAGATGATGCCACCCTGGCACGGGAGGGCTTTGAAAAGTTCAGGCAGCGAATCGGATCGGCAAGGAGCTCATCATCGGCAGAAAGGCTGAGGAGAACCGCCAGGTTGCTGCAACGGGTGGCAGCTCTCCTGTTCATCCCGCTTCTGGCTCTTTCTGGATATCTGTTTCTGAAAGATAATCCACAGCAGATGGAGTGGAACGACATCACCATACCCAACGGGACTCAACAGGCCCTGACCCTCTCTGACGGTACGGTGCTGCACCTGAATGCCGGAACCAGGGTGATCTATCCTGCCCAATTCACCGGTGACAAAAGGGAGATATTTATCAACGGGGAGGTGTTTGCCGACGTGGCAAAGGATCCGGATAAACCTTTCATCATCTCGGCCGGCGATATCCAAGTAGAGGTACTGGGCACACAATTCAATTTCAGGGCATACAACAACCTGGAGACTGTCGAGGTGGCGCTGGTGGAAGGTGCCGTCCTGTTTGAAACGGAAAACAGCCAACAGGAGAGATTGAAGGCGGGCGAAATGGTTCAATATAATCGCACTACCCGGCAGATCAACCGGGAATTGTTCCTCACGCACCAGTATAAGTCTCCATCCAAAAACGAAGGATTCTATTTCAGCAACCTCACACTCGGTGATATTGCCAAAGAGTTGGAATACTACTTTGATACCGATATTGTCATATTGGATGATGAGTTGAACAGTAACCGCTATGTGGCATATTTCACCAACAATGAGACCCTTGACGAGATTCTTTCCGATCTCAACGTTGATGGGAAAATGATGATCAAACAGAGCCAGAATATGATTTTCATAGACAAACGGCATTAATACTTAACAACAAAAAGATGAAGCAAGGAAATTTTTTATATAAGCATGTGTTGATGATATGGTTTTCCTGTCTGCTGGGGATGTTGTCACAACCTCTCCAGGCACAGGATATCACCATGAAACTGTCCAATGTGACGGTAAAGGAGGCCATTGATGTGCTCTCTGATGCACAGAAATATTCAGTAGTGATCAATTCTACCGACATCGATGTGAGAAAGGTGATCTCTGTCGATGCCGACAACCTTTCGCTGGAAAAGGTATTGGAACAGATATTTGCAGGGCAGGATGTGAGCTACAAGATCACCGGCCGCAGCATCATCGTCAGCAAGGGTGGTCCTGCCCCGCAACAGGTGTCGCAACAGGCACAGCGGAAAGAGAAGATCTCAGGGCTTCTGCTTGACGAGACGGGTGAGCCTGTCATTGGTGCCACGGTTGTCCTTTCAGACAATGTGGGGGTAGTCAGTGACATCAATGGGGAGTTTGAACTGGAGGCCACTTTGCCGGCCACGTTGAACATCTCCTATATCGGTTATGAACCGGTAAGGGTTACCTATAACGACGATCGCCCCAAGACGATCCATCTGACCCCCTCAATTACGGCCATCGATGAGATTGTGGTGGTGGGTTACGGAACGCAGCGCAAGAGTAACCTCACCGGTGCCGTCTCCACCATCACCAGCAAGGATCTGAACATGCGTCCGGTGGTTTCTGCCGCCAATGCGCTACAGGGTGCCGATCCTTCGGTCAACCTGGCATTTGGTACCGGATCTCCCGAATCGGGCTACAGCATCAACATCAGGGGTACAATCTCCATCAACGGCGGTTCACCGCTAATCCTCTGCGATGGGGTGGAGATGCCGCTCAACATGATCAATGCCAACGATATCGAGTCCGTGTCGATCCTGAAGGATGCTTCTGCCAGTGCGATCTACGGTGCCAAGGCCTCTGCCGGAGTCGTACTGATCACCACCAAGTCGGGGGGAGCCAAGGAGAAGGCAAAGATCAGCTACAACGGCCGCATGGGGTGGACGCAGAACACAACCTCCACCGACTTTATCCGGACTGGCTATGACTATGTCACCTTTGCCAACAGTTTTTACTACGCATATAACGGCGTCAACATGTATCTCTACGAGGATGAAGAGTTACAGAAACTGTATGATCGCCGCAACGACATGACCGAACACCCCGATCGCCCGTGGGTGGAGGTGGCTCCCAACGGAGATTATAAATACTATGGCAATACTGACTGGTATGGCTATTTCTATAACAGGGTCCGACCGCAGATGGAGCATAACCTCTCCATCACAGGGGGTACCGAGAAGATCAACTATTATGTCAGCGGACGTTACTATGACCAGGATGGTATTTTCAGGGTGGTCAAGGACAAGTACCGGGATTACTCCTTCCGGGCAAAGTTCGACGCCAGGTTGAATAACTGGTTGAAGTGGTCAACCAATGTGAGCCTAAACAACAACAGCTATTCATACAGCGGCGTCTCAAACTACGAGATGACCATTGCCCGCCTGGAGTCGAACATCAGCCCCTCATTTGTTCCCCGTAACCCTGATGGCACCGTGGTGCAGTATACCAACCAGCTCTATGCCAACTCACCTCTGGGTGCAGGTGACGGAGGCTATCTGACCTCGGGTAAAGGGCGCAACAACAAGGGGCGCAACATGCTTTCGGTGGTGAATGGACTGGAGGTGAACCTGATGAAGGATCTGCGCTTCAATATGAGCTATGGCTACACGCAGAACAAGAACCTCTACCGCTACCGGGGCAACTCGTTTGATTATTCCAGAAAAGAGGGTGTTATCCAGGAGTTCACATCGGGCAGTATCTATGATTACTACCGGGAGGTTCATGGAGCCCCGATAAGGCATCTGCTGGATTACTACCTGACCTACAGCAAGAACTGGGATGGAAAGCACAACCTGAAGGTGGTGGGCGGAAGCCAGTATGAGACCTACCGGACCACCAGCACGGATATCTCGATGACCAATCTCTCCAACGATGATCTCGATTCATTCGCGGCTGTGACCCCTGAAAGCGTGATCTCGCTCTCGCAATCCATCAATGCCTATAAGACGCTCGGTTACTTTGGACGCGTCAACTACGACTACCTGAGCAAGTACTTGGTTGAGTTCTCAGCCCGTGCCGATGGCTCATCCCGCTTCCAGAAGGATAGCCGCTGGGGCTTCTTCCCCTCCATGTCTGCCGGATGGCGGATCTCTGAAGAGGATTTTTTCACGTCGGCCAAGGATTGGATTGAGAATCTGAAGCTGCGCGCCTCCATAGGTAGCCTGGGCAACCAGCAGGTGGACTACTATGCCTACTTGCAGACCATCACCACCGACAACCTGCTCAACTACACCTTTGATGGCAACAACAAGGTCTCCTATGCCCGCATTTCCGACCCGGTATCTTCGGGTTTGACCTGGGAAACGGTGACCACCTATAACGTGGGTCTCGACATGACCTTCCTACGCAACCGCCTGAACGTGACCACCGACTTCTATGTCAGGTATACCAGAGACATGCTGATCCAGTCGTTGACGCTTCCCGATGTATATGGTGCCAACACCCCGAGGGAGAACAGCGCCGACATGCTGACGAACGGGTGGGAGGTTGTCACCTCCTGGAACGACTCGTTCAACCTGGGGAGTGACCGTTTCTCCTATGAAATCCAGGCAACGTTGGGTGACTATCAGCGGACCATCACCAAATACGAGAACCCCAACAAGCTGATCTCCGACCCCTACGTGGGCAAAAAGATGGGCGAGATCTGGGGTTACCATGTAGAGGGTCTCTTCAAGACCGACAAGGAGGCTGCTGAATATCAGGCCCGCATTGATGACCGGACGGTCAATGGCCGTGTCTACAACAGCAAGGTGGATGGCTTCCTCAAGGCCGGTGATGTCCGTTTCGCCGACCTCAACGGCGACAACATCATTGGAGCCGGTTCGGGAACAGTGGATGATCCCGGTGACAGGAGGGTGATCGGAAATACCACTCCCCGCTATGCCTACTCGTTCCGCCTGGGTGCCAACTGGAACAACTTTGATGCCTCCCTCTTCTTCCAGGGCATCGGAAAGAGAGACTGGTACCCGGCATACAGTGCCAGCTCGCAAGGTGCCAACTCCTTCTGGGGGCCCTACTCATTCCCCTCCACCTCGTTTGTCCATGTCTCCTTCCCGGAACATGTCTGGACCGAGGACAACCGGAACGCCTATTTCCCCCGTATCCGCGGATACCAGTCCTATTCCGGCGGATCGCTCGGAATGGTGAATGATCGCTATCTGCAGCGGATCTCTTACCTGAGGTTCAAGAACTTGTCGCTGGGTTATACCGTGCCGGTGAACAAGAACCTGGTGGAGAGGATCCGGGTATATCTTTCGGGAGAGAACCTCTACTACTGGTCTCCGCTCAAGAAGTACAACAAGACCATTGATCCGGAACTGGCCATCTCTTCGAGTACCTATTCCAGCAATACGGGTTCGGGATATGCCTATCCCCAAGTTTATACAGTTGGTGTTGATATCACTTTTTAAAACCAGATGACATGCATACTATATACAGAAAAAAACTGATGACAAGAATCCTTCTCGCGGGACTGATCCTGATAGGCTTCTCAAGCTGTGACCTGTCACTGTTGCCAGAAGACTCCGTGACGCCGCTGCAATTCTTCAAAACCAGGGCCGATCTGGAACTTTGGACCAACCAGTTCTACACCATGTTGAGCAATCCGAATACGGATGCCGGCGTGAATGCCGACGACATGATCGATAAATCGATGGGTGCCGTTATTGAAGGAACCCGCTCGCCAGCCAGCGAATCGTGGTCATGGACCCAGCTGCGCAATATCAACTATCTCCTGGAGTACTCCTCCAATTGCGAAGATGAGGCTGCCAGAAATGAGTTCAACGGGGTTGCCCTCTTCTTCAGGGCCTACTTCTACTTCGACAAGGTTAGACGGTATGGCGATGTGCCCTGGTATGACCGGACCATCGGCTCAACCGATGTGGAGCTGCTCAACAAGCCCAGGGATGACCGGGGATTTGTGATGGACAATGTGCTGAAGGATTTCAGGGATGCCGCCAATCTGCTCCCCACCGAGTATCCCAACACGAAGAACACCCGGGTCACGAAATGGGTGGCGTTGGCATTTGCCAGCCGGGCAGCTCTCTATGAAGGGACATTCCGAAAGTACAGAAATATGGAGGGTGCCGAGAGATACCTGCAGGCTGCCGCCGAATTTGCCCGCGAATTTATCGACAACAGCGGGTTCGACCTCTACAAGGGAGGCAGTCAGCCCTATCGTGAACTCTTCTATTCAGACAATGCCAAGACCGAAGAGGTGGTATTGGCCCGGAGCTACAACTTTGCCGGATTGCAGTTGTCGCACAGTGTGCAGTTCAGCATCTCAAACAACCAGCAGGGTTTTACCCGCCGCTTCATCAACCATTACCTGATGGAGGATGGTTCCCGCTTTACCGACCAGCCGGGTTATGAGACCATGTTCTTCACCGATGAGATGAAGAACCGCGATCCCCGTCTGGAGCAGACCGTCCTGGGGCTGAACTATGTGCAGGTTGGCGAGACCCAGCCCACCTTGAACGACCTGACCGCCTATTGCGGCTACAAGCCGATCAAGTTTATCAGCAACAAGGATCACGACGGTGCCTCCAAGGGTACTTCAGACTGGCCACTGATGCGCAGTGCCGAGGTATTCCTCAACTATGCCGAGGCCAAGGCCGAGCTGGGGACACTGACACAGCAGGATCTGAACATCTCGGTCAACAGGTTGAGAGCCCGTGCCAACATGCCCAACCTGGAGATGGCAGCCGCCAACAGCAACCCCGATCCATACCTCGAGAGTTGCTACCCCAATGTGAATAAAGGCGGCAACAAGGGCGTGATCCTGGAGATCCGTCGTGAACGGACCATCGAGATGGTGATGGAGGGATTGAGGCAGTGGGACCTCTTCCGTTGGAAGGAGGCCGAGCAGATGTTGAACCATTATGTGCCCTATCACGGTCTCTATATTCCCGGTGTAGGCAGCTACGACATGAATGGTGATGGTACCCCCGACCTGGAGGTGTATGAAACTACATCGGTAACTCAGCTCGACATCAAGGTCAGGATTGAAAGGGATATCTTCCTATCGAACGGCACATCGGGATATATTGTGGGATTCCCGAAGGTGACCTACGGTACCGACTGGAACAACGACCGGGATTATCTCTGGCCCATACCGGCAGACCAGCGGGTGCTGACACAGGGCGCGCTGAGCCAGAACCCGGGATGGCAGGATGGCCTCAGCTATTAATCGGCGGAGTTATCCGGAATAGCCATCTGGAAAGGAGACCGGGAGGGTAATTCACCTTCCCGGTTTTTTTATGCCACACCGCCAGCTTCTTCTATCAGGATGTATGAGACTCTTCATAAATCTTGTAATCCCTCTCACGGTTAGCTCTACCTGGACTGGTACGGGCAACGCTTTTACCCAATCGAAGATGGTAGTTCTTCTTGTCATGAACCTCCAGGCTAACCATCAGGTCCCGCATGCTGTTTTCAATTCGAGTTGTCACGCTCAAAAGAGATGCCTAGCTATGCAATAATTTTCAAGAACGTTTTTCAATCAGGAGTGCCCACTGATCTTTTAAATTTCTGATTTCATAAAATAAAATGGTGCGCTAATACAGGTCACAAACCGCCACCAATCTTACTCCCTCTACCGACAATACGGTGGATACGTTGGCTGTTCCCATTCCCCCTTGCCGATCAGGGCAATCTGGATGAAAGAGTTGGAGGAGACCGCCTTTCTCGCATTCTGGGTCAATCTACCACCGGTGGTGGAGAATAGTGCAGGGGCCGAACTGATGGCTACTGAGCCAACGGCCACCTTTTTTAGAAATTCTCATCTGTTTTGCATATTCGTTCAGTTTGTTAGTGATGTTTGAAATCAAATTATTCCATGCTTCATACCCACTTTAACCTGTGAACTTCTGCAGTGACAATCTTGGTTCTGCCATCGGGAAAAGCCTTATTGATGCATTGCCAGCCACCACCCAGGGAATCGGACAGGAAAATTGTTATCTACAATTCTCCCATCGGCATAGATCGTAAAGTATGCTTTCGTAACGTTCAACATCACTTCCTGATCACCTTTCAATGATGCTGTCATATTGAGTGGCAATCCGATCGTCATCACTCTTTGAAAGGGCTTTTCATATGAGATATTCGAGACGAAATCCGATTCCAGAACAACCAGCGAACCATCTTTTGCAGTAAATACCGGATGATTCTCACTATCTCTATACACTGGATCTGCTTTCCTGAAATATAGATTGATCACATCAGGAATATCGAGAATCGCGATCTCGTCATCTTGATCCAATTGAGGAGAATTCACCCATAATTTTATTGTAAACCCCTCATCTCTCTCCGATTTATTGATAAACTGCTCTTGAGGGTTATTTACATCCGAAGAGTGGTTGACTACACTATCTGCCGGAAACGGAAAAATATGGACTTTGCAACTCAATTCTACCAGACTTATACCCGGTGGAAAGTTGCGGGAATGAAGAAGTGGATACCGGCGGCAGAGCTATAATGATGAGAGGTTGATTCATGGTAAAATCCATTAATATATAAAGAACTCTTCTTATACCGTTGGCCGGGAAGAGAGAGCAAAAATATGATGTTCCGATATCGACTGG
>JADLKK010000198.1 GCA_016839025.1 Proteiniphilum sp.
GTACTTGCCTGCAAAGACCAGTTCGCGTACCTTGGGGATGTACTCCAAAGCATCGGGGTTGGCGTTGTTATTGGGTCTGCCTGCCCAGATAGTCTCCTCGTTCAGCTGAATTTGCTCCACACCCGGAGTGCCAAATACCATGGCTCCCAGCCGTCCGTTGCCCAGCGGTAGCGCTTCTGTCCACACCGCCGCCGGTTTGTCATACCACAGTTTGTATTCGCGAGCCTGCATCGACAGCGACACCAGTCCCACAGCCCATACAGCTGCTGTTCGTAACAAAGATTTATTTTTCATCATTATTTATTTCGTTTTTCAACGTTTAAACACTTTCTTATCCAAGAGCCACGAGCAGTTTGAAATCTGCCACGAGCAATTGCACCAATTGCAACGAGCAATCCACTCAACTGCCCCGAGCAATTGGGAGCATTACCGCCACCTTATTGCTTCTGCTCCGCTGCTTTTTTAGCAGCCTTTTCGGCCTTCACCTTGTCAACGTAAGCCTTGAAAAGCTGACGCCAGTTGCGCCCGTTGTTGTTCAGGTATGCCTCACACTTATTCTTGTACATCTCGAACACAGCCGAAATCTGCTTCATGCTTTTGTAGTCGATAGCCTGTTCGCGAGCCTGCTTGAGATGAGCCAAAATGGTAGCTTCCTCCTTCTCTGTGAGGTCGGGCACAATGGACTTGTAACCATTCATGGTGAAAGCCACTTTACCCACCGTATATTTATCGAGAATAGCCTCTACCTGCTCCTCGGTAAGCGACTTACGCAAGCCGTTCATCAGCTTGGTGTGCACTTCTTTCGGCATGGCCGAATCGGCTATCAGGGAGCGTTCCAGCTCGCTAAGCGGACTGCCTGTAAGCGGATTAATGCCTTCGGGAACAGTGGTAAAAGGATGATCGTTGTGCCAATCGCGCACGGCACGCAGGTGATTATAAATCAGCGTGGTAACGTATCCGGCTGTCTTCTGGTCTTTCAGTTGCAAAGAAGCCACCCATTCGGCTGCTTTTTTCTCCAAACTCAAATCGGATTGCAGTTGGGCAAACCTGCCTTTATCAAAATACACCGCCAAGGCATCGAACGAGCGGATGGCCGTTGCAGGCATCAACTCACCCTTATTGCCAAAGCTGAACATAGCCTCCTGAGGTTCGATGGTTACTTTCTTCTCGTCGAGTTTGCTCTTATCAAGATTAAACACCGAAGCAAAAAAGTCATAGACAGCCATGCGCTTGTTTATACCAAAATCGTGTCCTTCCTGAGGAAGATGTACATTGGTCACCTTATCTGCCGCTCCGTAAAATCCGTACACTTTTTGCAGGTAAGGAAACTCCAGTGCAGGCACACTCGCTGTCCAGTCCTTGCCATCGGAAACCACCAGCAGGGGACGTGGAGCAAACATGGCAGCCAGTTCGGCATTATTGGTTCCTCCACAAGCTAGTGAAATAGGCATGCCGCTTTCGCAGGGGCAGCCACCATCGAAGTGTGAAGCCAGACTTACGACCGGTGCCGCAGCCGTAAAACGTTCGTCGAGTGCAGTGAGTAAAACAGTCTGCGTTCCACCACCGGAACCGCCGTTTACCCCTACACGGGTTTTATCAATATCTTTGCGGGTAAGCATGTAATCGAGAATGGAAAGTCCGTTCATGGCCTGAATGATGTGCGCCGCACTGGAACGGTGAGCCGCACCGCCTACTTGCAAAGCCGATTCGCCCCAACCAAAGAGATCATAATCCACACAAACAGCTCCCATACGTGCCAGTGTACCCATGCGTTGCTGTTGGTCTTCGCGGTAGCGCCCGCCACCGAAATGTCCGTTGGGACAAACTACCAACGCGTGTTTCCCCGATGTACGAGGGGTGTATATGGAACCGCAAACGTATAGTCCGGGCAAGGTTTCCAGCGCAAAGTTCTGAACAGTGTAGCCATCGAACTTGCGTATTTTGGAAAGGATGGGTTTACTTGCCACCCGTTTGGCCATCAAAGAATCGAGACCTAACTTGCTACGTACCTCGGCACGCAAACAAGCCTTCCGTTGCTCCCACGATGCTTTGTCGGCATACAGTGCTTGCAGGTGAGCCAGCATTTTTTCTCCGTCGGCATCTGTGCGACGTGCATACTCATATACTTTAAGTTTGTACGTTTGCGCATCTTGCTTCACAAACTTATAGTCGAACGGCGCCAGAACGTTGGTGAGCGACTCTTCAACAGAGTACGGGCGAATGCGGAAATCGGCATAAGGAAGTACCTTGCCTACCGTATCGATA
>JADLKK010000054.1 GCA_016839025.1 Proteiniphilum sp.
GCCGGCCTCACACCCTCCCGCAACAGACGGCTGCGCATATCGACAAATGTCCAGGTGGAGTCATTCCATGGATAGTCCTCCTCGGTAAACTCCTTCTCCACCCCATCCTTCTGATAGATAAAGAGTGTTTCATACCTATCTGCCCGCTCCGGATCCACCCTCATTTGCTCCGGTAGGGAAGCACCAATCCGGTAGGGACGAAAATCGAACAACGGCAGCCGGTTGAGGTTGTGCAGGGCAAACAACAGGACAAACAACAGGAGAAACCCGGAAACGCAAGGTGTCATACGGGGCCCGTAGAGGGGTCTGATCTGTTTCTGTTTGATGAACAACAACAGCATTGCTGCCGAGAGCAACAGGTTCTTGTAAAATGTCGCCCAATTACTGATCCGGAAGGCATCACCGAAACAACCGCAATCCTCTACCGGGTCAGTCAGGGCGATCCAGAGCGTGAGGGGGGTGAAGAAAAGCAGAAAGAGGGCAATCAGGCGAAGCGTCCCTTTTCTCCACAAACCAAGCAGCAGGAGCATACCCAGCACGAACTCACCCACGACCATCAACAGTGACAGGGGGAGAGAAAGAGCCATCCACTGCGTCAACCCCATCTCGATCAGGTAATCATCGATCTTGTAGGCGGTACCGAGCGGATCCACCGCTTTTACGATGCCCGAAAAAGTGAAAAGCCCCCCCACCAGTAGACGGGATAGGGTCACCGCCAGTCCGGTTTCCGTTATTCTACCCGGCAGCTTCATTCCTTCTCCTCTCCGAAGTATAGCTTGATCAGCCCAAAGATGGCATAGTTGATCATATCCATATAGTTGGCATCCACTCCCTCCGAGATGAGGGTATGTCCCTGGTTGCTCTCGATCTCCTTGGTGCGGTAAATCTTCATCAGGATCAGATCGGTATAGGAACTCACCCGCATGCTTCGCCAGGCTTCATCATAATCGTGGTTTTTGGCCTTCATCAGCTCCTTAGCCTTTTGCAGAAAGCTGTCATAGTGAGCCAGTGCCTGCTCCGCAGTGATATCGATGGTATCGGCATAACCCAACCGTAGCTGGATGAGACCGATGATGCCGTAGTTGACAATGCCGATGAACTCCGGGAAAATCCCCTCCTCCACGCGACTCTCCTGCTTCACCTCCAGCGAACGGATCCGGTTGGCCTTGATGAAGATCTGGTCGGTGACCGATGCGGGGCGCAAGATGCGCCAGGAAGCTCCATAGTCGGTTAGCTTCTTCGAGAAGATCTCGCGACAGAGCGCGATCACTTCGTCAAACTGCTGGTTGGTTACATCCATCGTCATAAAGCTTGATCTGTGCAACAGATAACAAATGATGCGGAAAGGGCATCCCCTCTACCACAGGACAAAGATAGTCAAAAAAAAAGTACAGGAAACCATCCTGTACCCAATTTCTCTTAGCTTGTGGCGTTGCGGCATCAGGAGACGCGAAGCGACTTGCCTATGCGGAGCACCGTCCGGCTATTGATGTTGTTGAGGTTGCAAAGCTCACCGACCGACACCCCATACTTCCTGGCTATCGCACCCAGGGTGTCACCCTGCTTGATGCGGTGATACTTCACATCACCCGAAACATACTTGTTGGTACTGCTCGCCGCCTCTTTGTAGTTTACAGTAGAGGAGGAGGATACGGTAACCTTACTGCTACGGGTTGTCTGCTTATAGCTGGAGGTTGTAACCAGGTACTCATCGCGGTGAGGGACCTTGTTCTGGAAGTCAATGATGAAGTTGGGATTGATGGGCTTACCCAGAAAGCGGGTCTCAAAGTGGAGATGGGAGCCGAAAGAACGTCCCGTGTTACCGGCCAGGCCGATGGGTTGACCGGAACGCACAAATTCATTCTCCTCTACGAGGAATTTGGAAAGATGACCATATACTGTCTCCAGACCATTCACGTGACGGATCACCAGATAATAGCCATAGCCCCTCCGTTCATACTGTTTGACCCGTATTTTCCCGTCAAAAGCAGCGTATATGGTATCACCTGTCTGTGCCTTGATGTCGATACCGTAGTGATAGCGGCGGCTGCCTCTCCTCCCAAAATTGGAGGTCATATGCCCATATGCCGGCATGGTAAAGTTCTCCAGATTGACAATAAAGGTGTCTGGGGCATTCTTCAAACTGCCATAGATGTTGACATGCTGATTCACCCACATCCCCCCGTAAATATCATCGGCCGGAATCGCCGCAGGATCAAACTCCTCCCGTCGCTCTTCAGCCTCCTCCAGTACCGACAAATCCAACTTCAACTTCAGACCATCCGCAAACAAACCGGACTGGTCACCTAAGCTGGAACTGTGTAACTGTCTGTGGGTTACCTCAGGCCTGGATTTACCGGGCGACTGAGGTGTTGCTTGTGAAAAAGCATTCAAAGTGAAGAATATCAAAGTTGCAGGCAACAGAACGCGTGCTCTGGCAAGAATATGACCTTTCTCCATTATATTAGCTGACTCTTGTTTTCATTTACATACTATGCTTACCGGTACCTACAGCTCATCATTCGCATATGTGAATGGAAGCAGAAACTGCGGATAGGTAAAAATTTCACTCTCTGAAAAAAAACGTGCCAACTCTATCCCGGCTGCCTCAGGCGAATCCGATGCATGCACAATGTTCTCCTGAACACTCATACCATAATCGCCCCTGATGGTACCCGGTTGGGCATCCCTCCCATTGGTAACACCGGCGAGTTGTCGTACCACGTTCACCACATCCACTCCTTTTAATGCCATAGCTACCACCGGACTTGCCTGCATCGACTTTTTGATCCTGCCAAAAAATGGCTTATCTGCCAAATGAGCATAATGCTCAGAAACCATCTCATCGGTTAAAGATAGCATCTTCATCCCCACAACCTGTATCCCTTTTCTTTCGAAGCGAGCAATCACTTCTCCCAGGATTCCCCGTTGAATTGCTGATGGTTTGAGAATAACTACCGTAACCTGCATAGGTGACATACTATTACAAAAATGGGCGGTAAAATGTAGATTTTTTTCCCTAATCAGTTTCAAAGTAAACTTTTTATTGTTTCTCTTCCAAATAAAGAACATTCTTTTTTTCAGCAGCGAAGCGGTCTCGAAAAGAGAGAGACAGCGCATCTATCTGATTAACTGATCATTAGCTAAAAACATGTTGTAAAACATATCAGGCTGATTTTAAACAGATTACAGACTCGTTAACTTTCATTTACACACATATTTCATGATTCAACCGATTCTCCTGCTTTCCAGCAGAAGATATGGGGGTACAGGAACATCAACAATAATTTCAGCAATTTTAAGATCCTCTCCAAAAAATGAAGAAGAAAAGCTCGGCAAGAATGGAGAGATTTCTGTATCTTTGCCCAAATTTCACATAATGGCGTAGGATTCAGGCAAATGCCGGGGGCCACAAAGAGAAGAATGGAATGACTAATTACAAGCTTATCAACAACATTACCGGTTGGGTTGTGTTTGCCGTAGCAGCCGTGGTATACCTGCTCACCATTGAGCCTACAGCCAGCTTCTGGGACTGCGGCGAGTTTATTACCTCTGCCTATAAACTCGAAGTGGGACACCCACCCGGTGCACCTTTTTTCATGCTGGTGGGGAACCTCTTCACACAATTTGCCGGTGATCCTTCGCAAGTAGCACTGATGGTCAACAGTATGTCGGCATTGATGAGCGCTTTCACCATACTCTTTCTCTTCTGGACCATTACACACCTTACACGCAAGCTGCTGCTGAGCAGCGGTGACAGGCAACTGAACAACGGTCAGGTCATCGCCGTCATCGGGAGCGGACTGGTCGGATCACTGGTATATACCTTCTCCGATACCTTTTGGTTCTCAGCAGTGGAAGGAGAAGTCTACGCTTTCTCCTCCATGCTCACGGCACTTGTCTTTTGGCTGATCCTCAAATGGGAAGAGAATGCCGACAGACCTCATTCTGACAAGTGGCTCGTCCTGATTGCTTATGTGATGGGGCTCTCCGTTGGGGTGCACCTACTCAATCTGCTTTGCATCCCCGCCATCGTGCTGGTCTACTACTTCCGGAAAGAGGAGAACCCTACCTGGAAGGGAGGCCTGCTCGCCCTGCTGCTCTCCTTCGGCCTCATCATCATCCTGATGTGGGGCATTATCCCGGGATTCACAAAGGTGGGGGGATGGTTTGAGCTGCTCTTCGTAAACAGCCTGGGCATGCCATACAACACAGGAGTGATAGCATATCTGCTGCTGCTGGTAGGAGCCATCACATGGGGATTAATAGAGACCGTGCAGGAGAAAAAAACGGAAAAAAGAGCCCGCACGGCACTTTTCATCAGCCTGGGCCTTACCGGCATCCTCTTCATTGGGGGAAAGGTATGGCTCTGGTTGCTGCTGATCGCTGTCGCCGCCTATCTTATATATTCCCGCAAAAAACTCAACAACCGCTTTATTCACCTGGTGATGTCAGGGATGATGGTGATCCTGGCAGGCTTCTCAGCCTACGCACTGATACCCATCCGCTCGTCGGCCAACACACCGCTCGATCTTAATTCACCGGAAGACATCTTCTCCCTGGGCAGCTACCTGAACCGGGAACAGTATGGCCAGACACCGCTGATACATGGCTCCACCTTTGCGTCACAGATCGCGAGGAGTGCCGACGGAACAGCCATCATGTCGGGCGAAAAAGCCTCTTACAACAGGGTTCTCAAAACATCTCCCGATGAGAAAGACCGTTACGTAAAAACTACCTCCGGCAGCTACAAGTATACCAACAGCATGCTATTCCCCCGGATGCACTCCAACCCCAACAACCCCTCCTTTCGAAACCATATCATCGGCTATGAACGGTGGGGAGGTGTCACCGACCGAAACAGGAAACCCACGTTCATACAGAACCTGAAGTTTCTCGTCAATTACCAGATCAACTACATGTACTGGCGATACTTCATGTGGAACTTCTCCGGTCGTCAGAACGACATCCAGGGAGATGGCGGGATCACTGCCGGCAACTGGATCACAGGTATCTCCTTCATCGATCAGCATCTGCTGGGACTCGGTCCACAGGATCATATCGCCCCCGATATTGTCAATAACAAAGGACACAACAGATACTTCATGCTTCCCCTGCTGCTGGGGCTGATCGGTATCCTCTATCAGCTTCGACTCGGAGAGAAAGGGTTCCGTAGTTTCTCGATTCTCTTTATGCTGTTCTTCATGACCGGATTGGCCATCATCCTCTATCTCAACCAAACACCTTTTGAGCCGCGGGAACGGGACTATGCCTACTCCGGTTCCTTCTACGCTTTCTCCATCTGGGTGGGAATGGGTGTTGCCGGTGTCAGCCTCTTCCTGCGGAAATACACCAAGAATACGGGCACTGCAGCTGCTGTTGCCACCGTCGCCACGCTCTTCGTGCCGCTGCAGATGGCCTCCCAGAACTGGGATGATCATGACCGATCCGGCAGGACACTGGCCCGCGATACCGGCATGAACTACCTCTGCGGCGTGGGAGAGAACGGCATCATCTTCACCAATGGAGACAACGACACCTACCCCCTCTGGTATGTGCAGGAGACAGAGGGTTACCGAACCGATGTGCGGGTTACCAACCTCAGCTTTCTACAAACCGAATGGTACGTAGATCAGCTACTGAGAAAGGCATACGAGTCGGAGCCCCTTCCAATTCAATGGTCACAACCGGCATACTATGGAGAGATGGGAGCAGCCGCTTTTGTGCTCACACGCCAGGAAATCGAAAATGTACTGCGTCAAAACAACATTCCACAGGTATCTTTCGGAAGTTACTACGATCAACAGGCATTCAAAGACACCCTGTCACTGAAAGAGACCATGGAGCGACTTCGTACCGGACAGAACAGTAAAATCAAAAACCCTTTCAGCACGGGTAATACCCAGATCATTCCAGGAAAGGTACTGACACTCCAGACAGATACAGCAAAGGTAGACTGGAAATCGCTCCATGCGAGTCCCGCCGGAAGGATGCAGATCAACCTGGGGGATAAATCGGCTCTCTATCGGCAGGAACTGATGATCCTGGATATGCTGACCAACATCAACGATGAGCATTGGAAGCGTCCTATTCACTTTGCAACCACCATCACCCCAAGCCTCTTCATGAACCTACAGGACAGCAACTTTTCCCTCAACGGTCTCACCTACCAGGTAGTGCCGGGAATACCGCTCAGCAAGGGAGTCAACACGGCAGCAACCTATGACAACATGATGAACAAATTCCGCTTCGGGGGACTGGAGGAAGACCCTGACATCTACCTCGATGAGACCAACCGAAGGATGATCTCCACTTTCCGTCTCTACTTTACCCAGCTGGTCAATGCCCTGCTGGAGGAAGGGGAAAACGAAAAGGCACTGGCTGCAATCGACAAGGCCAACAGGGTAATGCCCTCGTCGGCCGTGCCCTACGGCACCGATGGGTTGCTATTCGCCAGGGCATACTACCGTCTTGGAGAGGTGGAAAAGGCAGAAGCGATCATCGACGAGATACGGGGTCGGCTAAACAGCAACCTCGACTGGTTTTCACGCCTGAAGCCCCTGCAGATCTCCAATACGCTCTCCGACATCATTTACAACAACATCAACCCTTCCTTACTGATCGCCAGCATCTACCAGCAATATGACAGGGAGAAATACCGGTTGATGGCGGAAGACCTGCTGCTGCGTGCCCAATTCTTCTATACACAAGGTGTCAGCTATGTGGGAGATGTGATTCTCCGGGAGATAACCGACAATTCCGTACGTGGTTTCTATTCAGTACCCGAGGGCGATACCATCACCCGATCCGTTGAAGAGGAGATGATGCAGAAAGCACTCAACATGATGCAGCAATACAATCCGCGACTCTTGGAACAATACAGCAGTCAGACAAAATAAAAATCATCCAGGGACACCCGATCGGGTAACAAACCCTGCCCGGGTGCCCCTCTTTCACGCGTAATCATACAACAGGCCATGTTGATTGAACAACCCCCACTGCTCTACAGGGCCCTTTATCCCGGATCCACCTGGCGCATCGGCAATGAATCCCAAAAAAGAGTCTACCTTACCTTTGACGATGGGCCCATCCCCGAAGTGACCCCATGGGTACTCGACCAACTCGACCAACACAAGGTGAAGGCCACCTTCTTTTGCGTGGGAGACAACGTTCGCAAATACCCCGATCTCTACCGGCAACTGCTGGAGAATGGGCACAAGACCGGCAACCACACCTTCAACCACCTTCAGGGATGGAAACACCGCACTGCTTTTCTACTGGAAAATACCGCCAAGGCGGCCGAGTTGATTGACTCCAAACTGTTTCGCCCACCCCATGGCCATATGCGTCTGGCGCAGAACCACGCACTGCAAAATGCGGGTTACAACGTGGTGATGTGGGATGTGGTGACCCGTGACTACAGCCGCTATATGTCATCCCAACAGGTACTCGACAACGTGAAGCGATACACGCGCAACGGATCAATTATTGTCTTCCACGACTCATTGAAAGCGGAAAAGAAAATGAAATTCGCCCTGCCCCGTGCCATCGAATGGTTGCAGAAGGAGGGCTACAGCTTCGCCCTGGTGCCGGGCTGACACCCCGCACTGCTCTCCGCATGACACTTCTTGCTGGAACCCGATACCTCACGCTTCGGCATGTAAGCCTCCCGCCTGCCTGCCCTTTAGGTTGCCCAACTCAGTTCTACCCATTATTTTTCTGCGACATAACAACGAATAGGATCTCATCGAAGAGAATCCTAAAATGACCAATATGGTTAATACATGTTAATATTACATTATTCAATAGTAGTATGTATTGCATAGTACAAGGTTTCGACATATATTTGCACCGTTCTTTTCATTCAACGAAGAAAAAGCGTAAATTCTGTAACGATTCCTCTCAACAACTAGTCAAAGATGAATCACAAACTATCGAGAAGATGATCGACATCCGTAAATTACACAAATCCTACCACTCCGAAGCACTTTCCCTGCATGTCCTGAAAGGCATTGATCTGAGCATCGAGGCCGGGGAATATGTCTCCATCATGGGTGCATCCGGTTCCGGCAAATCCACCCTGCTCAACATCCTGGGCATTCTCGACACCTACGACAGGGGCGACTATCACCTCAATGGTTCTCTCATCCGGAACCTGAGCGAGCGGCAGGCGGCAGAGTACCGCAACGAGATGATCGGCTTCGTCTTCCAGTCGTTCAACCTGATCAACTTCAAGAATGCGCTGGAGAATGTGGCATTGCCCCTCTATTACAAAAAGGTGAGTCGCAGGAAACGCAACATCATCGCCATGGAGCATCTCGACCGGATGGGACTGAAGGAGTGGGCTCACCATCTGCCCAACGAGCTGTCGGGTGGTCAGAAACAACGTGTGGCCATTGCCCGGGCCATGATCTCCAATCCCAAGGTAATTCTTGCCGATGAACCCACCGGCGCCCTCGACAGCAAGACCACGGAAGAGGTGATGGAGGTGCTTACCGACCTCAACAGTGAGGGGATCACCACCATCATCGTCACGCACGAACGATCGGTAGCCGACGCCACCCGACGGATCATCCACCTCAAAGACGGGATGATCGAATATGAGACCCGCAAGGAAAACGGCATTCACGAAACGATTTCTTCTCTCCCATATTCCTCATTATGAACGACCATTTTCAGGAAATCATCGATACGCTGAAGAAGAACAGGATGCGGACCGCCCTCACCGGGTTGTCGGTATCCTGGGGCATCTTCATCCTGATCGTGTTGCTGGGTGCCGGCAACGGACTGAAGAACGGGGTGATGCAGAACTTCAGCTCCCGCGCGGTCAACCGCATCAACCTATGGCCCGGCACCACATCCATTCCCTACCAGGGACTCAAGACAGAACGCAACCTCAGCTTCACTGAGAGCGAAGTAGATCTGATCCGTCGCGAGGTGGAAGAGAGCCGTACCATTACTGCCCGCATCAACAGTACCCAGACGATTTCATTTGGCAAAGAGTATGGGTCCTACAGCGTCCGGGGAGTGATGCCGGGCTATTTCGAGATTGAAAAGCTAATCATCTCCAGCGGGCAGGGACGCTTCATCAACCAGCTGGACATGCAGCAACAAAACAAGGTGATCGTGCTGGACAAGAAGATTGCCGACCTGCTCTTCAAGGATGAATCCCCCCTGGGCAAACAGGTGAAGGTGGGACGGCTGATGTTCAAGGTGGTGGGTGTCAACAGTAAGAAGGAGCAGTGGGGCGGTTCAAACGCCTACATCCCTTTCACCACGGCACAAACCATCTTCAACCCCAACCGCAAGTTCTACCAGATCACCTTTACCGTAGAGGGACTGCAGACAGAGGTGGAAAACGACCGGTTCAATGAATCGATCAGGGAGTTGATGGGGCGGCAACTCGATTTCGACCCCAAGGATGATCAGGCACTCTGGGTCAACAATGCACAGAAAGAGTATGTGGAGACGATGAAAATCTTCGGCGGAATCACCCTATTTGTCGGTATCATCGGCATCCTTACCCTGATCGCCGGTATCGTGGGGGTGAGCAACATCATGCTGGTATCGGTGAAAGAGCGAACCCGTGAAATCGGTATCCGCAAGGCAATCGGAGCCACGCCCATGGCCATCCTGAAGACCATTATCCTGGAATCGATCTTCATCACCACCCTCTTCGGCTACATCGGCCTGATGCTGGGCATCGGGCTCACGGAGCTGATCAACTTCGTGATGACGCAGTCTGCCAACGCTGCCGTAGCGAGCAATGAGCCGCAGATGTCGGTCTTCTCCAACCCCACGGTGGACATAGGCTATGCCCTCTTCGCCACGGTGGTGCTGATCATCGCAGGTGTGATCGCCGGCTACCTCCCCGCCCGCAAGGCGGTGCGCGTGCAGCCCATCGAAGCGATGAGGCAGGAATAAGAAATTGATTCGAAGAATTGATCATAAAAAAACAAATAGCTGAACGATAAGTGCTGACAGCTGATAGCTAAAAGAATATGTTCGATATAGACAGATGGCAGGAGATATGGATCACCATCACGCACAACAAGTCGCGTAGTGTCCTCACCGCCTTTGGCGTCTTTTGGGGGATGCTGATGCTGGTGCTGATGGTAGGAGCCGGCAATGCGCTGGAAAAGGGGATGAACTCCCAGATCGAGGGGTTTGCCACCAACTCCTGCTTCTTCGAGTCGCAGCAGACAACACTGCCCCACGAAGGGTTTCGCAAGGGAAGAAGATGGAACATGACCAACAGCGACCTGCCGGTGATCCGGGAGAAGGTATCGGAGCTGCAACATATCTCACCCGTGCTCTTTGCCTGGGGACAGGACAAGAACGTGGTGCGGGGAGACAAGAACGGATCCTATCTGGTGAAAGGTTGTTATCCGGAATATGACAGGATCGAGAAGAGCAAAATGATCCATGGCCGGTATGTCAACGATATTGACATTGACCAGAAAAGAAAGGTGTGCGTCATTGGGGAGCGGATCTACGAAGTTCTTTTCCAGAAAGGAGAAAATCCCATCGGTAAGCTGATTCGCGTGAATGGCATCCATTTCCAGGTGATCGGCGTCGCCCGCAGCACCTCCGGCGTCAGCATCGGCGGACAGACGGCCGAGACGGTGGTGCTCCCCTTCTCCACCATGCAGCAGGCATTCAACCAGGGGAACATCATCCACTTCCTGGCAGCTACCGCCAAAAAGGGAGTGCCGGTGAAGGTGATACAGGATAAGATTGCGGAAATTCTCAAGCAACAACACCGGATTGCACCGGACGACAAGGATGCAGTCTGGAGCATGAACATTGAGGAGCAGTTTAAGATGTTCAATAACCTGGGTATCGGCATCGCGGCACTGATCTGGATCGTGGGACTGGGCACCCTTTTCGCCGGCGCGATCGGTGTGAGCAACATCATGCTGGTCACCGTACGCGAACGAACCCGGGAGATCGGCATTCGACGCGCCCTCGGCGCCACACCCCGCAACATCATCGGCCAGATCCTCAGCGAAAGCATCGTGCTCACCCTGGTGGCCGGTCTGAGCGGCATCGTGATCGGTGTGGGGATGTTGCGTGCCACCGGCATCCTGCTGAGCCAGGGCGATCAGTTTTTCAAAGATCCGCAGATCTCCTTCGGAATGGCGGTGGCATCGCTCATTGTTCTGATCATCATCGGCACCTTTGCCGGCTATCTGCCCGCACAGCGTGCCATGCTGATCAAACCGGTAGAGGCCATCAGCGAAGAATAAAGCTGATAGCTAAAAGCTACAAACAGATTACTCAATAACAAATAAATCATATGAAACGAATTTTGAGAATTGCAGGTTTTGTGCTACTGGGATTGCTGGTCCTCTCCACTTTTGTCTTTCTCTGGCAGAAATCACGTCCCAAGACGGTGAACTACACCATCGAGACCGCGGTGAAGGGTGATATCGAGAAGCGAACAGTGGCCACCGGCAAGGTGGAGCCGCGCAACGAGATCCTCATCAAGCCCCAAATGTCGGGCATCATCGCAGAAGTGTACAAGGAGGCAGGCGACAAGGTGCAGGCAGGCGACATCATCGCCCGCATCCAGGTGGTACCCGACATGGTGAACCTGAGCAGTGCCGAATCCCGCGTGGAGCGGGCGCAACTGGCAGCCGACCAGAGCAGAGTCAACTATGAACGCGACGGGAAGCTCTACGAGAACGAGGTGATTTCACGCGAGGAATTCGAGAAGGTGGAGCTGCAATACAAGAACGACCGGGAGGAGCTGCGGGCAGCGAACGACAACCTCAGCCTGGTGCGCACCGGTATCACCCGGAGCTCGGCAAAAACCAGCAACACACTGGTACGATCCACCGTGAGCGGTACCATCCTCGACATACCGGTCAAGGTGGGTAACTCGGTGATTCAGTCCAACAACTTCAACGATGGCACCACCGTCGCCTCGGTGGCCAACCTGAGCGATATGCTCTTCGTAGGCAAGATCGATGAGACCGAGGTGGGAAAGCTTACCACCGGGATGCCCATGGAGATTAGTATCGGCGCCATACAGGACCTGAGAATCCCCGCCTCGCTGGAGTATGTATCGCCCAAGGGCGTGGAGGAGAGCGGTGCCATTCTCTTCGAGATGAAAGCCGCCCTGCAGCTGCCCGACAGCATCTTCATCCGCGCCGGCTACAGTGCCAATGCCGACATCATTCTCGACAAGCGCTCGCAGGTGATCACCATCGCCGAGAGTGCGGTGGAATTCAGCGGTGACTCCACTTTCGTCCACCTGCTGACGAGCGAGAAACCGCAGGCCTTTGAGCGGAAACAGATAGAGATCGGTCTCTCGGACGGCATCCACATCGAGGTGAAAGAGGGATTGCAGGAGAACAATAAGGTACGCGGCAGTGAGATCATCGAACAAAAATAAACCAGAGATCATGCAGATCAGACAAACAATCACCATAGCCCTCCTGCTCATCAGCTCCATTGCTCCTCTCGCGGCACAGAAGCGTTACACGCTGATGGAATGCATCAAGACTGCACTCGCAAACAACCGCAACATCAAACAGCAGGAACTGAGCCGCCGGCAGCGGGAGATCGCCTACAGCCAGGCACGCACCGACCTGCTGCCCAGCCTCAATGCCTCTGCGGGACAAAACTTCGTATTTGGCCGCTCCATCGGCCTCGACAATGTCTATCAGAATACCAACTCATCACAGACCAGCTTCGGCATCGGTGCCGACATCACCCTTTTCGACGGGCTGCGCATGAAACACAACATCGACGCCCGCAAGGCGGAGATGTATGCCTCCGAGGCGGACCTGGAAAAAATGCAGGACGACATCGTGATGAGCGTCTCCACCGCCTTCCTGCAGGCACTCCTCAACAAGGAGCTGCTCCGGATCGCGGAAAACCAGCTGAAAACCACGCAGGCAGATCTCACCCGACGCCGGGAGCTGGTCAACAGCGGCAAGATGGCACGAGGCGAACTGCTGGAACAGGAAGCACAACAGGCTACCGAGGAGCTGAACCGTGTGCAGGCGGAGAGCAACCTGCGACTGGCACTGCTCGACCTGGCACAGATCATGGATTTGGAGGAATTCAATGACTTTGACATTACCGCTCCCCCTGCAGAGACCCTGATCAGCGAAACATCCCTACTGGCATCGGAAGCGGTATACGAGAGTGCCCTGCTGAGCCGCCCCGAGCTGCGCGGCATGCGCTACCGGCTGGAGAGCAGCGAAAAAGAACTACTGATGGCCAAATCGCAGTACCTTCCCACCCTCTCGTTCGGCGCCAACATGGGAACCGGTTACTACAACATGAGTGGCAGGGCAAACGATGCCTTCCACACGCAACTGCGCAACAACATGAGCAACTCGCTCGGTTTCAACCTGCGCATCCCCCTCTTCAACAGGTTCCAGATCCGAAGCAGCGTACAGAATGCTGAACTGGCGATCGCCAACACACGCCTGGAGATGGACAAGATCCGAATCGATCTGCGAAAGAAGATTGAGCAGGCCCACTACAACGCCGTTGGCGCGAAGAGCCGCTGGGAGGCTGCACAGAAATCGGTGGAGGCCAGTCGCGAATCCTACCGCTTTGCGGAAGAGAAGTATGGAAGCGGAAGGGCCAACTCCTACGAGCTCTTCCTGGCCAAAAACAACCTCACCCGTGTGTTGGGCGAGGAGGCACAGGCCAAGTATGAATACGCGTTCCGGTTGAAGATCCTGGAACTGTTAAAAGATTGATCCGCTGTAACCATCACGATTCAGCAACTGTCAAACAGCAAAAAAGAAACCAATAATGAGACATCTATTTACTTTCACTTTCCTTGTTCTGCTACTGGCCATAAGCAGTAGCTCTTGCGCCCAGTCACGCATCGCAAAAGATGCCTTTGAGGTGAGCAATTTCAATGCGATCGAAGCATCCGTAGCAGCCAATATCCGCATCACCCAATCCGCGAACACCAGCGTCACCGCTGAAGGTAGCGAAGAGATGCTCGACCGGCTGGAGGTAAGAATGGAAGGTAACCGCCTCCTGCTTGGCATGGAAGAACGATTCTGGAAACGACTCCGCAAGAATGCCCACAAACTGACCATCCGGATTGCCACCCCCACCCTCACGGAGATCGACTTTGAAGGGGTCGGTAACATCACCATCGAAGGAACATTCAATACGCCGCAACTGGCAATTAAGTGCGAGGGTGTGGGCAATCTCACGGCACACAACCTGGAGAGCGAACAGGTGAAAATCAGCTCCGAGGGTGTGGGCAACACCACCGTGGGCGGCAAGGCCGGCAAGGTGGAGATCGACTCGGAAGGTGTGGGCAATGTCGATGCCGCGAAACTGATTGCACGTGAGGCGATAGTCTCATCGCAGGGGGTGGGTAACGTGAGCTGCTACGCCTCTGACTTCCTCAGCATCCGCTCGCAGGGCGTGGGCAGTGTCCATTACTACGGCAAGCCGGCGAAAACGGACCTCATCAAGGACGGAATCGGTAAAATACGGCCGGGCAACTGACCGCCATCAGAAAATACTCTACTTCTAATTTACATAATTCCGAAGGCGGGGGCTTGTGAAAGTCCCCGTCCTTATTACTGCACCATCCCGATATCACGCAGCCAGGAGAGTACCCTGAAGGGCCACTCATTCACCGCGTGACCGGTGTTGCGCAGCCCGTAGCCATGCCCTCCGGAAGGATAAAGATGCAACGCTGCCGGCACACTCGCCTGTTTCAACGCGTAATAGTAGAAGATGCTACTGTCGATATGACTCTTGTCGTCCTGCGTCTGGATCAGGATGGTGGGGGGCGCATTGCCGTCCACCTTCAACTCGGGGGCGATCGAGAAATGTTCCCCGGCGAGGTATGCGGGATAGACCAGGATGGTGAAGTCGGGACGGAGACTTACCTCGTCGATGGCATCCACTTTGGGATAGGTGCGCTCTGCATAGTTTGTACTGGCCACGGCGGAGAGGTGTGCACCCGCCGAGAAGCCCATTACGCCAATCCTGTTTGCATCAATCCCCCACTCCCCCGCATGGGCACGGGTGTAGGCGATGGCTCGCTGCAGATCCTGTAGGGGTGCTGCATGCTTCTCCAGCCCCTCACGGCGCGGCACACGGTATTTCACCAGCACGCAGTTGATGCCGAAGCTGTTGAACCGTTTGCAGATCTCCGATCCCTCCAGGTTGTAGGCCAGAATATTGTATCCCCCACCCGGGTTCACGATGATGGTCACACCTTTGTTAATATCGGCAGGAGCCGGGTAGAAGGTCAGCGTGGGTGCATCCACGTTGCTGATGCGCAGCACCGGACAACCGGCAACCTTGTTGCCGCTCAGGTCGTCCAGCTGTTTCATCTTCCCCGTTTCACCGGGAGCACCTCCGGGGAACAGTAATACAGGCTGCTCCTGCGATTGAACAATCATGGTTGCAAGCATAATAAAAAGAAGTAAAGCAATGTGTCGCATCGTATAAAAAATTTCTACCCACTGATTGAGTGAGT
>JADLKK010000055.1 GCA_016839025.1 Proteiniphilum sp.
GGATTGTGGACGGTACACGTATTTTTAGTGGTGACAGAACCAATATGGTTTCGGGTATGAGTACTTCGATCAGTCCCTTATCCTATTTAAGTGCCGATGACATCGAGAGCATCACCATTCTGAAAGATGCTACCGAAACATCCATTTATGGTGCAGACGGTGCGAACGGTGTGATACTGGTTACCACGAAAGGGGGGGCTGTCGGTAAAACGAAAGTGGGGCTTTCCCTCCAAACCGGGATAGCCCAAATCAATCAGAGCGCCAAATTCAAGGTATTAAACGGGTCTGATTACCTGATGCTGGCCAAAGAATCCTATCTCAATTCGGGACGAAGCATGGAAACTTTTCCTTTTCAGGATAATGACCTGAACAGTTACAGTAGTACCGACACCGATTGGTCTGGGATATTTTACGATACCGGTTATCAGACAAATGCTTTTCTGTCGCTCTCCGGTGGAAAGGAGGGAGTGAGCTACTATTTGTCAGGAGGATATTTCAACAGCCAGTCGACCGTGATTGGTAACACACAGGAACGATATTCCATCAGGGGGAATCTGGAGATCGAGATGTCGCAGAAGATGGATTTCTCTTTGATATATGCAGCATCATACAACACCAACGACATCTTTATTCCAGGAAATGATTATTATGAGTTTCTGCCGATCTATACTCCCTACAATCCGGATGGAACCTTCAGGCTCTTTAACAAAAGCCTCGCAGGTCTGGATCCAAATGGTAATCCTGTCTGGCAGACATCCCGATTCCTGAATTCCGTTGCCGAGAGGGAGGAAAATGACAACAGGCAAAAAGCTGCCGTTTCAAATGTGAATGCATTGTTGGAATACGACATCGTGGAAGGCTTGACATCCACCACTCAGTTTGGGATTGATTACCAGGGTTTGAATGAAGACCGCTATTCTGCACGGACAAACTGGTCGGGAATGTCCACAACTGAGGGAGGTATTGGCTATGCCAATCGGAATAATTCCACTTTCATGACCTGGACAGCAATAGAAAGGCTGAATTACAACAGGACGTTTGGCCGCCATCGTGTGGGTGGATTGCTGGGTTTTGAAGCCAGTTCAAAAGATATTCGCACAATGGGTGCCAGTGGATCCGGTTTCATAAACGACAAGATCAAGGAGGTTTCATATGCCGTAGACAGAAATGGCAGCAGCAGCAGAAGCACTTCACGTTCTCTCTCATACTTTTTACAGGGTACCTATTCTTATGACCAACGATATTACTTCACGGTCAATGCTCGAAGAGACGGTAATTCCGGATTCGGGTCCGATTCACAATGGGGAAATTTTGCTTCAGCCGGAGCGTCGTGGAATATCCACAATGAGGATTTTTTTCAGTCCGACCTGGTCAATGTTTTGAAAGTCAAAGTTTCATATGGATCGAACGGGAATTCAAGAATTGGCTCACAGGAAGCATTGGGTTTGTACTCCTATGGCGAGAGCCATAATTACATGGGTGAACTGGGTGGCTCCATGTCAGGTAGCCCCAACAAGAAGTTGAGCTGGGAAACTGCCTATATCACCAACTTCGGGGTGCGTATCAAGATGTTCGATAGAGCCGATCTTGAGCTGGAGGCCTATAACAAAAGAACGGTGAACCTGCTCAGCAACCTCGATGTCTCCAGGACCACCGGTGATACGAGGAGCTACCGGAATTCCGGTGAGATCATCAACCAGGGTATCGAAGCGACACTCAATGTGGAACTGTTGAATAACCGGGATGCCAATTGGTGGGCAGAATTGAATGCTTCTCATAACCGAAACAAACTGATCGAGCTCTACAACGGTATCGAAAAAGTGATGGGCAACTATATCTGGAGAGAGGGATATGATTTGAATACCTACTATATCATCCGGTGGGCCGGTGTCGATCCGAGAGACGGAGCTCCTCTCTGGTATGACAGTGAAGGAAATCTTACAAGAACCTACAATGACCAGAACCGGGTACCCTGGAAGTCCTCCTCTCCATTGCTTACCGGAGGGATCTCCTCCAAATTCACCTACAAGAATTATTCAGTGAGGGCCCTTCTTACCTATGTTCTGGGTGGATACGCATTCAGTACATTCGGCCGGAATGTGATGTCTGACGGATTGAATATCATGTCTGAAAACCAATCGGTGAATCAGCTCGATCGCTGGCAAAAGCCGGGTGATGTGGCGCTGTCGCCCAAGCCCATATGGGGCACATCGACCCGATCGGTAATGAGCTCCACCAGGCACATCTACAAAACCACCCATATGAAATTCAAGAATGTCGCATTGAGTTACGCGCTGCCTGAAAAGGTTGTTAAACCCTTGGGTATTGCCTCATGCAATCTTCATCTGATCGCTGATAACCTGTTTGTCTGGACACCTTATGACAAAAAAGACCGCAACAGCTACAAACAGTCAATGAGCGGTTACCCGATAGAGACCAGTTTCTCGTTGGGTGTTGATTTGAGCTTTTAATTGCATGTCAATAATCGATAAGTATGAAATTAGTTAAATTGATAGTGATTTTTGCTGCTCTCTCTGCTTCCCTCCCCTCTTGTGATTTCCTGGAGGTTGAAACGGTGGGGAGAACCACCATGCCCAATTTCTTCTCGGATGTTCCGGGATTAAAGGCAGGTTTGGCGGGCAGTTACAGCAAGATGTACGGATATTATTCATCAGAGTTTTATAAATATCCTGAAGTGGCCGGGAGTATGATCGATTTGAATATCATTGGCAGTGAAGTGGAGATGGTAGATCAATACAATTTCACCTCCGACCCGGAGCAGGAGGTGGGAGCTGTCGGATATATCTGGCGAAAGATACTGGAAACACTGGCCAACGTGAACAATGTGCTGGAGTATGCACCCCCGTTGATCGGTCAATACCCCAATCAAAGATCGGAGATAGAGATGATACAAGCGCAGGCTCTCTTTCTGAGGGCATTGTGTCATTTTGACCTGTTCCGGGTATATGCCCAGCCATACAATTACACAGCCGACGCCTCACACCTGGGAATACCTGTCCTGTTGATGACGCCGGGTCCGGATGATTTGCCCTCACGGGCGACAGCCCGTCAGGTTTTCGATCAGATAATCAAGGATCTGCAGGATGCCGAGCAGTTGTTTGGCGAGAGATTCATGACAGATGCCTATCACGCCTCGAAGGAATCGGTCTGGGCATTGCTCAGCAGGGTCTACCTCTACAAGGAGGATTGGGAAAACGCCATTCTCTATTCTACCAGGGTGATCGATCGGATGCCGCTCGCCCATGGCGATGAGTACCTGGAGATGTATCACAACCTGGTCCCCGGGAAAGAGGCGATTCTCCGTTTCAACGGTTTGCTAAAGAGCAAGTCTCTCAACAGCTTCTATTCATCCAATGAACCCGTCGCGATGGCAGCCGACAGCCTGTTGGGCCTTTTCACCGATCCGGAAGACATCCGTTTGCAGCTCTTTGCTCCAGATAAGAACAACGAGCTTCGGATCTCCACCAAATACAGGATCATGGTGGAATATACTCCCGATCAGGAGCGTTACGATCCCTTCGTGTTCAGGGTTTCGGAGATTTACCTGAACAGGGCAGAAGCTTACCTGAGGGCGGGTGAACCAGTAAAAGCCGCTGCTGATTTGGGAGCAATCATAGCCAGGGCACTGAACAAGAACGTCGATGAGGTGTCGATCAATCACCAGGATGATGACCAGTTGATGCGGTCGATAAAAGAAGAGCGGGCCAAGGAGCTGAGTTTCGAGGGACACAATTTCTTCGACATCGTCCGTTACAAAGATCCTCTCGTGCGGGGGAGCAGCACGCTGTCAAATGTCAAACGTCTCGAAAACCCCAACGATCTGTTCGTGTTGCCCATCCCTCAGTCCGAGTTGAATGCCAACACCAACATGCAGGGGAACCCAACAGTTAACAATTAATTGAGCTAGTCATGCGGTACATTAAAGGATATTACAGTCTATTTCTTGTTTCAATCCTCTTTTTCACATCCTGTGGATTGGATGAGAATCCGGTCTACGACCTGAAGTTCTTTCACATCATGGTGAATGAATCATCCTCGGTGACAGTATCGGCCAAAGCCAATACGATTGGCACGTACAACATCTATTTCAGTACGCCGGCTACAGGCGAAACGGTGACGCTCACCTACGAGGTGGTTGCCGGGGACGGATTGAAAGAGGGTGTCGACTTCCGGCTGTTACAGGATGAGAACAGCATCACCTTTCTTCCCGGCATCTATGACATGCCAGTGCGCATCCAGTGGATCGCCCACCCATTGGATCCGACGAAGGACAATAGCTTGAAAATAAGGTTGATCGGAAACGACAAGGGCTACTCGATCGGATTTCCCGGTCCCGCCAGACATCAGTCAGAATTAACCATAACAAAAGTGTAATGCATTCAATTAAATATACCGTTCTTACCTTTATTCTCCTCATTTTCTCATTTTCTGCCTTTGCCGGGGATATCCAGACACATCCCAAATTGATCAAAGGGAACTTGCAGAACGGGCTGACCTATTATATTTATCCCAACGATTATCCACGGGGAGAAGCCGTGTACCGCCTCTTCATCAAGTCCGGCTCGGTGAATGAAGAGGAGGGTCAGAGAGGTCTGGCCCATTTCCTGGAACACATGGCTTTCAATGGCACGAGAACGTTTCCCGGCAACGAGCTGGTCTCATTCCTCGAATCGAAGGGGGCCAAATTCGGGAGGGACCTGAATGCGCACACATCCTACAACGAGACGGTATACAAGTTGAAATTGCCCTCTACTTCCGATGGCATGGTTGACACTACCATCACCATATTGGCTGATTGGCTCGATGGCCTTTTGCTGGAGGAGGATGAAATTGATGCCGAAAGAGGGGTGATCCTGTCGGAGTGGTTGTCGAAACGGAAACCGGAATCAGAAGTAAACGACATGCTGCTGAGTGAACTGATGAACAACTCTATTTACGACCGGAGAAAAGTGATCGGTGACACCGCGGTTATTCAGCATTTCCAGTATGAAACCCTTCGCAATTACTACGAATCCTGGTATCAACCCAATCTCGCTGCAATTGCCGTGGTGGGGGATGTGGATCCTGCAAAGGTGGAAGCGATGATCATTCAGAAGTTTTCAACAATGAAGAATGTGAATGCAAATCCTGCAGAAACGCATCCCATTCCCGATTACGATGCTGTAGATGTGAAGGTTTTGATTAACAAGGATCTAAAAAAAGCAGATCTCACGTTGATCCAGTTGATTCCGCATTCAGATCCCGTGAGAAATGAAAGCGATTATTATCCTTACCTGGAGCGTGCATTGATTAACAGGTTGTTCAGGAATCGGTTGAATGCCCTCTCATTCACCAATGATGCCTACGCGAAGGGCAGCATCGGTATCTCGGACTTTCTGAACACGAAAGGGATTCTGATGGCATCTGTAGAGCTGATGCCCAACAAGATTGAAGAGGGTGTGTCCGCATTTTCTTCCCATATGAACCAGATATACCAGTATGGATTCCTGCCGGAAGAGATCGAGAGAGTGAAAAAAGGATTTATCCGCTCCAAGGAAAGGAATGCCATCACGACACAGCCTGTCAGTTCATCGCAACTGATGGAGGAGATTTATGCCGATTTCTTCAAGGAGTATGCGGTCACCACTCCTCAAGAGGAATACCGGCTGGCCAAGAAGTACATCGGACAGATCGATTCTCTCTCTCTCGTCAACAGACTGCACAACCTGGTAGATATGAACAGGGTGCATTATATCTTCTCTTCATTTGAAGAAAACAACCTGTCCGATTCTCTCCGTTTGTTGGCAGCAATCGATTCGTTGCAAAGGAGAACCATTGATCCCTATCGGCTCGAGATCGATGTGCCCGGGCAATTGCTTGCCCATGATCCTCAACCGGGAAGCATTGTGAGTGAAAGGGAGATTCCCGCAATCGGGGGGATTGAATTGCAATTATCCAACGGGGTGAAGGTGATCTACAAGGAGTCTGTCTCCAGTAAAAACAGGATTAGCATGTCGGCGTACAAGCCGGGAGGACTCTATGCATTGGACTCAGTGCAGTATGTCAACGGCATTTTCGCGCCCAGCGTGATCTCCCTCAGTGGTGCGGGTGACTTTTCAAGAGATGAGATCTCCTACTATCTCGCGGGCAATTCCGCCTCCGCAAGGCTGCTGATCGAAAACAGCCGCGCGGGCATGGTTGCCGGGGCTTCGGCTGAAGACATTGAGACCATGTTTCAACTGATGTACTTGAGATGGACGGAGCCGAGGGCCGATTCTGCCGTTTTTGAGATGACCCGGAAACGCTCCATCGAGAACTATCGCAACCGGAATGTCACCGACCAGTCGTTGTACTACAGGGATCTGAATTACCTGATGAGAGGAAAGGATTACGTGACAAGCGAACTGACCGATTCGGTGGTCGAAGAGCAGGTCTCCCTCGATCAAATGGTGCCGCTCTTTCATCAATCTTTTGGGAATGCCAACGGCTTCACCTTTGTGATCCTCTCTGATCTCGAACTGGAGCAGCTGACACCCTATATTACACGGTATATCGCGTCCTTGCCTGCCTTGCCAAATGCATGCGACACCCCCTATCGTTACGACGGCGGGAAGATTGAAACCCAGGCGAGGAAATTTGTACGGGCTGCCGGTGATGCTGATCGGGGCGTGGTCTCACTGATTTTTCAACATACCGATCTTGCAGCCAGGAAGAACAGGTTCGACCTGATGAGTGACCTGGCGAGCGGTGTGCTTCGCATGAAACTGCTCTCGGAGCTGAGAGAGAAGATGGGGATGGTCTATAGTGTCAGTGTAAGTTCGGGATCCCGGGAACATCCCTCACCATTGGTGCGCAATACCATCTCATTTTCTACCAACCCGGAGAACTGCCCGCTACTGATCGACGCCGTCAAGGAGATTCTATCGGAGATGTCCCAAGATCCGGCGAGCTTCCAAAATGAGTTGGAAAATGTGAAGAAGAGCCTGGTGAATGATATGGAGGTGAACCTACAGAAAGATTCCTTCTGGAGCTCCTTTATCAGGAACAGCACCTTTAACGATGATGAAGAGTGGGGTTTCATACCCAACTACCAGGAGATCATGAATGATATCTCCAACGATGATTTGTCGAGGTTCCTGTCACGTTATTATCATCCTGACCACATGATCGAAGCAGTGTTGCTTCCCAAAAACAGAAAAAGTTCCAATTAGTATTCAATAAATTAATGATGTTATGAAGTGTAGAAGTTTATTACTTACAGCTGCGGTCCTGATGGCAGGGCTGTTTGTTTCCTGTTCGAAAGATGAGGTACCCGAAGAAGTGGTATATGAGGCAGGAATGACCTCTTTTGGTTTTTATGTAGAGGATAACGAGGGAGTGATTCTGGAAGATTATGTGGTTTCTGCCATCACCGGCACAAGCATTGCTTTGCAGCTCCCTGAAGAGGTGGATAAGAGTAGCTTGATCGCACGTTTCACGGTAACCGAAAACGATGTGGTAAAAGTAGGCAGCACGGTACAGGTAAGTGGTGTTACGGCCAACGATTTTACCGTACCCGTCGATTATTTTGTTTCGGAAGAGACAGCCAACGTCAAATATACGGTAACAATTGAAAAGGCCCCTGCTTTCGTCTGGAGCGCACTGCCTCCGGTAACGAGCGATTCCGCCGTCGCGCTGGTCATGAAGGTGAGTCCGGCCGGGGTGCCATACATCGCCTACAAGATGGATAGGGAGTCCACAGACGACGAGGGTCTGGCCGTGATGGTGTTGAATCAGGGAACGTGGTCTCCCATGGGACAGGTTTCCGAGGGCCGTGTAGCCACCAATATGGATATCGCTTTCAACTCGAAGGATGAGCCGGCTGTCTCTTACCTTGATTATACCAGCGAAACATCTCAACAGGCATCGGTGAAAGCTTACAACGGGACCACCTGGAGCTTTGTGGGAGGCCCGGCAGCTACAACGGATAAGGTAACCTACAATGCGCTCGAGTATGTGAATGATAACAAGCTGATGCTTTTTGCCCTGTTCGACGGAAGAAGCGGTCCTTTGACAAGGAGGGAGTTGAGCGTGAATACCTTTGAAGGAGGCACCTGGAATACCAACACGACGATTCCCGGCCGTCCGGCTGAACACCGTGGTTGGCTGGTGACTGCCGACAGGTTGGATGACGCGGTCTACGTGGGTGCCCACAATGCTGTAAGCCCCAACTCGGTATCCGTCTACAAGTATCAAAATAACACCTGGAAAGCCCTGCTTGACGCATGGAGCGATCCCAATGCAACCGGCATCAGCCTGAGGGATTTTGATATCGCGGTTGACAGGGATGGCAACCTCTTTGTAGCCCTGATGGATGACAGCTCGGAAGGTGTCGCGAAGTACAGGGTGATCAAGTACAACGCGGAGACAGAAGAGGTTGAAAGTGTTGGCAACCCGTTGGCTGGTGCTTCCGGTGGGTCAGAAAATTTTGACCTGGCTGTTTCCCCTCTGGGTGTTCCCTATCTCTTCTACCGGAACGAAAGCCTCTTCCCTTCCGTTGTTTCCCTGGACAAGGATTCACAGGACTGGACGACGCCCAACGTGCTGGAAACTGCAGAGGCTGATGACCTGCATCTTGACTTTGCACCCGATGGGAAAGCATACCTGGTGTACACCAAGGACAACAAGGTCTTCAGCTACAAATATGAAGCTCCGGGCAACTGATCGATAACAACCACCCAGAGGTGAACCGTTTAACGGTTCAGATTCCCTTCAAGGGCTAGAATCATTGAAAGGGTTTGACTGCATGGTTGAATCCTTTCATCTTTTTTCAAAACAATTGAACCTGCAACTCACGGTTCACCCTGCAACAACGATTCATATGGTTACGAAGTTACTATCCTCATTTATTTTCACCTTTGCAATCCTCTCCCTGGTTGCACAGGAGAAGTTCAGCTTTGTCTTCATGGCAGATGTGCACTACCACGATAAGAACGGTGCTCCCCAGGCCATGGATGCCGCTATCGACACGATCAACAAGCTCAATCCCGACTTTGTGATGCTCGGGGGGGATATCATTTATGATGGTTTGAGACGATCAGAAGGTGAAACCATTGAACAGGTGCGGCTTTTCCAGGATAAAGCGGTGTCCATCGAAGCACCCATCTATTATGCCATCGGGAATCACGATCACTTTGGCCTCTACAACAAGGAGATTGAGGCGAATCATCCGCTGTATGGTAAACGGCTGTATGAGAAATATTTCGGTTCCCGTTATTATTCATTTGATCATGAGGGATGGCATTTTGTTGTTCTGGATGACATGGTGGTTACCGATGAACGAAAGTATATCGGTCGTGTCGATTCACTCCAATTGGGGTGGTTGAAGCGTGACATCGAACAGATATCGGATACAACCCCGGTGGTGATCATGGCACATGTGCCGCTGATAACCACCCTTTCCCAATGGTATGGCGGTGGAACAAACCGCAATCACAATCGCCTTGCCATCGAGAATGGCGATGAAGTGCTGAAGCTCTTCAAGAACAAGAACCTCAGACTGATCCTGCAAGGTCATATCCATTATTATGAAGTACTACAGATATTGAATCAAACGACCGTAATATCTGCTCCCTCCTTTTCCGGTAAATGGTGGATGGGGAAGATGAACGAGATGGAAGAGGGTTTTGTAAGGATAACCGTGGATGAGGACAACGACATTCACACCCAGTACATAGATTATGAATGGGACGGGGAGTGATTGAATAGCTCATCACCAGGAAAGGAGATGCATCATTAAAAAAATGGTGCATTTTTTTGCCAAATTGTTTCCATTCAAAAGAATCCCTACATTCCACCTACGTGCGTTCATTTGAGGAGAAGGGTTTCTTGTCGCATGAGTCGTTTGGTTCAACCTATCGTTACCACTGTGTGATCAGTGAAGAGGCCTACCGCAATGGTACGCTTAGAAATGTGGTGAAGAGGTACTTTGGCAACTCATACCTGAGTGTGGTCTCATCTACTGATCAAGGAGCAGGGTCTCACCGTGACAGAGGTCCGGAAGCTGCTGGATGAGGTGGAAAGGTCGCATGATAAACAGTGGATGCCATGGAATACCTGCTTTATTATCTGCTTCGTGCATCGATCTCGATGGCTCTTTTTTACGGTTTCGACAGACTTTTTTTCGGCAAAAACACCTTTCATGACATCAATCGTCTTTTGTTGATTGTGATTGTCCTGTTGACGGTGTTGCTTCCCTTATTTCGTTTCAATCTTATTCCTGATTGGAACAGAGCCCCACTTACTGAAGATATTTCTTGGGAGATCTCAACGATTCCTGTTTCGGATATTTCCGCCATGACAGTACCTCAACCGATGTTCCGGATGGGAAAGAGGTAGAGTCGGTAAGTGGCATCGATCCTGATCTTATTGAGGCCATAGAGGTGCTCAAAAGCTGTTATGCTACCGAAAAATTTGGTGAAAAAGGGATGAATGGAGTCATTTTGATCCATCGCAAAAAAGCGACTGATTAAACCTGTAGGCAGCCTTGTGCATCTCTGAGGCAAATTGCTACGGATGAGGTTTGGTTAAAATCCAACGACTCTCATACTGTAGCCATCGGTGTATAGGCGTCGTGGTAAAAGATGAGGGTCCGTTTCTCCTCCTTCGCCTTGTCGAGAAACCGTTTCTTCTCCTCCATGGCAATGGCCACACTGTTATCGTATGCTGAAAGCCAGCTGAGCGCGATATTGAGTGAAGTGGGCACCACATCGCCCGGAAAGGCATACTTTTTCCCCTCCGCTTCGAAGAGCACCACGATCTGCCCCGGGGTGTGTCCGTCATATAGCTCCAACCGGATCTGATCATCCAGCTCCATATCACCGAGTACAAATTGCAATTGTCCCGCATCATAGACCGGTTCAATATTCTCCGGGAAGAAGGAGCCTTTCTCGAAAAGGGTGGGATTGCGGTAGTTCTTCCACTGGGAAAGGCTCACCCGGTAGGTAGCCTTGGGGAAGGTGGGTACCACTTCATTCTTCCCGTTCAGCACCGTGCTTGCCCCACAATGGTCGAAATGGAGATGGGTCAGGATCACATCGGTCACCTCCTCCGGTTCATAGCCAATCCTGCGGATCTCCTCCACCATATTTCTCTGGTTGTAGGGCTGAAAGAATTTCAATCGTGCCTCATGTTTGTCGCCCAGTCCCGCATCCACCAGTATCCGCCGGGTGTCGGTTTCGATAAAAAGGCAACGCAATGACATCTCGCACATGTTTTTCTCATCCACCTTGTACTTGGCCGACCAGTACTTTTTCGGTACAGGGCCGAACATCACCCCACCGTCACCCAAAAAATAACCTGATTCAATGACATGAAACTTGAGCATATTGTTGTATTTTTGTGGCAAATTTAGTGAAAAGATTCGGGTGTTGGGACACCCGTCCCCAAAACCCTCTATAATGAAGATCCCCGACAAAGAGGAGAACATAGCCGAGTACCTGCTCTTCATGTGGCAGACAGAAGACCTGTTGCGTGCCTGTGACCTGGATGTCGATCAGGTGCAGCGATCCGTGATTGATTCTGCCTATGAGACGGAGGAGGGACGTGCTGAAGCACGTGACTGGTATGAGGGGTTGATCATGATGATGAAGCACGAAGGGGTACAACGGGAGGGTCACCTGCAGGTCAACAAAAACCTGATCACTGAACTGACCGGTCTACATCTGCGGTTGATAAAAGATCCCGAAGAGTCGGAGTACATCAGGGTCTACTACAACACGCTGCCCCATATTGTGACATTGCGGGCGAAGGCGGGCGACAAGCAGCTACCGGAACTGGAAACCTGTTTCACCGCCCTGTATGGTTACCTGTTACTGAAGCTTCAGAAGAGGGAGGTCACCGGTGAGACGCAGGCTGCCGTGGCACAGATTACTTCGTTGCTGCGATTGCTCTCCCGAAAATACAAAACCATGGACCAGCAGAAGGAGGAGTAGGATATGGCCATATTTACCGGAATGAACAAGGCACTTGGTGGTACCGAAAAAGAGTCGCAAAGGGAGCAGTTTTTCTACGGGCTGGTGCAACAGCATGTGCTGGTCACCGGGGCCGACGGACAGCTGGGTTCCGCGCTTAGGGTGCTTACCCGAAGGATGAACCTGCCATTCCGTTTTTTTTTCACCGGCTCGGGAGAGCTGGATATCACCAACCGGACGCAGGTCGATGATTTTGTGGTCGGTCAACGGATTCGGTATATCCTCAACTGTGCCGCCTACACGGCTGTCGACAAGGCAGAGAGTGACCGGGAGAAAGCCTATGCGATCAATGCTGCCGGTGTGGAAAATATCGCACTGGTGGCGAATCAGCATGGGGTAAAGGTAATTCATCTCTCCACCGATTTTGTGTTCGACGGCCGATCCACTGTTCCCTACAACGAAGAGTCGGAACCCCATCCCTTGTCGGTCTACGGTGAAACCAAACTGAAAGGTGAGCAATTGTTGCAGGCTGTTGCTGGGGATTGGATTGTGCTGCGCACCTCCTGGCTCTTTTCGGAATATGGTTCCAACTTCGTGAAGAGGATGCTCCGGCTAATGCAGGAGAGGAAACAGCTCACAGTCGTGGATGATCAGCGGGGCACCCCTACCTATGCGGTTGATCTGGCGGAGATGATGATTCATATCCTGCGGGATGCCGAGGCGAATGGATGGAAAACCGGCATTTACCATTTCTCCAACCGGGGGGAAACCTCTTGGTTCGGCTTTGCCGAAGCGATCAGGAGAATCGCGGGGATCGAGCATTGCGAGATATTGCCGGTGAGTACGGGGGAGTACCCCACAGCTGCCCGCCGCCCGCCATACAGCGTGTTGGATCTCACGAAGATCTGTGATAGCTTCCGGGTAGAGATTCCAACATGGGAAGAGGCCCTGCAACGCTGTATCCGGAACATTCAAAAATCTGAAATATAATCGATTATAGCTGAACGAATAGAATTAACGCTGAACAGAACAAATTTTCACAAAAAAGCTGACAGCTGAACGCTAATGATATGTCATTGAAACAAGAGATAGAACGCCGGCGAACCTTTGCCGTGATCAGCCACCCCGATGCGGGGAAAACCACCCTGACCGAAAAGCTGCTGCTCTTTGGTGGTGCCATTCATGTGGCGGGTGCCGTAAAATCGAACAAGATCAAGAAGACAGCCACCTCCGACTGGATGGAAATCGAGAAGCAGCGCGGTATATCCGTGGCCACCTCGGTGATGGGTTTCGAGTATGAGGATTATAAGATTAACATCCTGGATACCCCTGGTCACCAGGACTTCGCAGAAGATACCTTCCGGACCCTGACAGCAGTAGACAGTGTGATCGTGGTGGTCGATGTGGCGAAGGGAGTGGAGACACAGACCCGTAAGCTGATGGAGGTGTGTCGCATGCGTCATACTCCGGTGATGATCTTCGTGAACAAGATGGACCGGGAGGGAAAGGATCCCTTCGATATCCTGGATGAACTGGAAGAGGAGCTGCAGATCGCTGTACGACCGCTTAGCTGGCCCATCGACATGGGTGATCGGTTCCGGGGTGTCTACAACCTCTACCGGAAGAGCCTCGACCTCTATCAGCCCAGCAAGCAGGTGGTGACCGAATCTGTGAAACTGGAGATCGGATCTCATGATCTGGAGGACCATATCGGAGAGGCCCTGTCGGAGAAACTGCGTGGTGATGTGGAGCTGATCACCGAGGTCTATCCCGATTTTCAGCTAGAGGAATACCTTGCCGGTCGGCTGGCACCGGTTTTTTTCGGATCTGCCCTCAACAACTTCGGAGTGAAGGAACTGCTCGATTGCTTCGTGGAGATTGCACCCTCTCCGCGGCCGATGATGGCGGAAGAGCGGGTGGTGGAGCCACTCGAGGAGTCCTTCAGCGGTTTTGTCTTCAAGATTCATGCCAATATGGATCCCAATCACCGTTCCTGCATCGCCTTTGTGAAAGTCTGTTCGGGTAGGTTCGAACGAAACGTCAATTATAAGCACATAAGATTCAACCGGCTGATGAAATTCTCTTCTCCTACCGCTTTTATGGCACAGAAAAAGGAGATCCTGGATGAGGCCTATGCTGGTGATATTGTGGGACTCCCCGACAATGGCAACTTCAAGATCGGCGATACGCTGACTACGGGAGAGGAGTTGCACTTCAAGGGGTTACCCAGCTTCTCGCCCGAGATGTTCAAGTATATCGAGAATGCCGACCCGATGAAGTCGAAGCAACTGCAGAAGGGTATTGAGCAGTTGATGGACGAAGGGGTGGCACAGCTTTTCACCAACCAGTTCAACGGGCGACGCATCATAGGTACAGTGGGACAGCTGCAGTTCGAGGTGATCCAATATCGCTTATTGCATGAGTATGGGGCACAATGTCGGTGGGAGCCGATCAGCCTTTATAAAGCCTGCTGGATTGAGAGCGACGATGCCGCGCAACTGGCCGACTTCAAGAAGCGCAAGTTCCAGTACATGGCACATGACAAAGAGGGAAGGGATGTCTTCCTGGCGGAATCAAACTACATCCTGATGATGGCACAGCAGGATTTCAAGAAGATCCGATTCCACTTCAACTCGGAGTTCTAATCCTTCGCCAGGTGCACGGTCATTTGCGGGAAAGGAATGTTCAGACCGTTCGCATTGAGCGCATCGTAGACCTGTTCATTCAGGTCGAAGGTGACCGGCCAGAAGTCACCAGAGAGGGTCCATACCCTCAAAACGAAGTCGATGGAGCTGTCGTTCATCTTCACCATACGGGACAAGGGAGCGGGATCTTTCAAAACCTGCGGGTGCTTCTCCGCGATATCGAGCAACAGCCGCTTCACCAGCTCCACATCCGATCCATACTCCACGTTGACCGTCAGATCCACGCGCCGTGTGGCCTGTGTGCTGTAGTTGACGATGTTGCCCGTGGAGAGAGGACCGTTGGGGATGTGCACCGTCTTGTTGTCGAAGGTGGTAAGGGTGGTGTAGAGAATCCCTACCGATTGTACGGTGCCTGCCACACTTTGTGCTTCGATGTAATCACCGCCTCTGAAGGGCTTGTTGAAGAGCAGCATCACTCCGCCTGCAAAGTTGGCCAGGTTGTCCTTCACTGCCAGACCCACTGCCAGACC
>JADLKK010000199.1 GCA_016839025.1 Proteiniphilum sp.
AAGACATGGTTGCCGCATTGGCATTCGCACTCCATCGAAACACCGGGACCGATCACCTCGCTCAGCCCGTAGATGTCGTAGGCTTTGATGTGGAGCAGCTTCTCAATCTCACGACGCATCTCGCCGGTCCATGGTTCAGCACCAAATACCCCGATGCGAAGACGTATATCGTCGGGTGAAATGCCCTCCTTAAGGATGCTCTCTCCCAGGTGTGCCGCATAGGAGGGTGTGCAGGCCAGCACCGATGCCCGGAAGTCGGTCATGAACTGCAGCTGTTTCTTCGTGTTGCCTGTGGATATGGGTATCACGGTGGCACCAATCTTCTCGGCACCGTAGTGCAGTCCCAATCCCCCCGTAAATGGACCGTAGCCATAGGCTATCTGGATGGTGTCGCCACTGTGGATACCGGCCATGGTGAGGCTGCGGGCCACCACTTCGGCCCATAGCTCAATGTCGGCACGACTGTAGCCCACCACGGTGGGCTTGCCGGTGGTGCCGCTGGAGGCGTGAATGCGCACCACCTCGCTTTGGGGCAGGGTGAAGAGTCCGAAGGGGTAATTGTCGCGCAGGTCAGCCTTGGTGGTGAAGGGGAGCTCCTTCAGTTGCTCTACGCTTTTGATGTCGCCCGGTTCGATGCCGAGTGACATCAGTCGGTTGCGGTAGAAGGGCACGTGGTTGTAGATCCGCCGTACCATTGCCTGCAGGGCACTCCCCTGCAGCTCTTGCATCTGTTGCCTGTCGGCACACTCTCGTTGTGGGTTCCAGATCATCTTGCTGTTGGATTCATTAGGTTTTGTTCACTACCCAACCTGAAGGCTTTCAGATTGGTTGCGACGATGCTCTCTCCTTTGTTTGCAAAATAGGCGGTGATTGCCTTCTCCAGCATCTTGCTTTCAATACCCAGATAGGGTGCTGCCGCGCCCAGCATCACCAGGTTGGAGCTTTTGCTGCTGCCGGCGTCTCTGGCCAGCGTGGTCGCATCTACCAGCAGGTGGAACCCTGTGGCGGTGATGGCTGTATGCAATGCTTCCACGGATGGATAACCGGCAATTTCACCCTGCGGTTCCGTGGCGGTGATAATGAGCCCCTTTGGAGAGAGGAAGGGGAGATGGCGGAGCGCCTCCATCGGTTCCAGTGAGAGAATCAGATCTGCATTGCCCAACGGAATCAGGTCCGACCAGATCGTTTCGGATGAGATGCGCAGATGTGACTCGACGGCACCGCCGCGCTGGCTCATGCCGTGTACCTCCGCCTGCTTCACCTGCAAGCCCAGCTCCATTGCTGCCAGGTCGATGATGGCGGCAATGGTGAGGATTCCCTGCCCACCCACGCCGGCAATGATGATATCTTTGTGCATTTGTTCAGTTGTCAGTTTTTTTGGTTTTACGGATATGGATGCACTCCCGTTGTGCGATGATGACCGAGACACCTTCATATGCCAGTTCTTCACGGATGATTGCGATATTCTCCTCCAGGTTTTTCAGCAGCGGCACGAATGAGCGGATATGTGCTTCGTTCACACCGACGCCTTTACAGATGTCAAAGAAGCGGCCGGTGCCGGCTGAATCCTGTCCCCCGGTCATGGCGGTGGTGCCGTTGTCGGAGATGATCACCGTGAGGGGGGAGCGGTCGTTCACCGCGTCGAGCAGTCCCGTGATGCCGGAATGGGTGAAGGTGGAATCGCCTATCACGCAGAGGGCAGGACGTAGCCCCGCATCAGCTGCACCCTTGGCCATGGTGATGGCAGCCCCCATGTCTACACAGCTGCTGATGGTGCTGTAGGGGGGCAGCGCGCCTAGCGTGTAACATCCTATGTCGCCGAAGACATGCTGTGCAGGGTAATCATTCATCACCCGGTTAATTGCTTCGAACAGGTCGCGGTGGCTGCATCCCTTGCAGAGCATGGGAGGTCTCGGTGCCACCAGCGGATGGTCCTCCCTCGGTTGAGGGGTTGCCGCACGGGTCTGCTCCTGTCCAGTTGCTTCTTGCTGTTCCGAAAACCGGAGAAGGGCCTTCTCAAGCAGGGCAGGTGATAGCTCTCCTGTGCGCGGCAGTGTGCCGTCGAGTCGTCCGCGATAACGGTTGTCACCTGAGAAGCCACGCAGCAGCTCCTCCTGGAGCGGGTAGCCCTCCTCGGCGATGAGGATCTCGCTGTAGCGTGCAGTGAACTGTTTCAGCATCTTCTCCGGCAGCGGGTATTGTGATATTTTCAACAG
>JADLKK010000056.1 GCA_016839025.1 Proteiniphilum sp.
CATTGCCAGTTTCTTTGCTGCCACTCTGTTGGTCTTGCCGCTGCCTGTTTGCGGAATATTCTCTACGACAAAGATATGTAGGGGCTGTTGATGGCGCGGCAGGAGTTTTTTAACCTCTCTTTTAAGGATGCCGGGATTGTTCAAGGGTTCAATCAGCAGCACGACAGCCTCTCCCAGCCGGGGATGGGGTACCGCGGTGATTGCGAGGTTTCCCTTTATGCAGGGACGGATTATTCTTTCCACCTCTTCTGCCTGCACCTTGATACCCCCCGTGTTGATCACGTTGTCTTTCCTTCCCAGTATACGGAAAGTACCATCGGTATGGATTTCGGCGATGTCGTTGGTAACCAGCGTCTCATTGGCGACATGGGGTGCGTGGATAATCAGTGTCTGCTCATCGGAGAGCTCCAGGCTGACGCCTCGAAGAGGGGTATAACCCTTCTCCGCCCCGGCTCCGTTGATCTTTCTCAGGGCAATATGGGAGACGGTCTCTGTCATCCCGTAGGTGGAGTAGATATCGTTTGGAAAATCTCTCAGAGCCTCTTCCAGTTGCGGGTCGACTGCTCCCCCGCCAATGATCACCCGTTTTATTTGAGAAAATCGCTTTTTATCTTCGGGTGACTGAAGTGTGTTGTAGACCTGCAATGGCACCATTGCCGCGAAATCAAACGCAGTTGTTGTCCCCGCCAGCGGATGGCCGGAAGGTGTCACCGGATAGAGATCAAGTCCGCCGCAGATGGCTCGAACCACCATCATCTTTCCCGCTATATAATCGAGTGGCAGGCATAACAATGCCTTGTCATTTTCTTTCAGTTGAAAGAAATCGCATGTCATCCGGGCGCTTTGTACCATCTGCTCCTTGCGTACGATAATCCGTTTGGGCGAGCCGGTAGAGCCCGATGTCTGCAGGCTGATGGTTTTTTCCGGAGAGAACCACTCACGCAGGAAAAGGAGAAGCTGTTGATGGAGGGGTGACTGTGCGAAGAAATAGACATGCTGCGCTGCAAGAATCTCCTCCGCACTGAATACTTTCCCGGCAATACGTATCTTATTCTTCTTCATTGTGAAATTCTTTCAAACCCGGAAAAACCCCCGTCGGCTCAAACCAAAGCCGGTCGCCCCTGATCTCCAGGGGAAGCGGTATGTTGTTCGTATAGAGGGAGCCGGTTCCAAGTCCCTGCGGAAGCGGGCTGTTGAGTGTGGCACACCATTGTGCGATGCAGTTCAGGCCGATGTTCGACTCCAGTGCCGAGGTGACCCACCAGCCGATTCCAAGCTCGTTGGCCAGCTCGATCCATTCATTGCATCCGCTGAGCCCCCCGTGGAGGGTGGGCTTGAGGATGATATATTGCGGCCGGATGGATTCCAGCATTTTTCTCTTTTCAGCGGGAGGGTGGATGCCGATCAGCTCTTCATCCAGGGCAACGGGAATGGGGGAAGAGCCGCATAACAACGCCATCTCCTTCCACTGTCCGGCCCGGATGGGCTGCTCGATGGAGTGTATATCCAGTTCGGCCAGCCGGTGCAGTCTCTCCATTGCTTCCCCACTGCTGAAAGCCCCGTTGGCATCCACGCGCAGTTCCACCTCCCTGGCAGAATAGTGGCTACGGATAAAACGCAACAGTGCCAGCTCCTTTTCAAAATCAATCGCCCCGATCTTCAGTTTGATACAGCCAAAACCTTTTTCAAGTTTCGCCTCAATCTGTTGCATCATCTCCCGGAACTCACCCATCCAGATCAAACCATTGATGGTGATCCCTGTTTCACCCCTACTGAAAGGGGTATCCCAAAGTTGCCATAAACGCTGCCTGTAATGACGCATGGCCGTCTCCAACCCGAAAAGGATGGAGGAATGCTCACGGAGCAATTCAGTGTTGATCTGCTGTTCCTGCTCCGTGATCCGGCAGAAGCCCGCCAGTCTATCGGCATACCCCGCATCAAAGTCGCAGCTGAGGTCATGCAGCGGCGCACACTCCCCAATGCCGAAATGGGTAGGATACTCATCGTCGCGGAATACTACGTACCATATCTGGTGGTCTGTGTAGATACCCCGGGAGGTGCCTGCCGGCTTTTTGAACCGGAGCTTGTAGGGTATGATCTCTATTTTAAACATGAATTCTTATTCAGGTTTTTTTTGAATTGCCATTGTGCAGCCAGATCATCAGCTGTTTATGTTTCCCAATTCGTGATCGTTCGCATAAACCTGGAGTTGAACGCCCGGTATTACAGAAAATCAACTTATAGACTTAGGGCAGTTTGGGAAACTTCTTGAAATCCGGTTTTCGTTTTTCCAGGAAGGCCTGCTTTCCTTCCTGTGCCTCCTCGGTCAGGTAGTAGAGCATGGTGGCATCACCTGCCAGCTCCTGAATGCCGGCCTGCCCGTCGAGCTCGGCATTGAGCCCCGCCTTGATCATGCGCAGGGCAAGGGGACTGTGCTGCATCATCGTCTCAGCCCACTCCACCACCTCATCCTCGAGGCGGTCAAAGGGTACCACCTTGTTCACCAACCCCATCTCCAGTGCCTCCTGTGCGTTGTACTGGCGGCAGAGGAACCATATCTCCCGTGCCTTCTTTTGTCCCACGATGCGTGCCAGGTAGGAGGAGCCGAAGCCGGCATCGAAGCTGCCCACGCGGGGGCCGGTCTGTCCAAAGATGGCATTGTCGGAGGCAATGGTCAGGTCGCACACTACGTGCAGCACATGTCCACCGCCAATGGCATAGCCGTTCACCATGGCAATCACCGGCTTGGGGATGGACCGGATCTGCTTCTGCACATCCAGCACGTTGAGACGTGGCACGCCATCCTTGCCGATATACCCACCCTTTCCCTTCACATTCTGGTCGCCCCCCGAGCAGAAGGCCTTGTCTCCGGCACCGGTGAGCACCACCACGCTTACTTCCTCCATCTCGCGACAAATGCGCAGTGCATCGCTCATCTCCGTGGTTGTGGTGGGCGTGAAGGCATTGCGGTAACGGGGACGGTTGATGGTGATGCGGGCGATGCCGTTGTGGTAGTCGAAGAGAATATCTTCATATTCCTTTATGGTGGTCCATTTTCTTTCACTCATAATCTTTTTGTTTCTTGTTGACGATAATAGGATTTTATTTCCAGGCTGTTCCTCTCCATGGTCGTGAAGACCTCCAGCATAACAGCGTTGTTACTTTCAGGGTTCAGCAAAAAGGGTAGCTGCTTCTGCAGCTCCTCCTCGTTGTGCGCAGAGAGATAGGTTACTCCCTGCTGTTCTGCCCATCCTTTTGCGGAGGTGGTGCGGGTCACCGTAATGTAGCCGGTAAGCGTTTCCGATTGATTGAGTCCCGGCAGTGTATCAAAGATGCCTCCCCCTCCATTGTTGTTGAGCAGGATGCGCAGGTTTGGCGATAGATGCCTGTTCCAGAGGCCATTCATGTCATAGAAGAAGCTCAGGTCGCCGGTGAGCAGGAGAGTGAGCCGTTGTGCTGCAGCGGCATAGCCCACCGCTGTGGAGATTGACCCCTCAATGCCGTTGGTGCCCCTGTTGCAAAAGCGATAGACCGAATCGGAAATGCTGAACAACTGCGACAGGTAGACACTCTGGCTGTTGGCCAGTTGGAGCGAACTTTTTTCGGGCAGCTTCTCCAGCAGTGCACCCACGGCATACAGGTCGGAATAATCCGGGTGAGGAATGGTGGCCCCCTTGCAGGCGTTTTTCCAATGTTCCGCAAATGGCGCAGTTTGGCGATCTGTTTTGACTGAGTCGTTGTGGAGCAAGGACGACAGATCATCGGAAGGGAGCTTCGCCAGGGATCGCAGGAATGTTGCCGGATCACATTTTACAATTTCGGTCACCTGCTGAAATGTGTCGACAACCTCTCCCGAGGGAGAGACCTGCCACTGCTCACAGATAGGAGTGCTGCGGATAAATTGTTTCAATCGCTTTGAAACGACGTGTCCGCCCAGGGTGATCACCAGATCGGGGGTCAGCTTCTGCAGTTCTTTTTCAGAAGCTGTACGGAGTACCACATCGAAACGGGAATAATCTCCCGTCGGGATGTTGGCAAGGTGGTCGGCCAGCACCACCGTCTTGGGGTCGGCTGCAAGTCTCTTTAACAAATCAGCCAGTCCGTTTTCCGGTGGTAGCTGTCCCACGACGATCATTCGTCGGGAAAATGAATGGAAACGTTTGCGGTATCCGGCCTCATCCGGCAGCATGGTGAGTGGTTTGGCACGGCGAATTACCCGTACGGCAGGGAGCGAGGCAGTGTCAAATCCAAATAACGGCTCAGATAGCGGGATGTTGATGTGCGTGGGACCTTTTTCCTGGTTGTCGAGGGCGAGAATGGCTTCATTGATTAGTCGGTTACAATGCCACTCCTCCTCGGGATTGCTAATCTCCGGCAGCTGTACCGCATGGCGAACCAGCTTTCCGAAGAGACCGGTTTGCGGGATGGTCTGCCCGTCTCGCTGTCCCGTCCAGGCGAGGGGCCGATCGGCGGTAATTGCCAGCAACGGCAGTTGCTGATAAAAGGCCTCGGCTACTGCGGGACCCAGGTTGAGTGCGGCCGTACCGGAAGTGCAGCATACCGCGACGGGGCGGTCGAGGGCCTGAATGACCCCCAGGGCGAAGAAGCCGGCACTCCGCTCGTCGACCACGCTGTAGCAGGTGAAGTCGCTGTCGCCGGCAAAAGAATGGATCAGCGGAGCATTGCGTGATCCGGGAGAGAGTACAATGTGTGTGATGCCATGTGCCTTAAGCAACGACACCAGTTGTAAAACGTTTTTCTTGTCTGAATACATTCTCAAATCTTAATTGACAATACTTGCCATGGTCTCCAGCTTCTTTTCCGTTTCCTTCCATTCATCCCTGCAGTTGGAAGAGGAGATTAAGCCGCTACCGGCAAACAAAGTAAGCGAACTTTTTCCGATTTCCATACACCGGAGGTTTACATAGATATTTGTTTCGGCCATTGGTTCCAGCATACCGAGAAATCCGGTATAATAACGACGGTCATATCCTTCGTGATCCAGGATAAACTGGAAAGCCTCCTCTTTGGGCAGACCGGAGACAGCCGGGGTGGGATGGAGCGCCTTTAACAGGGTTCCGATTTTCGATTCATCGGGAAGGGAAAAGTTGAAATCGGTTCGCAAATGTGCCAGGTTACCCGCTTTGGAGGTGTAGGGACCATTTATTTCCGGTGTGATTTGAAAGGAGGAGAGCTGGTGTAGCAGGTAGGAGGTAACCAGATGTTGTTCGCGCAGGTTCTTGTCGTCCCACGAAACAGCTCCGGAGTGAGGATAACGTGTGCCCGCGAGTGCCATTGTCTGCCAGCTGGTGTTTCCTCCCGACAGCAGTATTTCGGGTGTGCTGCCCAACCAGGTGCCACTTTGGGGTGTGTGAAACAGAAAAACACAAGCATGGTCGTATTTCTCCGCCGCCAGAAAAAAAGCATGGCCCGGCGAAAAACCCTTTTTCCTGACGATGTCCTTACTCCTGGAGAGTACCAGTTTTGTTATCGTTCCATTGGTCAGAGGCTGGTGAAACCGCTGAAACAGTTGCAAATATTCACCTTTATCTATATTCTTGTGTTTCACATTCTTCCGCTTCCCCGGTTGTTTTTTTACAAGGGAGGTTTCCACCTCGGCGAGATCACGGCAATCGGGACGAATTATGATCACCGGTGTTTCGTCTGATATCCGGAATGGGGCAATCACGAAACCGGTCTGGCCGTTTAATTTATCCATGTCGCTGGTGAGGGCGGGTGTTCCCGATGTTTGCATCACAAAACGTGGCAACGTTTCACCGGGCAGCCTGAAAATAGCGAAGCATGCATCCTGGTCAATCAGTGCATCAAGTATCTGATGCGCGTGCAGATCTCTCATCGCTTTTTCAGAATGCTGTTTACCACCCGTACGGAAGAAACCAACTTGTCGGTTGAGGTAAAAATATCAATATTCCATACATGGATGGAGCGACCTCTGTGTATGATCGTGCCCACGGCCCGCACCTTGTCACCCTCCCTCACGGAAGAGACATGATTGCAGCTTACCTGTATGCCTGCGGGCATCTCATCCGCTTCACACAGGAGAAGCGATCCCTGTCCGGCTACCGACTCGGCGAGGGCCAGCGTGGCTCCTCCGTGAAGGATGCCAAATGGCTGGCACACGTGTCTGTCGACCGGCATTACCGCTTCCGTACGTTCCGGAGAGAGAAGCGTAAACTCGATTCCCAGGGTTTCCATCAGCGTTGAAGGACTGCCGATATTGATTCCGTCATTATTTTCATTCATGCTCTGTTATCTTATTCACTGCAAAAATAATGATAACTTTAGCATGCTGCTATTAAGATTCATCAAAAATAATTCCGGAAGCCGTTTCTATTTCACCCGGATGGTTTTTGGAGATGCAGATACCTCCTTGCTACCGTGGACGATTTCATTGTGTCACGGTAAAACTTGCTTCATTGGAATTGTCCGCGGAGTTTTGCGCAACCCACAGCTTGAAGTCCCCGGGCTCTGTTTTTTTCTTCATGTCGATGCCGTAGAATGCCAGATCTTCAGACAGGAGTTCAAATGAAACCTGCTTGCTTTCGCCTGCTTTCAGGTTTGTCTTTTGAAAACCTTTCAGCTCTTTTACCGGACGTGTGACGCTGCCCACCAGATCGCGGACATATAGCTGTACAACCATATCCCCATCCCTGGTTCCGCTATTCTGCAGCTTGGCCGTGACGGTAATCCTGTCATTGGCCGCCTTCATGGATGATTTGTCGAGTTTTACATCACTGATACCGTATGTCGTGTAACTCAAGCCGTATCCAAACGGATAGAGCGGTGTGATGGACGTATCGAGATAGCTCGATTTATAGTCGATTTTTTCGTTCGAAAGATCCACGGGCCTGCCGGTATTCTTTTGGTTGTAGTAGATGGGAATCTGTCCCACATTTCTTGGGAACGACATCACCAGCCTTGCCGAAGGGTTGTAGTCTCCGGCGATCACATCGGCAATGCCGTGCCCGCCTTGCGTCCCGGGAAACCATGCCTGGAGGATTGCATCCAGGTTTTCATCTTCCCATGAAAGGTCAAGCGGACGTCCGCTCAGCGTGATTAAAACAATAGGCTTGCCGGTTTCTTTCAGTGCTCTGAGTAGTTCGCGCTGCGGTTCCGGAAGACGGATATCGGTTCGCACCGCTGCTTCGCCCGACCAGTTGAAATCTTCTCCCATTGCGGCAATGACCAGGTCGGCCCTGCGTGCGGCGGATACAGCTTCGGCAATCTTGCCCGGTGTGGTTTCCGTAATCGTGGATCCCGCTGCATACAGAATCTTTACGGTGCTCCCTTCATATTTTTCTGTGAGTCCCTTCAGCAGGGGTACACTTTTGTTCCGGTCGCCCAGACCGGCCCATTCGCCGTTCAGGTTGATGGAATCGTTCATCAGCGGGCCGATCAGCGCGATGGTTTTTCCGCTCTCTTTTGTGATGGGGAGAATTTGATTGTCGTTCTTCAGTAGCACCACCGAAGAGGCGACAGCCTTGCGTGCCGTCTCCATGAATTGCGGCGTCATGGTATTCTGTCTTGCCCGTTCTTCATTGAGGTAGCGGTAGGGGTCATCAAAAAGGCCCAGCAGAAACTTCATCTCCAGGATACGGCGGGTGGCCGTGTTTATGGCTTCTTCCGATACTTTCCCTTCTTTAACCGATTGGGTGAGGTATTTAATAAATGAAGCACCGGTCATGTCCATGTCAATACCGGCATTGACAGCCAGCTCAGCTGCATGTTTCTCATCTTCGGCCACGCCATGGGGTACCAGCTCGTTCGTTCCGGTATAGTCGGTCACCACAAAGCCGGTAAAGCCCCATTCTTTTCGTAATACCTCTGTCATCAGCCACTTGTCTGCCGTAGCAGGAATCCCGTTGATCTCGTTAAAGGAGGCCATCATGGTACCCACTCCCGCATCTATCGCTGCTTTATAGGGAGGTAAATATATATTTCTAAGCGTGTGTTCCGACAATTCTGCGGGGTTATAATCCCTCCCTGCTTCCGCTGCTCCGTATGCTGCGAGGTGTTTTCCTGTGGCAAGCAGTGTGGTCGGTTCATCAAGCCTGCTTCCATCTCCACTGCCTTGAAAGCCGACGACCCTGGCCTCGGCCACTTTGCTACCCAGGTAGGGATCCTCTCCCGCACCCTCCATTACGCGACCCCAGCGGGCATCTCTACCAATATCCACCATGGGGGCGAAAGTCCAGTTGATTCCGTCAGATGCCGCCTCAATGGCTGCGATCTCAGCGGTTCGTCGCATCATCTCCAGATCCCACGAGCAGGCTTCCGCCAGCGGAATGGGAAATATGGTCTTGTAACCATGGATCACGTCCTGACCGAACAGAATGGGAATACCCAAGCGGGTGGAATCTACGGCAAATTGTTGAAAACGCCGGATTCCCTCCACGGAGGTGGCATTGAAAATGCTACCAATCAATCCTTTTTTCAGATAGGGTTGAAAATCATCGGACATTACCGGGCCGGTGATCGACCAGTTGGCGGAGAACTGGGTCATCTGGCCGATTTTCTCTTCGAGCGTCATCAGTTTCAGTACGGAATCCACCCGCCTTTCTATCTGCTTGTTTCGGCTATAACTCTGCCACTTGCCTGACTTCTGAATGTTGCCTGAGGGTGATCCGCAGGATACAAGCGCAAATACTGCCAGCAAACATGCAGTGGAAATTAAAATTTTCTTCATATCTTTTGTTTTTTGTCTTGCATCTTTTATCTCTCTTCAACCGTGAATCCCAGTTTTTTCAATCCCTCCTGAATCTCCGGGGCCCCCATAAATAGTTTCCACAGCAATCCGGTCCGGTAGTTTTCGATCATCGGCGCGATGGTCAGCTGGTCGATGGCCAGATAACGCTGCGGATACCAGTTATCCTGTATGCTGAAAGCATCATAGAAACCATATTGACCCCATATCCGGTTGCCCAGATCATTATAAAAATGCTTCAGGGCCCTCATAGACTGGTCCGGTGTATAAGGGAAGCTGGACAAGGCGGCTGTAGGAGTGATTACCCCGCGGTCGTTCTTCACCGGCATATGTGCCGTATATCCATCTACGGTATAACTTGCGGTCAGCCCCCAGCAGTTATCGCCATACCCCTCATATCCCCCGGGGTTCTCCACACAATATTCGTAATTGATAAGAGCCTGATTCCTGTTCAGTTGCCAGTAATCGGCATATTGATCTTTTAACCCTTTCGGACTCAGTCCGATATAAGAGTAGTGTGCCCAAAAGAGTGGACCTCCATATTCTTCAGCACCATTGTGTTTCAAAATGAGCGGATAACCATATGCCTCATTCTTGCTGGTGATTGCTCCCCCGCGAGCCCATCCGTTATGGTAGGCCGATGCCGGAATAGGATGGGTGGGGGAGGAGGCTGCCAGGATATAGGTGATCAGACATTCATTGTAACCTTCCAGCGGGAAATTCATTTCCCAGTTGTATTCCGGGCTCCAGTGCCAATAGAGCACATCCTGTCCGTTCAGGTACCAGTCCCATTCCATTTCTCTCCAGAGTGTATCAATCTTTTGTGACAGCTCTTTCTCCCTGTTGTTGCCATTTTTGAAATACTCCCGCACGATAAGCAGTCCCTGCATGAGGAAGGCGCTCTCAACCAGGTCACCTCCGTTGTCTTTTTTGCCAAATGGTTTGGTCTTTCCTGTGGGTCCGTGAATCCAGTGTGACCAGACACCATGGTAACGGTCGGCGGAAGCCAGGTAGTCTGCTATCCGGTGTAATCGGGCCACGCCCTCTTCGCGGGGGATAAAGCCCCGTTCCATGGCTACGACAAGTCCGGCAAGACCGAAACCGCTTCCCCCTGTAGTAATTACATCCTTATCGTTCTGCGGATATTCCCCATCCATATGTATGCGTTCCGGCGCGAGGCCTGATGTGATTTCCGCACCTTCCCACATATAGTTGAAATGTGTTTTCTGGATGAAGTTCAGAAATTCATCGTCAGATACAAAGGAGGCAGGGCGCCCATTCCCGGCCCTCTGCGCTTGTTCTTTTTTATTGTTGTTACAAGCTATCAGAAAAAAAGTGCCGACTACCAGAACAATGTTTAATAAATATTTGTGATTGTTCATTTTCCTATTATTTTTTTATTTGTTGGAACATCCATGACATGAAATCCGGCTTGTTAAAAGCCGGGTCCCAGCTGCCATGATTCACCCCCGGAAACTCGATATATTCAACATTGGCTCCTTCGGCTTTCAGTTTCATAAATGCTTCACGCGAAAACCTGACGGGTACCACCGAATCGGCATCGCCATGAAATATACGAATAGCTGTTTTTGAACTGAAGTCATTGAGCCTGTCCGTATGGATCCCGCCACAGATGGGAATTGCCGCGGCAAAAAGTTCCGGGAAACGACAAACCATGTCGAAGGTGCCCATTCCTCCCATAGATAGCCCGGTGATATAAATTCGATTTTTATCCACCGGATATGTGTCAATGATGCTGTCCAGTAGCTCCTTAGTCAATGCCAGCGGTCTTGATATTTCATCATTTGCCGGAAAAGGGTTTTCCTGCTGAAAGCCATCCGGCCTTTTGTGGGCAGGCCAGTATGAATCTGACGGACATTGAGGAAAGAGGACAAAAGCGGGGTACTTTTCCCTGTTGACCGGGTTGGTAAACATCATTCCCCCGTGGGTCAGCTGCGTCCTGTTGTCAGCCCCCCTCTCGCCTGCCCCGTGGAGGAAAAGCACCAAAGGATATTTTTTACCATCCTCCACCTGCAGGGGATTCAACTGGCGATAGAGTAACGTATCTCCTCTTAGGGATACATAAGCCAGAGAGTCGTACTCCTTATACTGAGCTGTAGCAGTCATTACTACAGCAAAGAGTATTAAAAACGAGATTTTAAAATTTTTATATTTCATACGATTAAAACATTTTTTGTAATAAGGTGTATGGAACTCGCTTTAGTCATGATCTTGTGTGATAATGATTTTGACAAAGTCGATTACTTCGTAATTCATGCTCGTTTCATACGATTAAAACATTTTTTTATAATATGGTGTATGGAACTCGCACTTAATCATGTTCTTGGGAATGAATGATTCTTATGCCCGTTTCATCATAAGATCATTATTTTTTCACCCACAGATCATTCAGGACAGAGGATTAAAGGAAAATTGAAATCCCAAATTAGTCAGGCCTCTTTGAATTTCAATATCGTTCATCAGTATGTTCCAAAGCAGAGAACTCCGGTAATTTTCGATCATAATAACTATTGGCCCCTGGTCGATGGCAATATGTTGGTTATCGAACCAGCCCACGGAAAGATTAAATGCGTCTGTAAATCCGTAGTCTGACCAGATCTTGTCTCCCAGTTTGTAGTAAAAAAAACGGAGAGCCTTCATTGATTCTTCAGGCGTGTAGGGCATAGATGCCAATGCGGCTGTGGGAGCAATCACGCCTCTGTCGTTGGTTGGAGAGTGGGCACTGTATCCCTGGTTTCCGTCACTGGCTGTCAATCCCCAGCAATATTCACTGTATCCGGTATACTTCTTCGGATTGTCTGCACAATAGAGATGATTGATTAACGAATGATTCCTGTTCTGTTCCCAATAGTCGGCATAGCGATCCTTCAATCCTTTTGGATTTATTCCCAGAAATGAATAATGGGCGAAAAAGAGAGGGCCTCCTGTCTCGGGACCCAGAGGCAACCGGTGACCATAGTATGTGGCATTGTTAATCATATTGCCGTTGCGGGCCCACCCCTGATCATATACCTCTTTCGTAATCGGATGCGTGGGTGATGCCGCTGCGAGAATATAGGTGATAAGGGATTCGTTCCATCCTGAAACTTTCATATTCATCTGCCATCCGTACTGTGGGCTCCAATGCCAATAAAGCACATTCTCGCTCTCCTTTTGGAACCACTTCCAGTCAATTTCTTCCCATAAAAGAGTAATCTCATTCCTTAGCTTTATCTCCGCAGGTGTGGATCGACTGAAATATCCCCTTGCGGTCAGCAAGCCTTGGAACAGCAACGAGGTTTCTACCAGGTCGGCTCCATTGTCATATGTGCTAAAGGGTAATGTAGCGCCCGTCTCACCGTGAATCCAATGAGCAAAAGCCCCGTGATAGCGGGTTGTTTTACTTTTCAGGAACGCCACAATTTTCTCAATACGAAACAGCGCTTCGTCTCTCGTGATAAAGTCTCTTTCTACTGCTACAATCATCGCCATTACTCCAAATCCTGTACCGCCGGTAGTTACGGTATTGCCCGATGAGCTTCGTTCGCGAGCCATTCCGCTCACGGGGTGTCCGAAGTCCCAGAAGTAGCGGAATGTCTGTCTTTGTACCAGGGTCAGCAGTTCTTCGTCGGAGATACGTGGAAATTTATCCGAGCCATCCATTCCGGTAGAGATAGAATATACTTTGCCGGTAAGAATGCGATTACCGGAGATTGCATATAATCCTCTGCTGATTTCCAGCCGATAGGAAGAGAATGATTCCAGTTTGTTTGCTGTTTCAATCTGCACGGATTGACCATGCAGTATGAAGTTCAACTGTACCGGTTCTCCTGTGGACTTTCGCAGCGTAATATTTTCCTCCAACATGTCGGGCTTCACAGATTCTGAAAATACCAGCTTTATCACCAGTTCAGGATTCACGTCCCTGTAGGATGATGATGCGTTTACCTCTCCATTAATCTCGATACTTTCTAGTTGAAATGGTTCAGACGGTATTTCCTCATCGCTCTTGCCACAGCCCGAAAATATACCTGTACAGATTATCCCAAGAAAAGCGTATACTGCTGTCCTTATTTCCATCATATTCCGTCTTATTCAATTTTGTAACGTGTCATCCGATTGGGATTTTACTTTTTTTATCACCATAAAAAATAAAAATCCCCATACACCGTCGGCTCATTCAAGGAAATAAACCGACGGCGTGATTGAAAGAGCAGTCCTTTGTTTTACTTGGCAGCCAATTGTGCAATCTCTGAAGCAGGCAACGCCTTGTTATAGATGCGCAGCTCATCGATCTGACTCTGGTCGGAGAGGTGGCCCCATTCTGTGAAGCGGGGTGCTCCCGAGCCGATCGACATGATGTCACAACCATTCCAGCTGATGCCGGTGAAGGGGATCGACTTCACCTCGGTGCCGTCCAAGTAAAAAGCGGCCTTGTCCGGGGCGAGGACCAGTGCGATATGAACCCACTTCGCTGCAGTCGGGTCGATGTCGGCCAGTTGGGCTCCGTCGAGCCAGCTGTCGGCCGTGCCGTTGCCGATATTGGCTTTGACGCGCTGCTTGCCATTTGCATTTTCGCGGAAGATGCGGATGCCGGCGGTGCGGTTGTTCTGTGCGTTGGCCGGCTTGCCCTCATGCGGGGGGGCGATCGTCAGGATGCCCGCCCGGTCGGGGGTGGCGTTCACCTTGTACCAGAAGGTGAAGGTCATGGAGCTGCCGAGGGGTGCAGCCATGTTGGCCACATCGAAGGTCAGGTAACTGTTGGCGGCGCCGGCATAGGCTTTTCCGTTTTTGCCATTGACAAAGGTGGGGCTACCCACTATGGCTGCATCCATCAGGCTCTGGTAGTCTTGCAGATCCTTGTCGAAGGAGAGGTAGAACATCTGTCCGTCGGCACCGATGGGCGGAGGCGTGGGCTGCTCGGGAAAGTTGAAGGGAGGGTTTTGTCCAAGATCCTGGAAGCAGGAAGTAAGGATAATCCCGCTCATCATCAGGATAAGATATATTATTTTCTTCATAGGTCTGTCTTTTTAATAGTTGGGATTTTGTATCAGTACCCCGTTCGATTTGTCTACTTCTGTCTGTGGTAACGGCAGTAATGCATGTTTGTCCTGATAACCGGTTTTTCCTGCAGCATGCAATACTTCACGTGCAACGCCCCAGCGTACCAGATCATAGAAGCGGTCGAATTCCATCCCTAATTCTACCCTGCGCTCGTGCCGGATGGCTTCGCGCATCACCGCCTGATCGGCAGTGGTTACCTTGGGCAGGAGGGAAGCATTTGTTCCGCGTGCACGGGCTCTCACCATCTCCAGATAATTCCCGGCTTCCCCCGTTCTTCCCAGTTCATTGGCAGATTCGGCTGCCATCAGTATCACGTCGGCATAGCGAATGATGCGGATGTTGTACCAGTATCCTCCCTTGGTATAGGTGGCCCGCAGGCTGGGGTTGGTGTAAGCCTTCTTGTTATAGTACTTGTTGGTCACATCGGCGTTGGCGATTGGTTTTTCCCCATAGGGCTGATTGGCAGGGATGGAGGAAGGATCGCCCCCGGTCTTGATGAAGTAGAGCAGTGTTTCATCCTTTCGGGGATCTCCTGCCTCAAAAGCATCAGCCATCAGTTGGGTGGGTGTATGCCAGCCCCATCCCAGGTTCCATTCGCCGGCACCTCTGACACCCTGCACCTGTGCAAACTGGCTACCGATATCATTAGAGCCAGGTTGTGAGGGGGTGGCGGTACATTGCAGCTCAAATACAGATTCGCTGCTGTTCTCTCCGGTTTCGCGAAAGATCTGATTGTAGGGGGTATTGAGATTATACAGCCCAGACTGTATTACGTCTACGGATGCAATATTCATATTATTCCAATCGTTTCTCATCATATAGGTTCTGGCATGCAAGGCTCTGGCAGCACCCCAGGTAAGCCGGCCGGTGTAGACCGGAGCCCATTCCTTCGGCAGATGCGCTTCAGCTTCTGTAAGATCCGCATCAATAAGTGCATAGATCTCTGTTGCCGGTGACTTGGGGATATTGGCCTCCTCGGCATTCACGATCCGGAAATCGATCTTGGGTACATCGCCGAAGGCACG
>JADLKK010000200.1 GCA_016839025.1 Proteiniphilum sp.
CTACGGTCGCGGGGTACTGCACCTATCGGTGCTGATCGAGACCATGCGCCGGGAGGGATATGAGCTGCAGGTGGGGCAGCCACAGGTGATCATCAAACAGATCGGGGGTGAGAACTGTGAGCCGGTGGAGCAGCTGACGGTCAACCTGCCGGAGGAGTCGGCAAGTAAGATTATCGATATCATCACCCGCCGCAAGGGAGAGATGCTCTCTATGGAAAGCAAGGGAGACCGCATGCACATGGAGTTCACCATTCCCTCTCGCGGGATCATCGGACTGAACAACACCGTGCTCACCCTCTCTGCCGGGGAGGCGATCATGGCTCACCGCTTCCTGGAGTATCAACCCTGGAAGGGAAATATCGAAAAGCGACAGAATGGCTCCATTATCGCCGGTGAGTCGGGTAACGCCTATGCCTATGCACTCGACAAGCTGCAGGATCGCGGTCGTTTCTTCATTGAACCCCAGACCGATGTATACCAGGGTCAGGTGGTGGGTGAGCATAGCAAGGAGGGTGACCTGGTGGTGAACGTCACCAAGTCGAAGAAGTTGACCAACGTGAGGGCCTCCGGCACCGACGACAAGGCGCAGTTAGCCCCCCCCGTAGTGTTCAGCCTGGAAGAGGCACTCGAGTACATCAAGGAGGATGAATATGTGGAGGTAACACCTCATCACATGCGTATCCGCAAGATGCTACTCGACGAGACCGAGCGCAAGCGTGCTTCCAAGAAAGGATAATGCTAACAAGTTCACACAATGGGACAGGACACATCTTTCTGCCTATCCCATTGTGTGATTGTTGAAACGATTTTATATTCAGTTACTTTTTTACCACAAGCTGGTATTCTGTATTACCGTTTCCTTATCTCGATCCTGGCTTTAGAGTTGCTCTCGAAAGCGACTCCAACCATTCGGTAGCACCCTTCACCTAGAATATTTTGATAGGAAAAGCGATCATACAAATCATTTCCACTGCTCTCAAAGATCATTTTCTCATCACTCCAACTGACAACCGACATGTTTTTTAATGTAAAGGCATAGCAGTTGTTAGTCTGCTCAGCCAACAGTAGCTTTTTGTTTTTGAAATCTATCTGTAATTTATAATTCTCTTCTCCACTAAAATTAACAGAGCCAGTTGTTGCGACAAAATAACCATCCTTGTAGGTTAGCTGCTCAAAATCATCCCATTCTGAGCTATATCCCATCCATGCAGTTAGGATATCACCACCGTCATCCAAATATTCAGCCTGCAGCTGGAAATTATCTATTGTGTACTTAAACTCATAATTACCCTTTGACATTTCGTCATCAGACTCCGGTTCCTGCGTATTCACCTCGGTCACGGTCACCTTGCCTGCTTCCACTTCTACCTCCACTGTTCCACGGTAACCTTTTTCGTTGATCACTGTCACCAACCATTTACCTGCTTTCACCAGCATATCGACACCGTCAGAGATGCCATTCTTCGTAGAAATGTAGATTGATGGAGAACCGTCACTGGTGGTAGCACCACCTTTCTTCTCCACAATCACAATGGAAGTCGATTTATCTTTATTCTTTTCTTTTACCGACACCTTGCCTTTGGTCTCCTCCTTGTCATCTTTTGTGAAGACCGTCTCATCTACCTTATTGCGAATGGCGTTCACCACGTCACTGCCGTTGAATCCCGTGTATCCGATGTCACCGGTCACCTCCTCCAGGATATCGGTAACGGCATGAAACCCATGTTCAGCTGCTTCTTTCCAGCTCACCGACTTGGTCATTTTCTCCACGTTATCACCTACCTTGACCACCGTGGTGCCTGTTCCAAAACCGGGGACTACGGCTGATGTCGCATCAAGGACCACATTGGCGCCTGTTTCAATGCCCTTAGCACCTTCGTTCACCACGATCTTCTGCGGTGTGAGTCCCCTCTCCTGTGCCAGGTCGGAAAACTCGGTCTCTCCATCGTGATAAAAGTCATTGTAGATCTGTCCTGCCGAAGAGTCGTAATCACCATCCTCCAGCTTCTTCCAGAAATCAGCCTCATTCTTCGATTTACTTTTCCACTCATTCCTCATGCCATTGTAGAGCCTGCTGCGATCGGCAGCTGTCATGTTTGAAGCGATGGTGGTGATCCGCTCCCGGTTGCGCTCACCCGATCCGCTTACCCAGGAAAAGAACTCCTTTGTTGAGCTGAAGATGCCTCGTGTCTGG
>JADLKK010000057.1 GCA_016839025.1 Proteiniphilum sp.
GGTCCGGGTCACAATTCGAGAATTATTACCGATGACAAGGGAGTAGATTGGATGCTTTATCACGCTTATGTCCATCATGGAAGTGACTCCCGCAGTTTAATGATCGATAAAGTGGAATGGGATGCAGATGGATGGCCTGTAGTGGGTAATGCTACCCCATCGTTTGCAATGAAAGAAGTGCCGTTTTTTAATTGATATGATCATGAATGTGATCCAATGATAATGAGAAAAATTGTAAGTTTATCCTTCATTATAGGACTGCTCCTCTTATTTTTTTCCTGTTCTCCTGCGGATGAAGGTAAAGCAGATGTGATTATTTACGGTGGCACGTCTGCTGCCGTGATCTCTGCGGTTGAAATCGCGCAGTCGGGGAAAAGTGTGATCATTGTTTCGCCCGACGAGCATTTGGGGGGCTTAACTTCCAGTGGTTTGGGATTCACCGATTCGGGAAATACCAGTGCCATCGGGGGACTTTCCCGCGAGTTCTACCACCGGATATGGCAGCATTACAACGACTCATCAGCATGGAAATGGCAAAAAAAGTCGGAGTACGGTAACAGGGGACAGGGTACTGCGGCCATGGACGGGGAGAGTAGGACAATGTGGATCTTTGAGCCGCATGTGGCAGAAAAAATATTTGAAGATCTTATCAGTGAGCATAATATAAAAGTTTACAGGGATGAGTGGCTCGACAGGGAATCGGGTACCGAGGTTAAAGAGAAGAGGATTGTTTCCATAACCACTCTTTCGGGTAAAAAGTTCAACGGTGAAATGTTTATTGATGCCACCTACGAGGGAGATTTAATGGCTGCCGCAGGCGTTTCGTACACGGTGGGACGGGAAGATTGTTCGCAATACGGGGAAGAGTGGAACGGTGTGCAGGCTGGTGTCTATCATCATAGACACTATTTTGGAACTCCTGTCGATCCCTATATCGTTCCGGGAGATCCTTCCAGCGGATTGCTCCCCCATATTTCGGATGAACCCATACAGCCTAATTGCACAGGTGACAATAAGATACAGGCCTATTGTTACAGGTTGTGCATGAGTAATCATCCCGATAACAGGGTGCCTTTCGAGAAGCCGGAAGGCTATGACCCTGCTAACTACGAGCTGCTAGCCAGGGTTTTTGAATCGGGATGGAAGGAATGGTTTGCCAAATACGACATGATCCCCAATAGAAAAACCGATACCAATAACCATGGACCTTTCAGTAGCGATTATATTGGAATGAACTACGACTATCCCGAAGCATCGTATGAGCGAAGAATGGAAATCATTGAGGATCACAGGAGGTATCAGAAGGGATTGTTGTATTTTGTATCAACCGATCCGCGTGTTCCTGAGGAAGTAAAAAACAGCATGCAAAAATGGGGCCTGGCCAAAGATGAATTTACTGATAATGACCACTGGCCTTATCAACTCTATATTCGTGAAGCGAGAAGGATGATTGGAGCATATATCACCACCGAAAATGAGGTGCTGGGGAAAGTTCAGGTGCCTAACCCTGTAGGAATGGGATCATATGCCCTTGATTCTCACAATGCGCAGCGATATGTGACACAGGATGGATATGTGCAGAACGAAGGAGATATTGGCATACGTCCCGGAAACCCCTATCCGATAGCCTATGGTTCTATCGTCCCCCATGAGGACGATTGTACGAATTTGCTCGTTCCGGTTTGTGTTTCGTCCAGTCATACGGCCTTTGGCTCTATCCGGATGGAACCGGTTTTCATGATCCTTGGACAATCAGCTGCAGTTGCTGCTATGATCGCGATAGATAATGAAATAGATGTACAGGATGTACCATATGAACAATTGGAACAAGAATTGCTCTCTAAAAAACAAATTCTGAAGAAAAATGAGGGATAAGTATCGTTTGTAATCAGTAACTTCGCGACTTATGTATATGTTACTCCCAAAGGTTCAGCCATACGTGAAGAGAACGATGCGAAAAGTTGTTCTTTTCCTGCTACTGTCTGCCTGTATGCAGGCATTTGTACCCGCATCCGGAAACAGCAACTATTCTTTTAAGCATTACAATAGCAACAATGGTCTGTCACAAAATACGGTACGATCAATCTTACAGGACAATCAGGGATTCATGTGGTTTGGTACCAAGGATGGGTTGAACAGGTTTGATGGGAGATCTTTCAGTGTTTTCAAATTTTCCCCGAACGGAAAGCTGACTGACAATGTTATCCATCGCATATTACAGGATGAGAGAGATAACATCTGGGTGGCAACTGAAGAAGGGGTATATATATACGATGTATACCAAGAAGAGTTTCATCGTTTTAACCGTACTACCGCCGAAAATGATTCCGTGGTAGGTGTTGTGACCGAAATGGTGAAGGATCTTGAGGGAGATATCTGGATGTCTGTTGAGAACAAAGGTGTATTTCATTATAACCTGACTGATGATATTCTCACCTTTTATGCGATCCCATTGGTAAAGGATGGATTGAAAATGGTAAGTTTGTGTGCGGATAACAACAATGGTGTTTGGGTCTTTCCTTACTCATCACCCTTCCTCCACATCAATAAAGAATCAAAGGAAATTACCCGTTATAACCTGGAAGATGATGAAACCCTCATGTCTTCGGTGGGTGAGATTTCGGATGTAATCATGGATCAGCAAAATGTCCTTCTGGTTGCGACCTCCCAAAAAGGTCTGATCGCAATCAATACAATCAATAAAACACATCGTGTATTGATGGAAAAGGATGATCGGGGTGAGACAATTTTCGTGAGGTGCATTGAAAGAATAGATCCCAACACTCTTTGGATAGGTTCAGAATCAGGAGTATATATTTACCATAGCGATACAGAGGAGGTAATGAACCTACGTCATGATGAATCTCTGTATAACACATTGTCTGATAATGCCATATATTCTATATACAAGGATCGGGATGGGGGAATATGGGTGGGTTCCTATTTTGGAGGTGTGGATTACCATTCCAACCAACAGACTAACTTCGAATTATTTTATCCCTTAGTTGCTAATAAGGAGTTAAGAGGTAAGCGTATAAGGGAGTTTTGTGCAGCTCCAGAAGGGAATATCTGGATTGGTACGGAAGATGGCGGGCTTCACCTCTTCAATCCGGAAAAGGGAGTGTTTATGCAAATACCCCATCAGTTGGAAAAACTCTATACAAATATTCATGCCTTGTACAGTGATGGCGAGGATCTGTGGATAGGAACCTTCTCCAAAGGATTGCACAGATACAATTACAAATCAGGAAAACTGGTTACCTACACCCATTCCGGTGATCCGCATTCCATCAGTCATAATAGTCCGTTTGCAATCTGTAAAGACAGACAGGGAATGTTGTGGATAGGTACTTTATCAGGGGTGGATATCTATGATGATAAAAATGATTGTTTCCTGCATATGGAGAAGGTAAAAGGCGTATCTATACAGGATATTTTCGAGGATAGCCATGGCTTTATCTGGATTTCCACTTTTTTGGACGGGCTTTACCGGTTTGATCCGGCAACAAACGAATGGGATCTCTTTGTACACAACCCCCTGTACCCTGCTAGCCTTCCATACAACAAAACCACATCCGTGTATGAAGATAGTAAAAACAGACTGTGGGTTACCACCCAGGGTGGTGGATTAGGATTGTTCGATAGGAAAAGTGGGACATTTTCTACGATTAACAGTTCTCATGGACTGCCGAACGATGTGGTTTACCAGATTGTGGATGATAGCGATGGCTATCTCTGGTTATCTACAAATCTGGGTATTGTTCGATTTGATCCGGAGAGGAGAACATTTAAAAACTTTACCGTTAGTAACGGATTGAAAACAAATCAATTCAACTACAAATCGAGCTACAAGACCAGGGATGGAATCATTTATTTCGGATCGCTGGATGGGTTTGTGCGTTTTGATCCTACTGGTTTTATTGAGAAACAGCTCAATTCGCCTCTCTTTTTTACGGAGCTCTATGTCAATAATCAAAAACTGACTCCCATCGACGGCAAATCGCCTCTGAAAAAGAGTCTGATGTATACTGAGACATTGAATCTGCCCCATCACCAGAATTCTCTCAGCATAAGTTTTGCGCGACTGGACTACACGGGTACCGAGACCGGTCAGATTTTTTATATGCTGGAGGGGTTTGATAAAACCTGGATACCTGCGGCAGGTAGCAGGTCAATTGTCTATTCTAACTTGAAACCTGGCAACTATAAACTTGTGCTCGGGATCTCCCGGAAAGACTATGAGGGATCTATCGAGCATGTGAAGTCTCTCTCCATTCATATCAAACCGCCTTTTTGGTTAAACCGGCTGGCTTTTTTGCTCTATTTCTTCCTTTTTCTGACTGCAATCTATCTTCTGACTCACTATCTGACAATTCGTAACAGACTCAGGCAAAAGGTTAAAATGAGGGATTTTGAACAACTGAAAGAGAGGGAACTCTATCGGTCAAAAATCAACTTTTTCACCAATGTGGCTCATGAGATCCGAACTCCGCTAACGTTGATAAAGGCACCATTGGAACATGTTCTGATGACAGAAGAGGTGTCGGATGGCGTAAAGGAAAATCTCTTGATTATGAGCAAGAATACAGGCCGACTGCTTAGTCTTACCAATCAACTGCTCGACTTTCGAAAAACGGAATCAGATGCATATTTGTTAACCCTTCAGACACAAAATGTGAAAGATCTGATCAGAGAAACGATACTTCGGTTTACGCCATTGGCAAAACAGAAGAATATTACAATGGAGACCTTATTACCAGAATATGACCTGTTCGTTCAGCTGGATAAAGAGGCGTTTTTGAAGATCATAAGCAATCTGTTAAGCAACGCGCTCAAATTTTGTGATCACTATGTCTGTCTGGAGGCAAGTATCCTGGAAAGTGAAAGGCGCGAGTTTCATTTGGTCACAGTGAATGATGGGGAACGAATACCTTCAGCGTATGAAAATGAAATATTTAAACCTTTTGTGCAGATCATTGACGGACAGGAAACGGGTGTTTCGGGAACGGGAATAGGACTTGCACTTGCCAGTTCGTTAGCTGAACTGCATGGGGGAAGTCTGCATTTTGAGAATAGGGACAATTACAACCGCTTCCATCTGACATTGCCCGTTGGAAATATATGTGATAGGGAAAACTCCGTTTCTGAGCCTGAGAATAGAGACATTCGCATGGGGAGCCTGGAAGAGGAACATCGAAAAGAGGCTACCATATTGTTGGTTGACGACGACACGGAATTGCTTCAGTTCGAAGCTAAATTTCTTTCAATCCATTACCGTATTCTTGTTGCGGAAAACGGTCTGCAAGCATTGGATCAACTAAAAAAATCGGCAGTGAACCTGATTGTGACCGATGTGATGATGCCTGAAATGGATGGTTTTGAATTCACTCAAATGGTGAAATCAGATGTTGAATTCAGCCATATTCCTGTTATCCTGCTCACTGCAAAGGTGATGGCGCAATCCAAGGTGCAAGGGTATGAGCTTGGGGCTGATGCCTATCTGGAAAAGCCCTTCTCTGTGGAAGTATTGCTTGCAAGAATTGAAAACCTGTTACAGGGAAGGGAAAGGCTACGACAAACATTTCTGAAAAACCCTTTTATCGGGGCTGCCTCAATGGCATTGAATAAATCGGATGCAGCATTTATGAAGAAATTAGATGAAGTAATTCAGGATAATCTGTCTGATTCTGATTTCAATGTGGAAGAGATGGCGGAGCATTTTAACATGAGCAGGGCAAGCTTTTACCGGAAAGTAAAAGGAGTACTCGACTTGACCCCCAATGAATATATCCGGGTGGAAAGACTTAAACTTGCGGCACAACTGTTGAAACAGGATGATTACAAGATAAACGAGATCTGTTATATGGTCGGTTTCAACTCTCCCTCCTACTTTGCAAAATGTTTCCAACAGCAGTTTGGTATTCTTCCAAAGGATTTTCAGGAACAAAAATGATATTTGAGCAGTTATTGGTACTTTTTGAAGAGAATTTTGCAAGTTGGGAGTTGATTTATGACTATTTTCGTGATGTGAAATTATCAATCCAATAATAAATTTTTATGAGAACAGCAGTTTCATTCTTTTTTTCGTTACTTTTCATTTTATCCCTCTCTGCCCAGTGGCAGCCGGCGGGAGATAAATTGAAAACAAGGTGGGCATCGGAAATCGACGTGAATAATGTATTGCCCGAATATCCGAGGCCGATTATGGAACGTGCCGAATGGCAAAACCTCAACGGCTTGTGGGAGTACGCCATCCTGCCCGTGGGGAAGTCCAAACCTGTATCCTTCGACGGTGAAATACTGGTCCCTTTTGCAGCCGAATCGAGCCTCTCGGGTGTGCAGAAAAGAGTGGGGAGCGACAATGAACTTTGGTACCAACGCGCTTTTACCGTTCCGGCCAAATGGAAGAACAACCGCATCCTCCTCCATTTCGGGGCCGTGGACTGGAAAGCCGATGTTTGGGTAAACGATGTGAAGGTGGGACAACATACCGGTGGTTATACCCCTTTCTCATTCGATATCACTGCCGCACTTCATAAGGGGGAAAACAGCTTGGTGGTGAAAGTATGGGATTCAACCGATAAGGGTTACCAGCCACGTGGAAAACAGGTGAGCAAGCCCGAAGGTATCTGGTACACCCCGGTCACCGGTATCTGGCAAACAGTGTGGCTGGAACCTGTTCCTGAAAAACATATAGAAAATGTCAAAATCACACCGAATATAGATAACAATACGCTTACTGTTGAAGCCTTCACCAACGCAGCCTCATCGGCTAACAGAGTGGAAGTGAAAGTGAAAGAGGGATCGGAGGTGGTGGCTACAGCCCAGTCGATCAACAGCCAACCGGTTGAGGTGACCATGCCGGATAACATGAAGCTTTGGTCTCCAGACAGTCCCCATCTCTACGACCTGGAGGTCACTCTCTGGGACGGAACAAAAGAACTGGACAAGGTGAACAGTTATGCCGCCATGCGGAAATACTCCATGAAACGCGACGAGAAGGGTGTGGTAAGGTTGCAGCTCAACAACAGGGATCTGTTCCATTTCGGACCCCTCGACCAGGGGTGGTGGCCCGACGGGCTCTATACCGCACCTACCGATGAGGCACTGGAGTATGATGTGCTGAAAACCAAAGAACTGGGATACAATATGATCCGCAAGCATGTCAAGGTGGAGCCGGCACGTTGGTATACCCACTGTGACCGTCACGGAATGATTGTATGGCAGGATATGCCCAACGGCGACAGGGGATCTGAGTGGCAGATGCACCGCTATTTTGACAGTGTGGAAAGAAAGCGCTCAGCCGAGTCGGAAGCCAACTTCCGCAAGGAATGGAAAGAGATTATGGACTATCTCTACTCTTATCCTTCTGTAGGGGTGTGGGTGCCCTTTAACGAAGCGTGGGGCCAGTTTAAGACAGTGGAGATTGTGGAGTGGACCAAACAATACGACCCGTCACGACTGGTGAACCCGGCCAGCGGTGGTAATCACTTCCAGACCGGAGACCTGCTTGACCTGCACAACTACCCACATCCGGCGATGTATCTCTATGACGCACAGCGTGCCACGGTACTGGGCGAATATGGCGGCATCGGCTGGGCCAACAAGGAGCACCTCTGGGAACCCAACCGTAACTGGGGATATGTACAGTTCAACAGCGAAAAAGAGGTTACCGATGAGTATGTGAAATACGCAGAACAGCTCAAGCAGTTCATTCACGCCGGCCTCTCTGCGGCTGTTTATACCCAGACCACCGATGTCGAGATCGAAGTAAATGGCTTGATGACATATGACCGTAAACTGGTGAAGGTGGATGAAGAAAGGGTGAGAAAAGTGAACCAGGAGATATGCAATATACTGGGCAAATAGGGATATTGCTCACGATTCTTCTCTTGTTGCTCTCCTGTCATGGGCAGGAGACGCAGCAGAGGAACAACTATGAAATTGTATGGGATGAAAGCTCTCTTGTCTGCATTGCAGGTGAGGGAGCTTATCCTCGTTTACGGAGGCTGGATGACGAGGGGTTGCTGGTGGCCTTTGAGAACCGGCGGGGGGATGTCCTGATCTGCAAGAGCGGTGACGAGGGTGCCACCTGGAGTGAACCTGTTACAGCCTTTGCAGCCTTTGAATTTGAGGATGCCGGTAGCGGTGAATCCACACGGGTCAATATTGCCAATCCGGAGCTGATACAACTGCCCGGAGGCGAACTCCTGCTTGCGGTCAACCTGCGACCCCGGAAAGGGGGGATCTACCCCTTTTCCATTGCAGTGAAGAGAAGCAGTGACAAGGGATTGGGCTGGTCTGATGAAGAGGTATTGTTCCGTGCCGGAAACATTTTCCAGGATGGTTGCTGGGAACCCTCATTCCTGCGGTTACCCGATGGCACCCTGCAGATCTACCTTGCCAACGAATCGCCCTACCGCCATACAAATGAACAGGAGATATCGATGCTCACCTCATCCGACAAAGGCATAACCTGGAGCAGCGAACCGGTTTCCGTCAGTTTCAGAAAGGAATACCGGGATGGGATGCCGGTGGCTGTGCACAATGGTACCGATATCTACGTCGCCGTCGAGGATAACTTCTCCGGTCAGTTTAAACCCTACATCGTGAAGAGCAGCGTGAGGTACCCCTGGAGGGAAACGGTGTCGGGTGATTCTCCCAACCGATACTCAGCACTGCACCACCCGCTGCCGGATACCGTATATGCCGGCGCTCCCTATCTGATCCGGACAGATGAAGGGCTCTACCTGCTATCCTATCAAACCACTCATCACCGCACTTCCGAGTGGGAACACTCCACAATGGAGGTGCTGGTCAGCGATCGGCCTGCTGATTTCAGGAATCCCTCACATCCCTTTAAGGTACCGCTGACCCGGGAGGCAAAATGGGGTTCGCTCACAGATCTTGGAGACGGCACAATTGCTGCGATCTCTTCCACCAACTTTAACTCAGACACAATTGGCGTCTGGATGATCAAAGGGAGAATTGAACGAAAATAAAACCAGGACAAATGCAACAGACATTACAGATACTGCAACAACTGCTTATATCCATGCTGCTGTTCGCCTGCAAGACAGGGGATAGTGCGGCAGTGAAAACTTCGGATAAGAATAACTACTACAATAACCCGGTAGTCAACTACAGCCTGCCCGATCCCTCAATTGCCAGGGCAGATGATGGTTATTACTACCTCTATGCTACCGAGGATATCCGCAACATCCCGATTCACCGCTCCAAAGACCTGGTGAACTGGGAGATGGTAGGACGGGCCTTCACAAATGAGACCCGTCCCTCCTTTGAGCCCAAAGGAGGACTATGGGCCCCCGATATCAACTATGTGGACGGGAGGTACCTGCTCTATTACTCCATGTCGCTCTGGGGAGGGGAGTGGACTTGCGGTATCGGTGTGGCTGTGGCCGATAAGCCGGAGGGCCCTTTTACCGATAAGGGTAGTCTGTTCCGAAGCAATGAGATCGGGGTACAGAACTCCATCGATCCTTTTTACATAGAGGAAGGAGGCAGGAAATACCTCTTTTGGGGCAGTTTTCGGGGTCTCTACGCCATCGAGCTAACTGACGACGGTTTCGCGGTGAAAGAGGGTGCTGAGAAGAAACGGGTGGCCGGAACAGCTTACGAGGGGATCTATATTCACAAGCGTAACGGTTACTATTATATGTTTGCCTCTATCGGTTCCTGCTGTGCGGGACTCCACAGCACCTATACCACTGTGGTGGGACGCTCCGATGAGCTGTTCGGACCCTATCTCGATAAGGAGGGGAAGCCCATGATGGAGAACCACCATGAGGTGGTGATCAGAAAGAATGAGCAGTTTGTAGGTACGGGTCATAATTCGGAGATCCTGCAGGATGCCGAAGGGAACGACTGGATCCTCTACCATGCCGTCTCGGTTGCCAATCCGAAAGGCAGGGTGCTGATGCTCGACAGGGTGCAGTGGAAGAATGACTGGCCTTATGTTGAAGGAGCAACACCATCCATTAACTCTCCACAGCCGGTTTTTTAAGCCATTTTGTACTTCGTGGTAAATAAATGTTTATTTTTGTATCATGTGAACCTGACCAAACAACTGAATGGTGTAATTTTTTAACGATAAAAAAGAAAAATGATGAAGCTTAATCGAGTGATCTGGTTACTGGTACTGGTGGCCGCGGTTGGATGTACCAACAAACAGAAGGAGGCTCCCGCAGAGCAGACAACGCTTTCGGGATTGAAGAGATCCGACTTTCAATCGGTCGTGAACGGCGACTCAACCGATCTGTATCTGTTGACGAATGCCAATGGTGTGGAGGTGACCCTCACCAATTACGGGGGACGCATCGTCTCTGTGATGGTGCCCGACAAGGAGGGTAACCTGAAGGATGTGGTGCTCGGATTTGATAACATCGACGACTATGTCAACGTGAACAACAACTTCGGTGCTACCATCGGCCGTTATGGCAACCGGATCGCCAAGGGGAAGATCACGGTAGAGGGGGTGGAGTATCAACTTCCGCAGAATAACTTTGGCCATACGCTCCATGGCGGTCCCGAAGGATTCGATAAGAAAGTGTTTCAGGCTGAACAGATGAATGATCAGACCGTGGTATTCAGCTATCTCTCAGAAGATGGGGAAGCCAATTTCCCCGGCAACCTGGATGTGAAGGTGACGATGACCCTTACCGATGACAATGCCATCGACCTGCAGTATGAAGCCACCACGGACAAGGAGACCGTGGTGAACCTCACCAACCACTCCTACTTCAACCTGAGCGGCAATGGCAACAACACCATCCTCAACGACTCGCTCACCATCCATGCCGATGCGTTCACACCGGTGGATGATACCTTTATGACCACCGGCGAGATCACTCCGGTAGAAGGTACACCGATGGATTTCAGAACACCTGCCACTATCGGTGCACGGATCGATAATTACGATTTTGTGCAGCTGAAGAATGGTGACGGATATGACCACAACTGGGTGCTGAGCACCAACGGCGATGTGACACAGGTGGCCGCTACCGTCTACTCTCCCGCCACCGGTATTCAGTTGGATGTATATACCAACGAGCCGGGTGTGCAGGTCTATACAGGTAACTTCCTCGACGGTACCGTGACCGGCAAGAATGGCGCCGTGTACGCCAAGCGCAATGCTATCTGTCTGGAAACACAGAAGTATCCGGACTCTCCCAACAAACCGGACTGGCCCTCATCTTACCTGAAACCGGGAGAGAGGTATACCAGCCGCTGTATCTACAAGTTTTCGGTAAAAGAATAATCGATTCTAAACAGATTAAACGTATGGAAAGCTTATCCAATCTACCTGTCTGGCTGATCATCCTGATCGTCATACTGGCCCTGTTCGACTCGGTGATGAAGCTGATCGCACTCTGGCGGGCAGCCCGGAACAATCATCTGGTTTGGTTCATCTGCCTGGCCATTTTCAATACCATTGGTATTTTGCCGATTGTCTATCTTATATTGAACAAAGAAAAAGCATTTCCAAAGGCTGACTAACCTTAGCTGTATAGTTTTCGGGAGAGGATGCGTCACCACAGGGTGATTCGTCCTCTCTTTTTCGTTCCATTCTCATATTCTGCACGAAATCGTCGGCAATACAACAAATTGCAATAACTTTGTCTGAGGGAAATCTCGTTTGAAGGTGATGCTCCTGTTCAATGAAAACGAAAACACAATCCCTGCATGTAATGGGAGTCCGGTCGGTGGGGGTTTTCAAGGCAATCGCAAATGATACCTCCGCGAACAAATCGATGTATGTTTTCATTCCGGTGAAATCCCTGAACAGGATCGATGAGATCAACCGGGAGTTGATGAAAAATGAGAAATTCAGGTCGGCCGGTAAGGAATACCTGAACGTGCTGTACAATGCGCCTGCATACTCCCGCATGGAGACGATCATCCTCAAGGCATTTGCCTTGTCCCCCGTGATGAAGTTCCCTAAACTGGCTTCTCCCAAAAATCAACGGGTATACGAACTTCGGAGTTACGAAAGCGCCGGTGAAGTTATTTTTCGCAACAAAGTACATATGTTTAACGAAGGCGGCGAAATGGATATCTTTACCAGGCTGAATTTCCATCCGGTTTTTTATGGTGAGGTGATTGCCGGATCAAAGATGCCTAACCTGATGTATATGACCACATTTGAGAATAGGGCAGACAGGGATGCACACTGGGCCGTGTTTGGTAGCGATCCCGACTGGAAGCATTTGTCATCGCTCCCCGAATACAAGAACAATGTTTCTCATATTGATGTCACCTTTCTCTGCCCTGCCGATTATTCCGATTTTTGAGAACATAAAAACTGTGCTGTTAGATACAGCTGATATTGATTGATCCTTTTTCAGCTGATGACATGTTTACTGATGCGCTGAAAGTCAGGATCACTCCAACAGCATCATTGGCGCAATCCTGTATCCTTTGAGCTCTTTTTATTATAGTATGAACACCACTCCCTGAGCCCGCAGATCTCACACTTGGGCTTCCGGGCAACACAGACATAACGACCGTGCAGGATCAGCCAGTGATGCGCTTTGGAGAGCAGTGGGGCAGGGATGTGCTTCACCAGCTCGCGCTCCGTCTCGAGCGGTGTTTTTGAATTGCGGGTGAGCCCGATGCGGTTGGCCACGCGGAACACATGGGTGTCCACCGGCATGGCCGGCTGGTCGAACGCCACGGCCAGTATCACATTGGCTGTCTTACGGCCTACGCCGGGAATAGTGAGCAGGGAATCGATATCGGAAGGCACCTCTCCCCCAAATTCCCTTACCAGTTTCCCGGCCATCCCTGCAAGGCTCTTTGCCTTGTTGTTGGGGTAGGAGCAGGAACGGATGTAGCCGAAGATCTCATCGGGCGATGCGGCTGCCATCACCTCCGGAGTAGGATATGCTTCGAACAAGGCCGGAGTGATCATGTTCACCCGCTTATCGGTGCACTGTGCCGACAGGATCACTGCCACCAATAATTGATACGGATTCTGGTAATCCAGTTCTGTCTCGGCCGACTCGGCGTTGATCTCAAACCAGCCAATCACATGACTGTATCGCTCCTTTCTTGTCATTCTCCGCTATTTTGTAGTGATTGCATTGATCAGATGGAGGGTGTGCAATGCCACAAGGCAGGCCGTTTCCGTGCGAAGTCTTGTCTCCCCCAGACTAATCGGCTCATAGCCGTTGCGCAGAGCATACACCACCTCTTCCTCACTGAAATCACCCTCCGGGCCGATCAGCACCAGCGCATCCTCTCCTTTCCTGTAAGTTTCGGCAAGTGCTGACTTGGGCAGGTCGTGGCAGTGGGCGATAAATTTCCTTCCGGTGAAGGGACGGGTGATGAAATCCTTCAGTCTGACCATCTCTTCAATATCGGGCAGATGTGCCTGCTGCGACTGTTTCATGGCTGCCACGGCAATCTTCTCCAGACGCTCCCGTTTGATTTCCCTCCGTTCGGAGAAGTTGGCTGTGATGGGGGTGAGACGATCCGCGCCGATCTCGGTTGCCTTCTCCACAAACCACTCATTCCGATCCATCTGCTTGGTTGGCCCAAAAGCGATATGAACCCCGAAGCCCCTTTTACCGAGCTTCTTCCACTGTCGCAGAATGGTGAACGTGCTCCTTTTGGGATGAGGGTCCAGCAGTCTGCAGTCGTAGAAAAAACCTTTGCCATCGGTGATGGTGAGGAGATCCCCTTCGCGTAACCGTAACACCTTTATACAGTGCAACGATTCCTGTTCTGGCAGTATCTGGTTTTGCCGGATATCGGGACAGTAGAAGAGCGTGTCGGCCATAAACGGTCAGGATTTGTTCTCCCTGCGGTTGATCTCGTCGCGCAGACGGGTTGCCAGTTCATAATTCTCCTCATTCACCGCTTCTTTAAGGCGTTCTTTCAGTGCATCCAGGCGGAGATCAGCCAGCTCCTCCTCACTCTTCTCATTAACCTCCTGTAGCGGGACATCACTCTGCAGGGATTGCTCATCGAACACAACCGCCATGGTACGCATGATCTCCTCCGTGGTGAAGATGGGTGAATGGGTGCGTATGGCCAGGGCAACGGCATCCGATGTGCGGGAGTCGATGCGGTACTCTGTCCCGTTTTGTTCAATCAACAACTCCGAGAAGAACGCTCCCTCCTCAAACTTGTAGATTATCACCTCCTTGAGCAGAATGCCCAGTTCTTTCCAGATTGAACAAATCAGATCATGCGTGAGGGGTCTGGGAGGTGTGATTCCCTCCATCACAATGGCAATCGATTGTGCTTCGGGAGTGCCGATCACAATCGGGAGCCTCCGGATACCCTGCTCTTCCGAAAAGATGAGTGCATAGGCTCCAGCCTGTACCTGGCTGAACGATATGCCCAGTATGGATAATTTAATTCTTTGTGACACAACAATCGATATTGATCCGAAATAGGTTCAAATATACGAAATAATCGGGAGAGATGGCTGTCAGTACCAATTTTTTTGATTTTTTCCCCGATTATGATGCGGTATGAGAAAAATATTGTATCTTTGCAGCCGTAAATCAACATGGTGGTTGTAGCTCAGTTGGTTAGAGCGTCGGATTGTGGTTCCGAAGGTCGCGGGTTCGAGCCCCGT
>JADLKK010000058.1 GCA_016839025.1 Proteiniphilum sp.
ACAATGATAAGAAAAAAAAAACGTATGAAACCAACTCTCACCCTTGCTTTTGTGCTGCTCACAGGAGCGTTGAACGGACAGGAGTGCTCCATTGTAGCGCAGGACGCAGTAATTGAGAAGATCGAAACCGGATACGCCTTTACCGAGGGCCCGGCTGTCGCAAAAGACGGCAGCGTCTACTTCACCGACCAGCCCAACGACCGCATCTATCGCTGGGATGAGAAGAAGGGCATCACCCTCTGGCTGGAGGGTACCGAACGCTCCAACGGTATGTACTTTAACCGGAACGACCAGCTGGTAGCCTGTGCCGATGAGCATAACCGGATCCTCCTGTTTGAGAGCCGGGAGGAGCGGAAGGTGCTCCTTGAGGAGTTTGAAGGAGAGCATCTGAACGGTCCCAATGATCTATGGATCGCACCCAACGGAGATATCTACCTCACCGATGCCTATTACCATCGCGGCTACTGGCCGGAGGGACAGCACGAGATACAGGAGGTGCGGGGTGTCTATCACCTCAATCCTGAAGGAAAGGTCACCCGGGTGATCGGCGACTATAAACAGCCCAACGGCATCATCGGCACCCCCGACGGCAAGACGCTCTACGTGGCCGACATCGGGGACCGGAAAATATGGCGGTACGATATCCTCTTTATCACCGCCCGCACCTCTGTCTACAGCCTGAAGATGCATGTGAAAGGTGTGCAGTAAAATTAAACCATATGAACCCTTTGTTAATTTTTCTAATGATTCTCTCCACAGGAACTATTGAAAAGTGTGGTACTGAATCGCTTGATCTGAGTGATGGGAAAGAATATTTTCCTCTGCCCGATTCACTGGGTGGCTGGAGAACATTAACCGATCGACAGGATATCTTGAAAATTGCCGGCATAGACCCCACGGTGTTGGATAGTGCCTTTGATTTTGTACGTACAACAACTGAAAACGGTGGTTTATTGGTTGTAAGACACGGATATCTGGTATACGAAAAATATTTCGGCAAGGGACAACGTGATGCGACACCCAATTTAGGTTCGTGTGGAAAGTCATTCACCAGCATCGCCATGGGAATCTTAATGGAGGAACATCCCAAACTATTCCCCCAGGGTCTGAACCAAAAAATATTTACGCCCGATTACCTGCCTCCCCATACATTCCCGTTACCAGACCCCAGGATGGCCGATATTCGCCTGGGACAGCTTTTAAGTTTTACCGCAGGCATCCGGGGTAACAATCCTGTTTTTGTGAATGGGGTAGCAGATGAGATAGATCCGGTGGGTCCCGACGGATGGTATGCCCTAGTGGATGAATATGCCCTGGGGATAAAAGAGGGGAAAACGGGCAATGTGCCGTTTAGCACCAAATCACTGTGGTGTGATCCCGGCGGTGGCTACTCCTACGCCACCGCATCCATTCATATCGCCTCCGTCATGCTTCGCCACATTACCGGCAGCGAGCTGGAAGATTATATTGCATCACACCTGGCCGGTCCACTGGGATGGGGACAGTGGGGCTTCGGATATACATATGCAAAGCAGGTTACCCACACCCCGGGTGGCGGAGGTATAGCGCTGAGGAGCACGGATATGTTGCGTTTCGGTTACCTCTTACTGCATCAGGGACGATGGAACGGCAAACAGGTGGTACCTGAAGCATATGTCCGCGCAGCGACAACCTCTTCTCCCTATAATCCCCATTACCCATACAGTCTCCAGTTCACAGTCAATACCCGGGGAGAAGTGAAGGGATTACCCGGGGATGCCTTCTGGAAAATAGGATCCGGCGGACACTGTCTCTATGTTGTCCCGTCGCTCGATCTGATCGTCTGGAAGATGGGCGGAAGAGATGGCCAATACAGCAGCAATGACACGGGTCTTCCCGAGCCGGAAGCATTGCCCCATCCAATACCCCCTCTTTCGGCTGACCGCGATAAGGGAGGAGATATATACAATACAACATTGCAGATGGTCATTGCAGGTTGTATATGATCATATTGTTTATCCATGAATTTGTCCGCATAATGAAAGAATCCTTATATGACAGGTTGACGATACTCATTCTGATGATCTTTATCATCACCGGCTGCGGGATCCTGAAACAGGAGAAGCGGGAGACCATTGTCTCCATACGAGGCGATAAGTGGTATTATAATGGGAAGGTGATTAACCCGGGTTACGAAGGGGCTGTCAACACTGCCTTCAATGCTGACGGCTCACTACGGGACGATTATATGGCAAGGGTTGAGAAAGTGATCAGCGCATGCGATAAAAACCAGGCAGTGGTGAATCTCACCTGTTTTTATCAGCGGCAACATTCGCATTTCTCGGCACTCTCAGGAAAAGAGAGCATCAAACATGCAGTACGCAACACGGTGGAGTGGATCAGAGAGAAAAGGTTCTCCAATATTACGCTTGAAATATCCAATGAATACCGCCACGGCGGCTTCCGGAACTGGCAGCAGGGAGAGTGGCTGATGAGTGAGGCGGGACAAGTGGAGCTGATCCGGCTGGCTAAACAGCTCCATCCCCACCTGCTTGTCAGCACCAGTGGGATCGGTGACGGAAAACTGCACCCTTCGTTGATCGAAGCGGCCGATTTTCTACTCATCCACTTCAACAATTCCACCATCAACGAGTATGCGTCTATCATCGGTGAATTGAAGAAATATGGCAAGCCGGTGGTATGTAATGAAGACGACAAAATAAACAATAAGGGGGCCATGGCGTTAAAACAGTCGGTAATGAACGGATCCGGATGGGGTTATATGAACGCAGAAAAGAACCAGACATTTCCGTTTAAATTTGAAGGGGTAAATGACGATCCTGAGGTATACGGCATGTTCAGCAATGTCACAACCCCGAGTATATCAACCCTAAAATAAACCAATATGAATGAAATCGACAAGTATGTAAAAACCCACGAAAAGCGTTTCCTGAATGAACTGTTCGAGCTGATCCGCATCCCCTCCGTATCGTCACTGCCGGAGCACAAGCCCGACATGTACCGGGCAGCCGAGAAGTGGAAAGAGCTCCTGCTGGCTGCCGGCGCCGACAAGGCCGAGGTGATGGAGACCGACGGCAACCCGGTGACCTACGGGGAGAAGATCATCGACAAGAAAGCACCCACGGTATTGGTCTACGCCCATATGGATGTGATGCCGGTGGATCCGGTCGACCTCTGGAAGACCAAGCCGTTTGAGCCGGTGGTGAAGGATGGCAGGATCTGGGCGCGTGGTGCGGACGACGACAAGGGACAGTCGTTCATGCATGCCAAGGCGTTCGAGTACCTCGTACAGTCGGGTACGCTGGGGTGCAACGTGAAGTTCCTCATTGAGGGGGAAGAGGAGGTGGGATCACCCAACCTGCCCAGGTTCTGCAGGAAACACAAGAAGATGCTGCAGGCCGACGTGATCCTGGTCTCCGACACGTCGATGATCGCTCCCGACGTACCCTCCATCACCACGGGACTGCGTGGACTGGCCTATTGGCAGGTGGAGGTGACAGGTCCCAACATGGACTTGCACTCGGGACTCTTCGGCGGTGCCGTGGCCAACCCGATCAACGCACTGGCGAAGATGATCGCTCAGACGATGGACGACGACGGTCGTATCCTGATTCCCGGCTTCTATGACGATGTGGTGGAGGTATCGAAAAAAGAGCGCAATCTGATGGCGAAGGCACCCTTCTCCTTGAAGGATTACAAGAAAGCGCTCGGCGTGAAGGAGCTGTTCGGAGAGAAAGGGTACAGCACCAACGAGCGCACCGGCATCCGGCCCACGTTCGACGTCTGTGGCATCTGGGGCGGCTACACCGGTGAAGGTGCCAAGACGGTACTCCCCTCGAAAGCCTACGCCAAGATCAGCACCCGCCTGGTACCCAACCAGGACCACAACAAGATCGCGAAGCTCTTCGTGAAATACTTCGAGTCGATCGCCCCCAAGTCGGTGAAGGTGAAGGTGGAGTACCTGCATGGCGGCCCCTCCTACGTCTGCCCGATCGACCTGCCTGCCTACCGGGCGGCGGAGAAAGCATACAGTGACATCTACGGCAAGAAGCCGGTGCCGGTCCGTTCCGGAGGCAGCATCCCCATCATCGCCACCTTCGAGGAGATCCTCGGCATCAAGTCGGTACTGATGGGCTTCGGTCTGGGTTCCGACGCGATCCACTCACCCAACGAGAACTTTCCCCTGGAGCAGTTCTACAATGGAATCCGCACCATCCCCCTCTTCTACAAACATTTTGCAGAGGAGATGAAAAAATAAAAGAGCCAGGTTGCTGATTGATCGCCTATTCGCTGAATCGGGTCAACGCACAACTATGCAGGTAATATACCGCGTATCTGCCACAACGGGAGTCAACGACAGGTAGCCGGAAACGATTTTTCCGTCCACGACCTGGAGAGGTGACTCTCGTTGCATTTTTTGATGAAAGGAGAAAGCGCTCCCTGCCTTTTTGAAATAATCCACCGTGAAGCTTCCTTCACCGTTTTTGAGCATAAACCGGCTGTGAAAGATGCGCGCCACCATACCCATGTTCATCCGCATATTGATCTCCACACAGGGTTGAATACAATATCCATCAGTTGTTTCGCAGACCATCATATCCACACCCGCATATCCGGTATAGTGGGGAAAGTTGTCAGCAAGCTTTTTCAAAAGTGTTTCCCGCAGTTCCTGCAGGAGTTGCAGCGATATGTAGCCGGAAAGCAGCTCCAGTATACGGACGTCGGAAAGCAGCTCATTCCCCAGATAGGCACCCGAGGCAGCAGTATGAAAAAGGGAATATCCGGCAAAACGGGCTCTTCCATCTTCAAGGTGGAACTCCATGGCAAAATCCACCACCCTGCTCAATACCGGTTCCGCCACCACCCCGCCCTGCTCGCGAATCACCCGTCGGCACCAGTCGGCCTGCTTGTCGGTAATCGCACCCAGGATACGGATCAATCCCTTGCCACTTCCGGAAAGTGGCATCTTTAGCAGTTTGTCGCCGGAGAAGGATGAAAGATAAGCCAATAACTCCTCCACGGAGGTGTAATAGTGGGCTTCTCCACAGAAGGAGGACTCCTCGGCAAGTAGCTCGCCCAGTATCCGCACCGCATGCTGCCGGTTGGAATAGCCCCGCAGCATCTGCAACTCTTCCGGAGATGGCAGTCGTTCCTGCTGTACTCCGCATGTGATCAGCTGTCTTCGCAAGAGAGGATTCCATCCCCAGGGGATAATGGGCTGGTCTGGATGTTTGCCGATTTCATTACAGGAGATGAGTGCAGAGTTGACCGGCAGCAATTGAGACACATTTTCAAGATATTGTCGGTGTTGTTCCCTCTCTGCGACCGCCGGTTCACCGTCACCGTACCATACTGGCAGTATCGCCAGCTCAGCCGCCATAAGGGCGGCCGATGCCGGCGGCGTATAGTGGGGCGAAAAGTTGGCCAGCGCCAGGTCGTGCCAGGGATTGAAAAGATGCATCTACTTGTACTCCTTTATCTCGATCTCCCCATTAAGGGCCAGCAGAGCATTCTCCGCCAGTGCCCCCATCTCATCCTGACCGGGATAGAGATGAACCGGAGCAATCCGGTAGACCCGCTCGCTGATCAGGTTGCAGAACCATTTGCTGTTGGCGATGCCACCGGTGATCAGGATCGCATCCACCTCCCCCCTCAGCACGGTCGACATGGCTCCGATCTCTTTCGCAACCTGATAAGCCATTGCCTCCAGCACCTCGCGGTGTTTCTTATCGCCATCCTTTGCCTCCCGTTCAGCGATATAGGCATCATTGGTACCCAGGTAAGCCATCATACCCCCTTTGCCAACAATCATCTCCGACATCTTCCCGTAGCTGTAGATGCCGCTGAAAGCCACCTTCAGCAGCTGTCCCACAGGCAGCGAGCCGGTACGTTCCGGCGAGAAAGGGCCGTCGCCATCCAGTCCCTGATTCACATCTACCACCTTTCCCTTCTGATGGGCACCCACAGTGATACCTCCACCCAGGTGTACCACAATCAGATTGAGATCTTCATATTTCTTCATGATCGATTTGGCATGTGCACGGGCAATCGCCTTCTGATTCAGGGCATGAAAAACCGATCTTCTCTCGAAGAGAGGATGGCCGGAGTAACGGGCAAGCGGTTGCAGCTCGTCCACCACCACCGGGTCGGCAATAAACGCTTCGGCCGCAGGCAGTAACTTCGCGATATCATATGCAATCAGCGCTCCCAGGTTGCTGGCATGTTCTCCCCGCTTGCAGGCAAGCAGATCATCGCGCATGGTATCGTTTACCCGGTAGACACCCGATGCGATTGGTTTCACAAGTCCCCCGCGACCGATCACGGCATCGATGGACTCCGCAGGCACATCGGCACCTTTCAATTCCTCATAAATAATGTTCTTGCGGTACGCATATTGGTCGGTAATGCGTTTAAATGGTTTCAGCGCTTCCGGGGCATGCTTGATGGTTTTCAGGAAGATCACCTTCTCCTGCTGGTAGATGGCGATCTTGGTGGAGGTTGACCCCGGGTTGATCACCAGGATACGGGTATTGGTTGCCATAGATTGATTATTTGATGGTTTACTTTCTTCTGTTTCATGATCGGACCACTGCACCCAGCGCCAGGGATAACAGCTTGCTGCGGTCGTTATCCGACCGAGAAGTGAGAACGATGGGCACGGAGGTACCTGCCACGACAGCTGCCGAAACGGCTCCCCCCAGGAAATTGAGCGACTTGTAAAACATGTTGCCAGCCTCAATATCGGGCGCCAGAATCAGGTCGACATCGCCGGCCACCGCTCCCCCGATTCCCTTGAGTCGCGCTGATTCACGGTGAAAGGCAATATCGATGGCAAAAGGACCATCTACCAAGCATCCTGGCAATTGCCCATCGCTGTTCATCTTTTTCAATGCTGCCGCATGCAGTGTCGCCTCCATCTTCGGATTCACCTTCTCCACAGCCGCAGCCACAGCAACCCTGGGAGATGCGATACCCAGCCGGTGGCAAAGTGCCACCGCATTAAGGAGGATCTGTCTTTTACGCTCCAGATCAGGTGCGATATTCATCGCCGCATCAGTGAGACCAAATACCTTGTGGTAATAGGGAGACTGGAAGAAGGCCACATGACTGAGCAGTCCGCCGCCGGTGATTCCTTTTTCCTTGTCGAGCACCGCTTTCAGCAAGTCGGCCGTGCCCACATGCCCTTTCATCAGCATGCCGGCACTCCCCTCTCTCACCTTTGCCACGGCCATCTGTGCCGAGACCGCCGCCCCTTCGCGGTTGTCCAGTAGCTCCATACCGTCTGTCGACACCCCAGCGCTGTGAGCGGCAGCAGCAATCCTTTCGCTGTCACCTATCAGCAGCGGGTTCACAAAGCCCTCTCTCATAGCCTGGTGCAAGGAAAGCAATACATCCTCGTCCTCCGCGGCAGCGACCGCCACGGTACATCGTCCTCTCTCTTTGGCGCGTTGCAGCAGTTCCGATAAATCGAGCATCATGTCAGCTGTTATTTTGAAAGATATCGATGACAAATAAACAAATTTTCCGGCAATTTAAAGGTGCAATATGGATACTATTTTACAAAAAGAAACAGAATCCTCCTCCCCCAACTTGAATCCACGGTACGTAGCGATATTGGGGCAAACGCTCCTATTTGAGATTCCGGAAAGGGATACTGAAAGGGAATCGAGGTTCTTCAAAAAAAAATGTATCTTTGCAAAAACAACCGGTATGAGAAAAGCAGTCGGTTTCCTGTTTCTGTTGCTTGCCAACCTGAATTTGTTGGCTCATGCTGCTATTCCACACCATCACCACGACAGAATCCCCATTGCGCTGTTTGCCACCGAAGATCTTCATCGCCACTGTCATGAAGACAAATCGGACAACCAGGAGAGGGAAAAACACCATTCTCTGCCGGTTGAGACAACTCATACCCGCACCGGTGACAGCAATCTGTTCATCGATTGTCTGCTGTCGCAGGCCTATCTGCAAACAAAACAACAAAGTCAGCCCGGGACAACTGTCTGGGAACAGCTTATTCCCGATATCGTTGCCTTCCCAGTGTGTGATACGCTCACTGACATCCAACCGAAAGGCAACAAGCCTTTTCGTTTCAAACCATTTCAAGAATCCTGTCATGCCCTCTGGGTACGAACATCCATTGGATTGAGGGCTCCTCCTGTCTGCTGATTTTTTTAGCCGACCAGATCTGCCGGCAAAAAAGCGTTCCATCAACTTACAAATCATTGAAAAAATCAGTACAAATGAGACATATCTATTTGGGGGCGGCACTGCTTCTCACAGTTGTCCTGTTGAGTTGCACCCGCAAGGAGAGCGGCAGCGATGCCCATGCCCACGAAGAGAGCCTGCAACTGACCGCCTACAACAATGAGTTGGAGCTGTTCGCGGAAGCCACACCCTTTGTGACAGGGCATGCAAGTGAGATCCTGGCACACTTCACCCATCTGAAAAACTTCAAACCGCTTGAACAGGCGAATATAACGGCACGGCTCACCGTCGGAAATAATGAGGTGCGTCAGACAGTGGAACAACCCTTCCGCCCGGGTATTTACCGTTTCTCCCTGCAACCGGAAAAAGAGGGATCAGGGCGAATCATTTTCGAGATCCACACAGAAGAGGGGAATTCAGAAATCACTCTTCCCGGGATCACTGTATTCGGTGACCTGCACGAGGCACACCACGAAGCTGCCGAAGCAGCCGTCACGAGCAGCAGCGGCGTGCTCTTCACCAAAGAGCAAAGCTGGAAGGTCGATTTCGCCACCGAAGAGGTGAGGCGGGAACCGTTTGGGACAATCATCCACACGGTGGGACAAATTGAGTCATCGCCCGATGACCAACGGGTGATCACGGCACAAACCAGGGGCATCGCCCGGATAGACGGCAATGAGCTGGTTGCCGGACAATCCGTCAGGGCAGGCCAGGCGCTCTTCACGATTGATGCCGATGGCATGTCGGACGACAACCTCTCGGTTCGACTGGCAGAAGCCGAAAACGAATATAAGAGAACCCGCGCGGAATATGAGCGCAAAGCGGAGCTGGCGGAAGAAAGAATCGTTTCGCAAAGTGATCTGGAGAGAGCCCGGAGCGAGTTCTCGACTGCAGAGGCACGTTATAACCTCCTGCGGCGTAATTTCAGCGCAGGCAGGCAGGCGATCAGCTCTCCCATCAGTGGGTTTATCACGAACATGCTGGTCCGCAATGGCCAGTTCGTAGAGACGGGAGAAGCACTGATGACAGTGTCTCAGAATCAGGATCTGTTTGTCAGGGCCGACATCAGCCCACACCATTACGAGCATCTGCTGCATGTCACAACCGCCACCTTGCGCATCCCCGGAAACGAACGCTCATTCACATTGGAAGAGCTGGGAGGAGAGCTGGTCTCCTTCGGCAAATCGATCGATGTGGAGAACCCGCTGATTCCGGTGGTGTTTCAGATAGAGAACAGGGCAGGGTTGCTGCCGGGCAGTTTCCTCGATATCTCCATCCAGACACAGAGCAGCAGGGAGGTGCTGACGGTTGCTAACGAGGCCGTGGTGGAGGAGATGGGTATTTATTTTGTTTTTGTACAGCTGACGCCCGAGTACTTTGAGAAACGACCCGTGAAGATTGGGAACAGCAACGGAATCCGAACCGAGATAACCGAGGGGATCAGTGAAGGGGAACGGTTGGTCAGCAAGGGGGCGCTCCTCGTGAAGCTGTCACAGGCGGCCGGAGCCATTGATGCCCATTCCGGGCATGTACATTAAAAGAGGAGCCGTCATGTTGAACAAGATCATACACTATTCGCTCCACAACAAGTTGTTCGTGTTGCTGGGAGCAGTGCTGCTGGTCACAGCCGGGATCTACACAACCCGCCGGATGGATGTGGATGTGTTCCCCGATCTCACGGCTCCTACGGTTGTGGTGATGTGCGATGCACACGGCATGTCATCGGAGGAAGTGGAACGACTGGTCACCTTCCACATTGAAACGGCAGTCAACGGGGCAACGGATGTCCGTCGCGTTCGTTCGGCTTCGATGCAGGGTTACTCCTTCGTCTGGGTGGAATTTGACTGGGGTACGGATATCTTCAGAGCCCGTCAGATCGTGAGCGAGAAAATGGTGACGCTCACCAGCCTGTTACCCGAAGAGGTCGTGCCGGTGCTGGCTCCACAGTCGAGTGTGATGGGAGAGATCCTGTTCGTGGGTCTCCAATCCGACAGCACATCGATGATGGAGCTGCGCACGCTGGCCGAATGGATTGTAAAACCCAACATACTGGCCACAGGAGGTGTTTCGCAGGTCACCATCATCGGTGGCGATTACAAGCAATACCAGATACTCGCCGACCCACAGAAGATGAACCGTTATGGCGTCACCATGGAAGAGCTGGCACAGGTGGGAAGCACCATGAGTGCCAACTCCACGGGAGGGGTGATCCGTGACTACGGAAATGAATATGCACTGCGCGGCATGGCACGCACGAACGACCTTGAGTTGCTGGGCGACACCTATATCCGCACGATTAACGGGAAGCCGGTGGTGGTTTCCGACGTGGCAGAAGTGGTGATCGGCAGTGCCGTGAAGATGGGAGATGCTTCGCAGAACGGGAAACCTGCCGTGATCCTCTCCATCTCCAAGCAACCCAACATCAACACGCTGAACGTCACGGAAAATATCGAACGGAACCTGCTGGATCTTCAGAAATCATTACCGGCAGATGTGAAGATGGACACCCGGATTTTCCGGCAAGCCGATTTCATCGAGGCAGCGGTTAGAAATGTGGGGAGCGCATTGCTGGAGGGAGCCCTCTTTGTGGTCATCATCCTTTTCCTGTTTCTCTCCAGCTTCCGCACCACCATCATCTCGGTCGTCGCCATCCCTCTCTCCCTGCTGGGATCGGTGATTGTACTGCACCTACTGGGGATGAACATCAACACGATGACACTGGGAGGAATGACCATCGCCATCGGTTCGCTGGTCGACGATGCGATCATCGATGTGGAGAATGTCTTCAAGCGACTGAGAGAGAATCACCGCATGCCTGCGGAAGAGCGCCTGCCGGTGATGAAGGTGATCTTCGATGCCTCGGTAGAAATCCGGGCATCCATACTGAATGCCACCCTTATCATCATCGTGGCGTTCCTGCCACTCTTCTTCCTGACAGGGATGGAAGGAAGGATGCTGAAACCACTGGGAGTGACTTATATCGTATCGCTCTTCATGTCGCTGGTGGTAGCGATGACCGTTACCCCCTTGATGTGCCGGTTGATGCTCGCGGACGAGAGGTACCTGAACAAAAGGCAGGATGAGACGCGTTTTACCCATTGGCTGAACATTTTTTACAGGAAATCGCTTAACCGGGTATTGAGAAATGAGCGGGCGATCCTGGTTTCCACACTTTTCCTGCTTGTGGTGTCGTTGATCCTTTTTCTCACCATGGGAAGGAGCTTCCTGCCTGAGTTCAACGAGGGGTCACTGGTCATCTCAGCCGTCACCAAACCGGGTATCTCCCTGGAGGAGAGCAACCGGCTAGGCAACCTGATGGAAAGGGAGTTACTACGCATCGGAGAGGTGACCCATACCGCACGTCGCACGGGACGCGGCGAACTCGACGAACATTCACAATCGACCAACAGTGCTGAAATCGATGTGAACTTCCTGTTGGGTAAAAGAGGCAGGGAGGCATTTCTCTCCGAGGTGCGGGAAACGCTCGCTGCCATTCCCGGTATCGCATTCACCGTGGGACAACCCCTCGGACACCGGATTGATCACATGTTGTCGGGGACCAGGGCCAACATCGCCATCAAGATATTCGGCACGGACCTGAGCACCCTCTTCCTCACTGGGAAACAGGTAGAACAGGCGATCAGCGATGTGGAGGGATTGGTGGATCTCTCCGTGGAACAGCAAACCGAGACCCCACAGCTGCAGATCAGAGCCAACAGGGCGATGCTGGCCAGGTACGGTATCACCATCGAGGCTTTCAATCGCTTCGTGGAGCTTGCTTTTGCCGGGGAGAAGCTGGGGGATATCTACGAAGGAGAGCGCAGCTTTGACCTGATATTGCGGCTTAACAAGCATTATACGGAGCGCACAGAACAGATTCGTTCCGCATTGATTGATACCGGCTCAGGGGGAAAGGTACCACTTGAGATGGTGGCCGACGTGATCTCCGTGGGTGGGCCCAACAGCATCTCACGTGAAAATGTACAACGCAAGATCGTGGTATCGGCCAACACCGCGGGACGTGATCTGAAAAGCATTGTGGATGACATACAGGCAGCCGTGGATCGGGAGATCACCCTTCCGGAAGGTTACCGGATTGAATATGGGGGCCAATTCGAGAGTGCCGAAAATGCAGGTCGCACCCTGCTGATCACCTCCCTGCTGGCGATCTGTGTGATATTCCTATTGCTCTTCGGGGAGTTCAGAGATGCCACGCTCTCGGCCATCGTGCTGGTCAATCTGCCACTGGCACTGATTGGTGGGGTCTTTGCCGTCTACTTCACCTCCGGCATCGTCAGCATACCCTCCATCATTGGATTCATCACACTCTTCGGGATTGCCACACGAAACGGAATCCTCCTGATCTCGAAATACCAGCAGATGCATAAAAGTGGAAAACCGCTACATGAGACGGTGCTGGAGGGATCAGTGGATCGTCTGCATCCAATATTGATGACGGCGCTCACGGCCGCCCTGGCGCTGATACCGCTTGTGGTTCAGGGAGACAAGCCGGGCAACGAGATTCAGAGCCCGATGGCGGTGGTGGTACTGGGCGGGTTGCTCACCTCCACCTTGTTGAATATCTACATCGTTCCTGTCGTATACGAGATCATCCAGAAAAGAAAGGAGAAAAAATGAAAACACAGCTTATTGGGATCATACTGACCCTTATTCCCCTGACAGTCTCACTAGCCCAACACCCTTACGACAGGGTGCTGGAGAGCGTCGAATCGAACAACAACACGCTGAAGGCGTTGCGTGAACAGGCGGCAACAGAGAAAATTACCAACCGTACCGGCATCTACCTTCCCGACCCTGAGGTTGAATTCCATCACCTCTGGGGAAGTCCCCAAGCCATTGGCAACCGAACCGATTTCTCGGTCACCCAGTCGTTCGACTTCCCCACCGCCTACTGGCACCGCAGGGAAATAGCAGATCTGCAGGACAGAAACGCAGCACTGACCTTCCAATCGGAAAGGATAGGCATCCTGCTTGAGGCCAACCAAATGACAATCGGGATGATCTATCTCAATGCAAGGAAGAGTGAGTTGCGACTGCGGCTTGCAAATGCCGAAAGGATATCCGCAACCACCCGAAAAAAATTGGACAATGGTGAGGCCAACATCCTCGAATACAACAAGGCTCAGCTCAACCTGACCGCCATCGAGGCAGAGATGAGTCTGTTGCAGGCGGAACAGGCAGCGCTGGAGAGCGAGCTGAGGAGGCTGAACGGCGGGAAAGAGATCAAAATCACGGATGATCACTATCCCCCCTCAGTACTGCCTGCCAATTTTGCATCGTGGGTTGCAGAGATGGAGCAGATAAACCCTCTTCTGCAATATGTGAAGGGAGAGATCGCCATCGGCAGGCAGCAGGTCAAGCTAAGCAGGGCGCTCACATTGCCTAGATTCAAGGCCGGCTACATGAGCGAGAAAGTTGTTGGTGAACAATTCCAGGGTATCGCGGTGGGTATCTCCCTTCCGTTGTGGGAAAACAAAAACCGGATACAAGAAGCCCGTGCGCGGGTAAAGACAACCGAAGCGATACTCGAGGACCAGAAGAGACAGCTCTACAACCATCTTGAGGGAGCGTACCTGAAAGCATCGGTCCTACAGAAAAATGCAACCCGGCTGCGTCAGTCGCTCACCATTTACCGCAGCGAAACATTGCTGAAAAAAGCCCTGGATGCGGGTGAGATATCACTGCTCGATTATCTGACAGAAGTCGGTTACTACTACGATGCTCTGGATAAGGTACTGGAAACGGAGCGGGATTATGAGCTGGCGGTAGCGGAGCTGAATGCGATGGGCCTGTAAGTAGAAACGGCCTTTGATCTCACCGTCATGGATTCTTACCACACCCGCGCCACAGACGCTGGCGTGCTGTTCATTGGCAGTCTCAACATCAATGGCTGCAAAAGTGTTCATGTCTCAATTGATTACCGGCATAAACTGGTACAGACTCCTGAAAACAGATTGCCAAAGAGCAGTTGAAATGTACAGCTGGTTCAGATTCATAAAAGCACCTACCGGGATGAACCGATAAGTGCTTGATAAAGAGGGAGCGGCAAACGAGACTCGAACTCTCGACCCTCAGCTTGGGAAGCTTTTAAACAGTTATTTCTGTATTTTTTCTCTATTTTCAAATAATTCATAAATACC
>JADLKK010000201.1 GCA_016839025.1 Proteiniphilum sp.
TTACCCACCAGCCAGAAACCACTGTCGTTCACGTGCGAGAGCAGCGTCGCTCCCGACGAGATGGCGATCACCACGAGTGCCCGCTGCGGATCACTCATCTCCAGGTGGAGGATCACCGGTGCGATGAGACCGGCGGCGGTGATCATGGCCACCGTGGCTGAGCCCTGCGTGACACGCACGGCGGCTGCCAGCAGCCACGCCAGCAGGATGGGCGGCATGGCCGAGCCGGCCATCGAGACGGCGATCGCCTCCCCCATGCCGCTCGCGGTCATCATCTGCTTGAGGACGCCCCCGGCACCGGTGATCAGGATGATGATGCCGGCAGGCCCCAGAGCGCGGGTGCTGAGCTCCAGGATCTGCTCTTTCTTCATCCCCCTGCGGATGCCCAGAAAATAGATGGCGGCGAGGGTGGCGATGATCAGCGCCGAGAAGGGATGCCCCACGAACTCCAGGAGATCGGTCCAGAGAGTCTTGCTCACCCACCCCTTCGACACCGCAAGGGTGGTCACCGTGTTGAGCAGGATCAGCAGCAGCGGGATAAAGATCATGGCCAGGATGAGACGGAAGGAGGGCAGTGCATTCCGGTCGCTCTCCACACCGCTGCTCTCTGTCTCCGGCGGCGGATCGAGATGGATCTTTTTGGCGATGTGCCGCCCGAAGAGGGGACCGGCGATGATGGCGACGGGGATGCCCAGAATGGCGCCCAGCAGGATCACCCATCCCAGCTTGGCGTTGATGATGTCGGCCACGGCCACGGGACCCGGTGTGGGGGGAATGAAGCTGTGGGTCACCGCCAGACCAGCCAGCAGGGGGATGGCGTAGTATAGCAGCGACCGCTTGCTGTCGCGCGACAGGGCATAGACAATAGGCACCAGGATGATGAAGCCCACATCGAAGAATACCGGGATGGCCACCAGGAACCCGGTGAGGGTCATCGCCCAGGGGGCCCGCCGGATGCCGAAACTGCGGATCAGGTGGTGCGCCAGTGATTCCGCTCCTCCCGAGCTTTCGAGGATCTGCCCGAAGATGGCTCCCAGTCCCACTACCGTGGCGACGAAACCCAGGGTGCCGGCCATCCCCTCCTCAATGGCTGTGAGCACCTCCCTGAGCGACATACCGGCGGCAATGCCCACGTAGATGGCTGTCACCAGCAGTGAGATAAAAGCGGAGATCTTCAGCTTCAGCACCATGAAGAGCAGCAGCGCTACGGCGGTGAGCAGGATCAGCAGGATGGTAAGAGTAGACATCAGGTTCGGGATTTCAAGGGTTGCACAAAACGTTTTATTCTCTTCAGGGCAAATATAACGGATTCCGTGCTAATGGTTTCTTTTAATTGTTTAAACTGTCTTAATTTAATGTGAGGTTATATAACCACATCTCATCAAACCATTTGTTGTTGAGAGCCTGCTGGGCTTGCGGGCATCCTGACTTGCGCCAGTGTCCTTTTCCGGAGAGGGCTAGTATCCAGTTTTGCCAGCTTTCAACGCCCTGTCTTTCAAGAATACGTTGCAAGGTGATCACCCTCTTGCACTGCTTTAATCTATAACATCGAAGTTTCCTGCGTATCCATGAATCAAGATTCCTTAATACTCTTTTACATCGGGTGTAGTGGAAGTAGTTAAGCCAACCGCGCATAACGGGTACCAGTTCTGCATTTACTTGTTCGAACTTCATTCCTCTGTTTCGCCTGGTTATACTGCGTACTTTCTCCTTAAAGCGTTCAAGCTGTGCCTGAAGATCCTGTCCCTCGTTGAAGGCATCCCAGTAAAATGATCTACCCTGGCATACCCTTCCAATAAGCTGATGTTTATCTTCGCCCCGAACTCAGTCTTTGCCTTGGCCTTGCCACGGACGATGGGACGTACATGAGCCTGATGAATGCTCACGATGCGATCTTCTACTTGATGGCTCTTCTTGTACATTGTCTCCTGTTGTTCCAGCAGATGCTGGATGACAAAAAAATATTTCAGTAGCAAACACAGTTCATCAATCAACTCCTCGGCCTTTTGACGGCTCTTGTTCAACAGGTCCAGGTACTTGATATCCGCATCACAGACCGTCGCATCCATTTGGAGTTTCCCCTTGTTCCCGGGATGCGGATCGGGATCGTCATCATTATCATCTTCTTCATCCTTCGCATCCTTGTCAACC
>JADLKK010000202.1 GCA_016839025.1 Proteiniphilum sp.
AAGTAGGGTTGTTCGCTACTTAATCGTATCACTAATATGGAGAAACGCAACGACGACTTTAGCCGGATATTTCTGAAATACTATAGCGAGCTCTGTGTTTTTGCAAATCGCTATGTTTCTTCAAGGGAAGCTTCGGAAGATATTGTCCAGGAGCTGTTTTGTCACTTCCTCGAGTCGGGCGCAATTTTTCGCCGGGAGAACGAGGGAGGATCGTTGCGTTCTTATCTCTACACCTGCACGCGCAACAGGGCCATTGATTACTTGCGCAATGCCGGAAACCACCATGAACGACTCGATGATTACCTCAACAGGTCGGAACTTGATTCCTGTGTTGACAACCTTTTGATACAGAGAGTTGAAGAGTATGACTACCGTGTACTGCTGGGCGAGGTGCGCTCGGCAATCACCATCCTTCCCGTGAAAACCAAACGGGTTTTTCTCATGAGCAGGGTGCAGAGCATGAGCAACAAGGAGATCGCATCATCGCTTGGCGTGAGCGTCAAGGCCATTGAGAAACACATGACCAAGGCGATCGCCCTCATCCGCGATCACCTGCAGAAAAGGATGGAGATCTCGGTGGTAATTTTGCTCTTTTTAATTAATAACTGCTTTTTCCGGTAGGGTTGTCGCCCGGTTTATCGTATTACATGTATGGAACGATCGATTGAAATCATAATCATCCGTTATCTTGAAGGCAAGGCCACACCACTGGAAAAGCAGGAACTGCTGTCCTGGATGAAGGAAACGAAGGAGCACGAAAGGATGTTCCTCGTTTATTACGACATCTGGTCCATGTCACAGCAACTTGCTTTCGACTCGCAGGCCGCGCTCAGGAAGGTGATTGCTCCCGGGCACCGGCACCACAGGCGGATTCTCTACTGGTCGATCTCAATGGCTGCGAGCATCGCCATTCTCCTGGGCATTGCCTGGATGAAGAACATGAACCGCCCCCAGGCTCCCAACATCCGTCAGGTGGCACAACAGACCAGCAACGATACCAAACGCTCTTCCGACGAAGACATACGGCTCATACTCTCCGACGAAAAGCAGGTCACGGTGGAAAACAAGAAAGAAACAACCATCAGCTACCGCAACAACGAGATAAAGATTGATGAAGAGAAAACCGTCTCACGGAACGAGGCGGCTGCCTTCAACCAGCTGATAACCCCCCATGGCAAGCGGGGTAGGCTGGAGCTGGAGGATGGAACGAAAATATGGCTCAATGCCGGATCGAGACTGATCTATCCGGCACAATTCGACGAGAAGAGCAGGGAGGTTTACGTGGATGGGGAGATTTACCTCGAGGTAACCCCCGATAAAAAACGCCCCTTTATCGTGAAAACAGACCGCATCAACGTGCAGGTGATGGGCACAAGCTTTGCTATTTCTGCTTACCGGGATGAAAAACAATCACACGTGATACTTGCTACGGGGGTCGTGGATGTTTATGCAGAGCATGATAAAAAGGAAAAATACCGGTTGTCACCGAATGATATATACCAGTTATCGGAAAACGGACAATCCAGTGTGGGGCAAGTAAGAGATGTTACCCGATATACCTCATGGATACATGGCATCTACCAGTTCGATCATGAACCACTCGCCTCGATCGTTAGCCTCATGGAACGTTTCTATGGGCAGGAGATCAACTGTGATCCCGAAGCCGGCAAGCTCACTTGCTCCGGGAAGTTGAGGCTGAACGAGGACTTCCTCAACACCTTGAACGGGCTCACCGCAACACTTCCCATCACCATCGAAAATAGCGACAATGTTTTTTATATCAATAACATGCATGAATAACTCCTCCAAAAATCGACTAGCCTATGAGAACATCAAAATGAAAAAATCGGAAGGTATTTGCCCATACCTCCCGATAGAGATTCAAGAGAATTAAAACAGTATTATTCTAATAATCTTTTAATCAAATCAAATGTATAACATTTTTTTCAATTTCGAGCACAAATGGCTCCAAAATAAGCAGAGATTTTACGCTGCTGCCGGCTGTATCGTCTTGTTTCTGATGCTCTGCATCCAACCCGTACAGGCGGCGGAAGTGAAGGCGGACAGCGGCGTGTTGTTTAACCTCGACATGCAAAACAGTACCGTGAGACAGGTGCTCTCTGCCATCGAGAAGCAAAGTGATTACAC
>JADLKK010000059.1 GCA_016839025.1 Proteiniphilum sp.
GGTTTTCACACCCTCTCTCTCCTGATCTCCTCCACGATATCGGGATCAACCAGGGTGGTGACATCACCGAAATCGGAATCTTCACCCTCCGCAATCTTGCGTAGGATACGCCGCATGATCTTGCCGGATCGGGTTTTGGGAAGGCCGTTAACAAACTGGATCTTCTCCAGTTTGGCAATGGGTCCTATCTGATCAGTTATCAGCTGGTTAATCTCTCTGATCAGGTTATTACGGTCACGCCAGAGGCCAGTCTCCTTGAGTACCACAAAACCATAGAGGGCATTTCCCTTAATCTCATGCGGGATTCCCACAATGGCGCTTTCCGCCACATAAGGATGCTCGCTGATCACATCCTCAATGGGAGCGGTACCCAGGTTGTGCCCCGAGACGATGATCACATCATCTACCCTGCCGGTGATGCGGTAGTACCCCACTTCATCGCGCAGGGCCCCATCGCCGGTAAAATATTTGCCCGGGTATTTGCTGAAATAGGTGTCAATATACCGTTGGTGATCACCCCAGATGGTGCGGGCTATCGCCGGCCAGGGAAATTCGATACAGAGGTTACCCGTTTTCTGATTGCCGGTGATCTCGTTGCGTAGTTCGTCCATCAGCACAGGTCTGATTCCGGGCAGTGGCAGCGAGGCATAGGTAGGCTTGGTGGGGGTCACAAAGGGGATGGCAGAGATCAGAATCCCCCCCGTCTCAGTCTGCCACCAGGTATCCACAAGGGGACACCGCTTGTTGCCCACATGGTCGTTGTACCAATGCCACGCCTCCTCATTGATCGGTTCCCCCACCGATCCGATCACCTTGAGTGAATCGAGCTGGAAACGCTGTACATACTCGATCTTCTCCTTCGCCAAGGAACGAATTGCCGTGGGTGAGGTATAAAACTGGTTCACCCGGTGCTTCTGGATCACCTCCCAGAAACGACTGTAATCGGGATAGGAGGGAATCCCTTCAAAGATAACCGTGGTTGCACCATTCAACAGCGGACCGTAGAGGATGTAGGAATGCCCCGTGATCCAGCCGATATCTGCGGTACACCAATAGACATCATCCTGCTGGTAATTAAAAATGTTTTTGAATGTATAAGCGGTATAGACCATATAGCCGGCAGTGGTGTGCAGCATCCCCTTTGGTTTACCCGTGGAGCCGGAGGTATAGAGGATGAAAAGCGGCTCCTCCGCGTCCATCACCTCAGCCTTACTGGCTGCGGCTGCCTGCTCCAGGAGGGGTTGCAGCCACTGATCCCGTTCCTCTTTCATGGAAACCCTCTCACCGGTACGCTTTACCACCAGCACCTTCTCGATAGAGGGTGTTTGCGAAAGCGCTTCGTCGGCAATCTGCTTCAGAGAGATCTTCTTGCTGCCCCGATACCCACCGTCGGCAGTAATAAGCATCCTGCAGGTGCAATCGTTTATCCGCGCGGAGAGCGCCTGTGCCGAAAAACCGGCGAACACCACCGAGTGGATTGCCCCAATGCGGGCACAGGCCAGCATGGCGATCGCCAACTCGGGAATCATCGGCAGGTAGATACAGACCCTGTCACCCTTCTTGACGCCCTGGTCCCGCAACACATTGGCCATCCTCGACACCTCGCTATAGAGCTGGTTGTAGGTATAGTGTCGGGCAGGCTCATTCGGGTTGTTCGGTTCGAAAATGATGGCATTTTTATCGCCCAGATTGGCCAGATGACGGTCAATGCAGTTTTTGGTGATGTTCAGTTTCCCGTTTTTGAACCAGGTAAAACGAGCTTCCTGCATGTCGAACTCCACCACCTTCTCCCACTTCTGATACCAGGTGAAATTATCTTCTGCTATGCGGCCCCAGAATTTCTTCGGCTTTCTGACAGAACGCCGGTAGACCCTGAAATAATGTTCCAGGGATTGAATGGAATAACTACTCATAATTTTGCAAGCTGTATTTTTAACGGTTGCAATTTAATACAATATGCGCACTATTCCTACAATTTCAACACTTTTTACTCGATTCTAATTGCATGTAACCACCTTTTCCCTCCGATGATACTGAAGGGAAAAGGCAGCCGACACAACCGACCATTGGCCAACAGGGTACCCTGAGAAAGCAACAACTAGAGGCATATCCCTACCACTGAAGAGAGGCAGGCAGTGATTATATCAGTATCTTGACGATGGGTTGACCCTCCTGAACCAACTCTCCGGCTTTGGCGTAAATTTTGTAAATTCTCCCCGAAATCTCAGCAATGATCTCATTCTCCATCTTCATTGATTCCAGGATAAAGAGATTGGCTCCTTTATCGATCATCTCCCCTTCCTTGGCCACGATTTTCATCACTGTTCCAGGCATGGGACTCGAGACGATATGGCCCGCAGGCTCCCGCACCGGTTCCACCTCCTTGATCGATGTTGGATGAGCAGGAGAGGAGAGAGCTTCATCTCCCTGCTGTTTCTCGGCAAACGCTGCTGCCCGGATATTTCTGAGATAGTTGCCTGCCACCGTGGGGAACAATTCCAGCAACAACGCTTCCTCTTCATTCCGTGCCAGCGCCATATTCCCATACTCAGGCAACAAGGGGTTCTCCTGACGCTCATATTTCGAGGTGTCATAGGGTGTCTCCAGGGGAGAACCTGTGATTTTCTCACGAAAGAGAGGATCGACCGGCACAGGTGTCTTCCCGTATTCACCCTTAACCAGGGAGACAAACTGGTTGGAGGCATTGGCGTACTTGTCGCGTCCGTTTTTCAGGTTGAGGATTGAGTTCACGGCCTGAGCCCCCACTATCTGGCTGGTGGGTGTCACCAATGGTGGCAAACCTGCATCGAGACGCACGCTCGGAATTAGCTTCATGGCATCATCGAGAATATCCAAAGCGTTAAACTGCTTCAGCTGCGCAACCATATTTGTGTACATGCCACCCGGTATTTCGGCCTGTTTCACCTTTTCATCGGGCAGCGGAAAGTTGAAGTAGGCTTCAATGGCATGACAAGCGGCCAGCAATGCCGATTCGTCGTTGCGCCTGGCTGCGGTAATGGCATCGTCAAACAGCTGATCCACCTCATCCGGCAGCTGATCGGTCAATGGGTTAAAGGAAACCGGGAATTGTTTCACAGCGTCGAACGCATCCAGTTCTTTGCGAATATGAAGCAACTCGGCATTGATTCTGGCAACTGCTTCCATATTCACATCCAACTCTATGCCCAGTTTCCTGCAAAACAGATATATCAGTTCGATCGCGGGAGCAGCCGGTCCTCCGGAGAAGTACCAGATGTTGGTATCAACGATATCCACCCCATTCACAATCGCCATCAGCACGGATCCCAGACCATACCCGGGAGTACAATGGGTATGAAAATCGATCGGTATCCTCAGTTCTTTTTTAAACAAAGCGATCAGGGTAGCAACTCGAGATGGCGGAATTAAGCCGCTCATATCCTTAATCGTAATCATATCAGCACCCATGGCTGCCATATCCCTGGCAATTTGCAGAAAATACTGATCTGTAAAGACAGGCGTACGTCCGGGTTGCGTCTTCATCTCTTTTTTACCGAACAATCTCCCGATAAGACCCTTTTTCCCGGGAGTAATTTGCGACTGACCATCATCATATTTGGGATCAATGGTGTAACATACGGCACAATCGGCCTTCCCGCCATACTTCTTGATGGATTGGATACTCGACTGGATATTGTTGACATCGTTCAAAGCATCAAATATCCGCATGATGTTTAGCCCGTTGGCTACAGCATGTTGAAAAAATCCGTCGATGATCTCATCGGGATAAGGAGCATAGCCATACAAGTTTCTCCCCCTGGAAAGTGCGGTAAGGTTTGAAGCCCCCTGAATACCGTGACTGATCTTCTTTAACCTGTCCCAGGGATTTTCACCCAGAAAGCGCATCACTGAATCGGGGACCGCCCCACCCCAGACTTCCATGGCATAAAAATTGGCATCCCTGTAATAGGGTAATACCCTGTCAACTTGCGATTGATTCATTCGTGTGGCAAAAGCAGACTGCTGACCGTCTCTCAAGGTCAGATCTCTGATTAGAAGTTTTTGATTCATTTTTTGTGGTTTTAGCAGTTCGAATAATAAACAGAAAAATGGGTCTGAAATGTGGTTCTTGAAAAAATCGAGGCATGCACACACCGGCTGCCGGATCTTTTCCATTGCAAAGGAAACAATTAAAAACGAGAAAACAGATGAATTATGGAAATTTTTCTTTAATTTTTCATCCCTACAAAAAAAGCACCCGCGAAGGGGTGCCTGAAATCTCGACAAACAGATTGCGAATCGGCTGATTATCTTAGTCGAACATCTTCCTGAACTTGTTGAAGACACTCTTACGTGCTGAGGCGGAAGGTACAAAGCTGTCCGACCTGTTCATCTCCTCCAGATGCCTGCGCTCCTTGTCAGTCAGATTCTCCGGCACATAGACATTCACATTGATCAGCTCATCGCCGCGACCGTAACCGTTCACCGAGGGGAGTCCCTTGTTGCGCAGACGGAGCACCTTGCCTGGTTGCGTGCCCGGCTCTATTTTCACCTTGGCAATTCCATCGATCGTGGGCACCTCTACGGTACCCCCCAGCGCTGCGGTGGGAAAACTGAGAAAGAGGTTGTATATCACATCGTTCTCATCGCGTATCAAATTGGGATCCTGCTCCTCTTCGATCACAATCAACAGATCACCGTTCACACCACCCCTGCGGGCGGCATTGCCCTTGCCCGACATGGAGAGCTGCATCCCTTCGGCCACACCGGCAGGGATACGGATGGAGATCACCTCCTCCTCGCGTACGATCCCCTCACCGTTGCAATGAACACACTTCTTCGAGATCGATTTACCCTCCCCGTTGCAGGTAGGGCAGGTAGAGGAGGTCTGCATCTGTCCCAGGATGGTATTGGCCACACGGGTCACCACACCCGATCCGTTACAGGTAGGGCAGGTAGACTGCGATGTACCATGCTCCGATCCATTGCCATCGCAATGGGAGCAGGAGACATACTTCTTCACCTTGATCTTCTTCTCTACCCCATTGAGGATCTCCTTGAGTGAGAGTTTCACTTTCACCCGCAAGTCAGAACCACGGTTCACGCGTCTCCCGCGCTGACCGCTGCCAAAGCCACCGAAGCCGCCGAAACCACCAAAATGGCCACCAAAGATGTCTCCGAACTGTGAGAAGATATCATCCATCGACATGCCACCACCGAAACCACCGGATGCGGCGCCCCCCATGCCGGCGTGACCGAACTGATCGTAGCGCGCCCGCTTGTTCTGGTCGCTGAGCACCTCATACGCCTCGGCAGCCTCCTTGAACTTCTCTTCGGCCTCCTTATCCCCCGGATTCTTGTCCGGATGATATTGTATGGCCTTCTTCCGGTAGGCTTTTTTGATCTCTTCAGCAGAAGCGCTCTTAGGTATCTCCAGTATTTCGTAATAATCTCTCTTGGCTGCCATCTTATTCCCCCACGATCACTTTTGGGAACCGAATGATCTTCTCATTCAGCTCATATCCTTTCTGTATACAATCGATCACCATCCCCTTCTGTGACTCTTCCCGGGCCGGAATGGTAGTCACGGCCTCAAAGCGCTCCGCATCAAACGGTAGTCCGATCGCTTCAATCTCCTTTACCCCCTGCTGACCCAGGAAGGTGATGAATTTGCCGTAAATCAGGTCCATTCCCTCCAGCATCGCATCCTTGTCTTCCGCTACATGCAAAGCAGTAAGGGCTCGTTCAAAATCATCTACCAGTCTGATGATCTCAAGCAGCACCCGTTCGCCGCCATTTTTTATCAACTCAGCTTTCTCCTTCAGCGTCCGCTTGCGAAAATTGTCAAACTCCGCATGCAGGCGCAGGTAACTGTTGTTCAGCTCCTCATATTTCACCTGCAATTGGGCAAACTCAACCGTAAGAGGGATCTCCTCTTCTGTCATATTGTCTCCGTTCCCCGTTCCCGGAGTTTGATCCTGCGCAGCGGATTTTTCCCCGTCAATTGTCTCGTCCCTCTCTGTGGAGCCCTGTTTTGTATCTTTATTTTTTGTCATATCGGATTGATTTCTTTTGCTACGGATATTCACTGCAAATAGTTTGCCAAAAAAGAGCGCATCGCTGAAAACAGCTTTTCAGAGAAACAGCTCACACCACCGGTCAAACAGTTCCACCTGATGTCCGCCATGTCGGCTTAATCCCTGACGGATCTTCTTCAGCGGCTTTTCCTTACCCAGTTGCGACTTGGAATAGAACTTGTCGGCAAAACAGATGATCTGTTCCTCAAGGCTTATCGGACGCATATCCCTGTGGGGAATGGGCAGCTTGCGGTTAATGATGGTCTCCAGACTTAACCCTGTCCCGGTATGGCGCTCACACACCAGTCCATGCTTCGGATATCCCTCTTCTGTCAGCAATTCCCGTCCCAGGTAACCATGACAGATGTAGGGATAGCTCCCTTCACAGGCAATGTGCGGAGCTTTGGTAAGAAAGATACCGATATCGTGCAGCATCCCTGCCTCTTCGATGAATCGCACATCGACTGCCAGCTCCGGATGCTTTGCCACGATGGAGAGTGCCTTGCGGGTCACGTCAGTGGTATGTGACAGATAGATGTCGTACAGCTTGGTACCCTTTTGGTAATATTTCTCAATAATCGTTTCGGGATTCATAGATCACGATTTTCCATCAGCACACAAAATTACGATAAAAAGTCCTATATTTGCACCGTCATGATGGGTTATCTGCAAAATAGCGCAAAATGGTTCTGTCTCTCCCTGTTTATACTCTATATAAGCGGGATTACCCTTTTCACCCATACCCATGTCGTCAACCGCACACTCCATGTGCATTCCCATCCCTTCAAGTTCGGAGAGAAACAACAGCACGACCATACCGAAAAGGAGTACCGTGTGCTGGATCACTTCTACCGGACTACTCTGACACCTGAGATCATCCCGGAGATCGGGGTAACAGGTGACATCCCCAGCGTGATCTTCACTTACCCTGCCCTTTATGAGCAGTTACACCTGATCCCTTCCACCTCTTCACATCAGTTGAGGGCCCCACCCGCTGCAGCCTGACCTTCCGTCACCTTTTTGAGTAGGCACCTGCCAACCGGCAGTGCCCCACGATCAGATTGCATCCATATTCAATCAACAAAACAATGAAAAGAATCATACTTCTTGTCACACTATACCTGTGTGTCCGGATCTCTCTCGCACAAGCGGAGGGGGAGAAGAACAGACGCACCGACGCCAACATCTACGGACACGTCCTGGATGCGAAAACCGGCGAACATCTTCCCTATGTCACCCTCAGGCTGAAGGGTACCACCATCGGCATCACCACCGACCATACCGGACACTATTTCCTGCGTAACCTGCCGGTGGGAGCCTTCACGCTGGAAGCCTCCATGATCGGATACCAAACAGCCGAACGGATGGTCACCCTTGTAGCCAACAAAACCCTCGAGATTGACTTCTCGCTTACCGAGGAGAGTGTCTCACTCGATGCCGTGGTGGTATCGGCCAACCGCAATGAAACCACGCGGCGCATGGCACCTTCACTGGTGAGCGTACTAAACATGCAGATGCTGGAGGTGACCAACTCGAAGACACTCTCCGACGGACTCCGCTTCCAGCCGGGACTACGGGTGGAGAACAATTGCCAGAACTGCGGCACCACACAGGTGCGCATCAATGGCATGGAGGGCTCCTATTCACAAATACTGATCGACTCCCGCCCCCTTATCGGCGCACTGGCAGGAGTATACGGCCTGGAGCAGATCCCTGCCAACATGATTGAACGGATAGAGGTGGTTCGCGGGGGGGGATCGGCTCTCTTTGGTGCCAACGCTATTGGTGGCACCATCAATATCATCACCCGTGAACCGATCCGCAACAGTGGTGAGTTCGCCCACACACTCACCTCCTTCGGGGGAGGAACGATGGAAAACAACAGCACCTTCAACGGTTCACTGGTGAACGAAAGCCGCAAGGCAGGAATCATGCTGTTCGGACAGCACCGGCATCGGGGGGGATTGGACCTGGATGGCGATGGTTTTACCGAACTCCCACTGCTAAAGAATCGTTCACTCGGTTTTCGTTCCTTCCTCAGAAATAACCCCTATTCGAGATGGACAATTGAATACCGGCACATGCATGAGTTTCGGCGCGGTGGCGACCGGATCGACCGGCAACCCTATGAGAGTTACATTGCCGAACAGGTGGAACATTACATCCACAGCGGATCATTGGGCTTTGATCACTTCAGTACAGATCAACGCCATCGCTTCAGCCTGTATGCCGCCGCTCAGCATACTGACCGGGAGAGCTACTACGGTGCCGGCGATCCCTACAGCGACGAGATACCCACACCCTATCCCGGCATGACGGAAGAGGAGGTGGAGAGAATGGAAGCCATCCTGGAGAACAACATGCTCCGCAGGAATGCTTTCGGGCACACCACTGAACTGACTTACCAGGCGGGGGGCCATTACATCCACTCGTTCGGACAACTATGGTTTATGCCAGCCGACCTGACCACAGGAGTGGAGTATACGGGCAGCCACCTGGAGGATGCGAGTGGCTACCGCGAACTGGGAATTTCGCAGCTGAGCAGAAGTGCCGGCACTTTCCTGCAAAACGAATGGAAGAGTGACAGGTGGAGCATCCTGCTGGGAGGAAGAATTGACAAGCACAACCTGGTGGAGAAAGCGATTGTAAGCCCCCGTTTCAACCTGCGTTACAACCCGTCACAAAACATCAACCTGCGGCTCACCTACAGCGGCGGTTTCCGCGCCCCACAACTTTTCGACGAGGATCTTCATGTGGATATCGCGGGGGGCAACCAGGTAATCCGCCGTCTCTCTGACAACTTGCGGGAAGAGCGATCGCACAGCATCAGCGGATCGGCCGATCTGTACCACCAGGCCGGGATCACCCTCTTCAATCTGCTGATTGAAGGATTTTACACCCGCCTGGATCATCCTTTCACCGGCGTGAAAAGGGGCAACGAGATCCTGATCGGGAATGCGGAAGATGGCGCAAAGGTCTATGGGGTAAACCTGGAAGGAAGGGCTGCCATCGGCACAACAGTCGACTTACAGGCGGGAGCCACGCTGCAGCGCAGCCTCTATGATAACGAGCGAAAATGGTGGGAACCGGAGCCTGGCGAAGAGGAGGCACTGGATCGTGTTACCCCCACAAGACGGATGATGCGCACACCCGACAACTATGCCTATTTCGTGGCTACCTGGAACGCTACGCCGGGATTCAGTGCCACCCTCTCGGGAAACTACACCGGCAGCATGCTGGTACCACATGAAGCAGGCTTCGGCAGGGAGGGTCTGGATCGTTTCTCACCGGTGAACACCACCGAAGAGTCCCCCTCATTCCTGGAACTGAATGTCAGAGCATCCTACACCATCAGTCTCAATGAAGAGACCTCGTTGCAGCTCAATGCGGGGATACAAAATATCACAAATGCTTTTCAGAAGGATTTCGACACCGGGGCAGGAAGGGCATCCAGCTACCTTTATGGGCCAGGCACTCCCCGCAGCTTCTTTGCCGGTTTCAAACTGATGCTGTAACAGCTCAGAGAGGCACCACATACTTTTTCATCGCCTCATCCTGCAGTGAGCGTGGCACCGCCGCTTTTACCTCATCGATAAGGATGTTGAGCAATCGTTCACGAAAGTACTCCTTACGGGTAACCAGGCTGACCTCCCGTACAGGAGTACTCTTTCTGAAGGGTCGCACATTTTTGCGTTGGATCTCGCTCAGGTGTGGAAGGACCATCTCCGGGATCACTGTCAACCCCTCATTCTGATCCACGATGTTGATCAGGGTATCGATGCTGCCTGCTTCGTAGGAGAAGATCGATTTGTTGTCGCGTCGTTTCTTCAGATTACAAAGATGGAGGATCTGAGTGCGGAAGCAATGCACCTCATCGAGTAGCCACAGTTTGGCAGTAGTCAGATCGCTCTCGTCGAGGGATGTTTTGGCATAAAGAGCCTTCTCCTGAGCGGAGACATAGGCGAAGAACTGCTCATAGTAGATGGGATGCTCGGCAATCGCGGGTTCCTTGAGTGGTGTGGCGAGGATACCACCGTCGATGGAGTCGTTCGCCAGCCCTTTGAGTATCTGATCGGTGGTAAGCTCGGAGATCACGATGCGGATGTCATATTTGTTGTCACGGTGTATCTGCATTAACCTGGGCAACAGATAGGGAGAAATGGTGGGAATGATGGCCAGGCGGAAAACACCTTTCACGACCCCTTTTTCCTCCTGGACGATCTCCCTGATCAGATTCACCTGGGAGAGTGCCTGCCGAGCCTGGTTAATGATCCGGGTACCGATCTCGGTAGGCTGCACCGGTAGTTGGGAACGATCGAATATCTTTACCCCAAGCTCCTCCTCCAGCTTCTGTATCATCATGCTGAGTGTGGGCTGTGTGACGAACGATGCCTCCGCCGCCTTTGAAAAATGACGGTAGTTGTCTACCGCAATGATATATTCCAGTTGTTGTATGTTCATCTTTATCTTTTTAAGCTGTCAGCGAATCTGCTCATCATCACTGCTTGTAATCCGAGAAATATTTCATGAACTGCACCCGTTCGTATAGTGAGGGGTTCTTGATATTGGCATAACTGAGCTTACCCCTGAATTCATCGAGACTGTCGTAGTTATTCTGTCCCATCCACTCCTCGATACAGGTGAGCATCTCTCCGATTACAGGCGGATCCTGCTGGTAGAGCAGACTGCAAAGCTGAACCCCCGCCGCACCTGCAAGAATACCCTTCACGGCATCCTCCCAGCTGTGTACCCCGTAGGAGCAGGCAATGTCGAAGTCAGGCACGCGACCCGCCACGATGGCTGTCCAGCGAAGTGTATCGCTGAAGTCGGCAGGGTTGCTGAAAACGGGGCCGGAAACAACCTCCATGTGGGTGATATCGATATCGAGCTGATAGAAACGGTTGAAAAGTACCACCCCGGCAGCGCCGAGTGCCTTAAGCCGCCCCACCAGCCCCGGCAGGTTGCTGATGTTCTTCGCCATCTTGATCACCAGGGGGATGGAGAGATTCCTCTTCAGCTCCCTGACAATGTTGACGTAGGACTCCTCCAACCAGGTGTCGCCATACTCACCGGCATTCAGCAGGAAGAGGTTCAGCTCGAGGGCATCGGCACCGGCATCCTGCACACTGCGGGCGAAATCGATCCAGCGGCTCTGCTTGTAGCAGTTGATACTGGCCACAACGGGTACCTCACATTCCGCCTTGGTACTGCGGATCAGATCGAGGTACTTCTCCATGTGGTTCATCTCCACATAGGTATTGATATAATCAGCCGCTTCGGGATAATCGGTGAGCTGCGCGAGTTTGCCTGAATGACTCTCAATCTGCTCTTCAAAGAGTGACTTCAGTACCACCGCTCCGATACCGGCATCTTCCAACTCCTTTATTTTCTTCAAAGAATTGGTCAGCCCGCTACTGGCGGCTATCAGGGGATTTTTCAGCTGTAATCCCGCAAAGGTTGTTTCCAGAGTAACCATGTAGGTGACGAATGTTTTTCAAATGATTGTTTGTACAAATATAGATAATTTTTATCGACCATCCCGATATCTGACCGAAAAAGAGATCCAGAGGAGCTGCCCACTTATCGCTCTCCGAAGATGAGCGTGCCGAGGCGAATCAATGAGCTGCCCTCTTCCATGGCAATCGGATAATCACCCGACATCCCCATGGAGAGCTCCCGGAAGGCGGAATCATCCGCAAAATACTTTGCCTTGCTCTCCTGGAAGAGCTCCCTGAGAAGGCGAAACTCACGGCGTACCTGCTCCCGGTCGTCGGTATAGGTTGCCATGCCCATCATGCCGGCGATCTGCAGGTGAGAGCACTCTTTCCAGCTCCCTTCCTCCAGGAATTGGCGACATTCGTCGGGCGAGAAACCTGACTTGGTCTCCTCCTCGGCGATGTGTACCTGCAACAGGCAGGCGATCACCCGCCCACAGGCGGCCCCCTGCTTCTCGACCTCCCGCATCAGCCTTTCGCTGTCGAGGCTGTGGATCAGTGTCACGAAGGGAGCGATCTGCTTCACCTTGTTACGCTGCAGGCTGCCAATAAAATGCCACTCAATATCCACCGGCAGCTTCCGTTGCTTCTCCACCAGCTCCTGCACACGACTCTCACCGAAGAGCCGCTGACCGGCACCATACGCCTCGCGGATCTGTTCTATGGGATGGAACTTCGACACCGCCACCACTCTTACCTGTGGTGGCAGCGACTCCTTCAGGGCACGTATATGCAAAGCGATGTTCATTCCTTCTCCCTGGCTGTACTATCTCCGGAATAGGGAAAAACATCCATGATGGCTGTCTCAGCTACCGAAGCGATTGCATAGTCGATCATGGTCTTCTTCATCTCTGCCTCAACGATCTCCACCGCCTCTTTCAACTCGGACGCCTGTACCAGCATATTGACCGCCGTCTTCTTCTCAGCACCGCTCTTTTCATCGAGGGTAATGAAGTAAAGCCGTGCCTTGTAGTAGCGATCACCCGTCTCATTGAAGAAAGATTCGGCATATTTCACCCGCTTGATATCGGAGACAGAAAAGTCCCCCGAAATGAAGGGGCGAATTTCCTCAATGATGCGTGCCTCCGCCTCGGTGAAGGAGAGGGCATCTACCAGGTAGGGCTCGGTCACGCTTTTCTGCATGCCGGTCTCCATCATCTTGTCATACTTTATCTTGCACTCAAACCAGTTGTACATAGCTGTTTCTTTAATTCTGTTCCGTTTGTTTCCGAAAGTACAAAGATAAAAATTAAATAGCAGTTTCGGGATGATTGGGGTAATCGCTTTTCGGAAAAAGAGACACTACTAAAAGGAGATATGCAAGAGTCGGACAGCAATCGTTCTCATTTTTTTTCATACTTTTGCCTCTTGATAACACGATTCCTGATGATTGGAACCCTTGTAAATACGGCTGCCGTAATTGGCGGCGGAGTGATTGGCCTGCTGCTGAAGAAGCGGATGCCGGAACGAATCACCACCATCTACTTTCAGGCCATCGGCCTTTTCACGCTCGCCATCGGCGCCTCCATGGCGGTAAAGATGGAGCATATCCTGATCGTGGTGAGCAGCCTCGCACTCGGCTCGCTGCTGGGTGAGTGGATCGATATCGAGCGGGGTGCCGAGCGGCTGAGCGATCGGCTGAAGCGTCGTTTCCAGATCGGCAGCGAGAAGTTTTCCGAGGGGCTGGTCACCGCGTTTCTGCTTTTCTGCGTGGGATCGCTCACCATCCTGGGTACCATCCAGGAGGGTACCGGTGGTTCTCCTGACCTGCTTTATACAAAATCGCTGATGGATTTCTTCTCTGCCATCCTGCTGGCCTCCGCCTTTGGGGTGGGTGTCGCCCTCTCGGCTGTACCCCTCTTTCTCTTCCAGGCATCGCTCACCTTGCTGGCCGGATATGCCGGTAGCTTCTTCACCGAAGAGATCATCCTGGGACTCACCAGTGTGGGTGGCATCATGCTGATAGGACTTGCCTTCAATATACTGGATATAAAAAAGATACGCGTCATGAACATGCTCCCCTCGCTGGTGGTAGTGGCACTGTTGCTCTGGTTGTTTGCATGAAAGCAAAGGATGGCAAATTGGGATTATGGCTGCTGCTCTTTGTGGCCCTGGGATCGATGATCGGATCGGGGATCTTCAACTCCCCCAGGGATCTGATTGCCGTAGCCAACCCTCAGGGTGCCTTGATTACCTGGGCTATCGGCGGCTTGGGAGCCCTGATGCTTGCCTTGGTGTTTGCCTATCTTGCTGCACGCAAGCCGGAACTGAAAAGTGGTGTGTTTGCCTACGCACGCGACGGTTTCGGCGACTACATGGGTTTCAACTCCGCCTGGGGATACTGGTCGGTGGGATGGCTCGGCAACGTCAGCTACCTGGCACTCTTCTTCAAGACACTGAATGATCTGCTGGGAGAAAAGGCATTATCGCCACTCACCGCCTTCCTGATCGGGTCGGCAATCCTCTGGTGCTTCCATGCGATCCTGGTGACAGGCATCCGGGAGGGAGCCATCCTCAACTTCATTGTCACGGCTGCCAAACTGATCCCCATCCT
>JADLKK010000203.1 GCA_016839025.1 Proteiniphilum sp.
GGGGGATTAGCTCAGCTGGCTAGAGCACCTGCTTTGCAAGCAGGGGGTCAACGGTTCGAATCCGTTATTCTCCACTATTTTGAAAGCCGATTGGCTTTCAAACGTTCTTTGACATTCTGACACAAAGCGAAAATAAAGACCACAGAGGTTTTTATATTAGAAACGAGTAGCAAGTATATTCTACCGATACGAAAGTATTGGTGTGAAAAATAGAAAAAAGAAAAGTCAAGGGCACACGGTGGATGCCTTGGCTCTCGGAGGCGATGAAGGACGTGATAAGCTGCGATAAGCTGCGGTAAGGTGCAAATGACCATTGACCCGCAGATTTCCGAATGGGATAACCTGTTATGTTGAAGACATAACATCTTTTAATAAGAGGCCAACGCGGGGAACTGAAACATCTTAGTACCCGCAGGAAAAGAAAACAAAAGTGATTCCCCCAGTAGTGGCGAGCGACCGGGGAACAGCCCAAACCAACAGTGTTACGGCATTGTTGGGGTTATAGGACCACGTCGTGGACGAAGACAGGTGAATGGAATAGCAATGGAAATTGCAGCCATAGCGGGTGATAGCCCCTTACATTAAGTCTGTTCAGTCCTAGTGTTATCCTGAGTAGCGCGGAGCACGAGGAATTCTGCGTGAATTTGCCGGGACCATCCGGTAAGGCTAAATACTCCCGAGAGACCGATAGTGTACAAGTACCGTGAGGGAAAGGTGAAAAGCACCCCGAGTAGGGGAGTGAAATAGTTCCTGAACCCGTGTGCCTACAAGCGGTCGGAGCAGCTATATGCTGTGACGGCGTGCCTTTTGCATAATGAACCTACGAGTTATCGTTACCGGCAAGGATAAGTGTCATTAGTCACGGATCCGAAGGGAAACCGAGTCTGAACAGGGCGAATTAGTCGGTAGCGATAGACGCGAAACCAAGTGATCTACCCTTGATCAGGTTGAAGGCCGGGTAACACCGGTTGGAGGACCGAACCAATAAGCGTTGAAAAGCTTCTGGATGAATTGAGGGTGGGGGTGAAAGGCTAATCAAACTTGGAGATAGCTCGTACTCCCCGAAATGCCTTTAGGGGCAGCCTTGATTATACCGATATGAGGTAGAGCGACCGATAGGATGCGAGGGCTTCACCGCCTATCAAGTCCTGACGAACTCCGAATGCATATCGATCGAGATCAGGAGTGAGGGCATGGGTGCTAAGGTCCATGTCCGAAAGGAGAACAATCCAGACCATCATCTAAGGTCCCCAAGTGGCGGCTAAGTTAGTATAACGAAGTTGGAGTTCAGTGACAGCTAGGATGTTGGCTTGGAAGCAGCCATTCATTCAAAGAGTGCGTAACAGCTCACTAGTCGAGAACTCCGGCGTGGATAATAATCGGGTATCAAGCCGCCCGCCGAAGATATGGAATCGAAAGATTGGTAGGGGAGCATTCCATTGCCGTTGAATGCGCATCGTGAGGTGCTCTGGAGGTTATGGAAAAGCAAATGTAGGTATAAGTAACGATAAGGAGGGTGAAACTCCCTCCCGCCGAAAGACCAAGGTTTCCTGATCTACGCTCATCGGATCAGGGTCAGTCGGGTCCTAAGAATCACCCGAAAGGGGAAGTCGATGGCAGAAACGGTTAATATTCCGTTACTTCCATTGGGTAGTGATGCGGTGACGGAGTTGTGATAGTGCCGCCGGCAGACGGAATCGCCGGTTGAAGGGTGTAGATGTTGATTATGGCAGGCAAATCCACCATAAGAATCGAACCTGATAGTCCTCTCGATCCTCGGATTGAGAGATAGCGCATGTAACCATACTCCCAAGAAAACCCGCTAAACGTTACGTCCAATGGAACCCGTACCATAAACCGACACAGGTGGTTGGGTAGAATATACTAAGGCGCTTGAGAGATTCATGGTTAAGGAACTAGGCAAATTAACCCCGTAACTTCGGGAAAAGGGGTCCTCCAGCGATGGAGGCGCAGAGAATAGGTCCAGGCAACTGTTTAACAAAAACACAGGGCTGTGCTAAGTTGCAAGACTAGGTATACAGCCTGACACCTGCCCGGTGCTGGAAGGTTAAGAGGAGATGTCATCGCAAGAGAAGCATTGAATTGAAG
>JADLKK010000060.1 GCA_016839025.1 Proteiniphilum sp.
GTAAATACCTAAAGATCGCTTCTTGCCTGCTTTTCCCAGAGGAGTTCCTCTCAAAAGCGGGTGCAAAGATAGGGACTATTTTTCAAACCCCAAAACTTTTTGCAAAGTTTTTTCATTTTTCTTTTTCCTTTCCGGAAACCAAATTGAAAGTCAATCTGTTTGGCTCTATGCGTTGTCACTACAACGTTTCGCTCCATTTCCTTTTTATGCGAAAGGGCTACAAAGATAGGAAAGATTATCGATATCTACCAAATATCCGGGCAAATAATTGCAGAAATATTTTCATCTCCCATTTGGAGCAAACAGGCTTCGATACTTAATAAATTCATATCCAAACCAATATTTACTCGGCCAGAATGTGTGAGCTGGTAACCACCTGTGGGGTGACGGCAAAACTCATCTGCTCACCCTCACGTTCAATTCCAATATTAAGGGTAAGAGGTGTACTCCAATCAACATACTGGTTGAAACCGAAAAGATAGGAGAACGCAGCCTTGTAGCGTTTGCTATCAGCCATCGCCTGTGATATAGCGTGATAGTTGGCAATATTCCAGAACATACAATCCTTGAACCCATTTGCATCGGTATAACGTGTTTTCTTGTCACGCAGGTGCATCGTCTCCGCGAGGAAGCGGCGATATCCCTCTGTAAGGGCACGTGACGAACTATGGGTAAAAGGCTGGCCCTGAATATTGGTTACCACATCACCCGGCCTGATCCCTGCCTGATGGGCAGGTGAATCAGGATCGACCGACACCACGCTTTTCAGGTCGCTCATATCGTAACCGATGCCGGTATAATGATATTTAAGGTATTTCACCTCGAAAGTAGCATAATTCAGGTTACCCACGTAAGGGAACTTGAGCAGCAACAGTGGCAGATTTAACTCCAGGTAATCGGCCAACGGATAATGTTCCGTGAGACGTTCTTTTACCTCTCCTTCCCAGATCAGGCTCATCTTACCCGGTTCTACAAACTTACGGTCAAAGAAGCGGTACCCAAATTCCAGGTTGAACGCGATATCCTCCACACGTACTGCTTCAGATGGATCGTAGAGGGGTAAACGAACCGTTCTGTGGTTGCGGGAATCAAAACGCCACACCGGTTGGTAGCTGCCCAGTGTAGCCGACTCCGGCCTGAAAAGAGAGTTGCCCTCATAACTGTAGTAGGTCTGAATGATAAAGTCGGGGTCCACCGGGTCATGTGTCAGCCCCTTCTCGGTGAGCACCCGGAGAAAGATTGCATTGATTCGCTCATCCAGTTCCCTTGTTGCCTCGTCGGTTGGGGCAAAACCGAATGTACGATAACGATAGTATAGCGCTTCCTCATTTTTTTGGGTCTTCACAGGAATGATGAACCGGCGATCCTGCACATCTTCCAAGCTGTAGAAGGCAAATACCGGTGCCAGCTGTGCCTCGCTGATGGCGTTGGGGTGACGGCACTCTTTTCTGAAGGTGATCTCCTTGAAAGCATGTTCGAAATTGCGGATAGCAAGCGTCACCTCGATGTCATTTTCGGCAAACCAATTCATTAGTGTCTGGTGCGACTGACGATAGGTGCCATGACCATTTACCGACAGTAGGATATCGTTCAGCTTCAATCCGGCCCGCTCAGCAGGAGATCCCGGAGTGATGTGTACCACCACCGGTTCACGGTAACCCCAGCTCTTGTCGTTACTGATCTCAAATGCAAAACCCAACATACAGGTTGGCCCCTTATCCTGTCCCCAAACAGATCCGGCAAACAGGAGGAGAATCCAGACAATGTGAACAATTCGCTTCATGAACAATACGTTTTATTATGTATAGAGGAGTGACAAAGATATGTTTTTTTTTTCAAAATTTCTGTCAGCGGCCTATTTTGAAGGAGAAAAGAGAGCGATGTCTCTGCAAAATCTTTATCTTTGTCCAATCCGATTATACAGATAAAACAAATAACTATGATCATTGACAACCTGGTAAACGCTGCCCGTTATTTTCAGCTGCATCCCTTGTTTGAAAAGGCTTTCGATTACCTCAATCAGCTCGATTTGGATGGAGTCGAAACAGGAACCACCGAGATCGAAGGCAATCAGCTGAAGGTATCTGTAGTGGAAACGAAGCTGAAACCGGAAACGGAAGCACGTTTGGAAACGCACCAGAAGTATATCGATATTCAGATTCCCCTATCCTGTGCGGAGAGTTACGGCTGGCGGTCACTCTCCTCGCTCCGGGATTCTGAAACAGGCTATCATGAAGCCAATGACATTGAGTTTTACCACGACCGGCCCACAACATGGATAACCCTACAGCCAGGTGAGTTCGTTATCTTCACTCCCGAGGATGGGCATGCCCCCTTGGTGGGAGAAGGCAATATCAGAAAAATCATCATCAAAATTGCTGTGGTATAACAGCCAATCAAATTGCCATGCTGGACATCATCAAGAATGATCCCTGGCTGTCCCCCTATGAAAAGGCTATTGAAGGACGCCACACCTATTACCTGAAACGTTTGTCCGATCTCACACAAGGCGGTAGGATCACCCTTTCCGACTTTGCATCGGGATATCTCTGGTTTGGGTTGCAACGTACCCGGGAGAGCTGGGTGTTTCGTGAGTGGGCGCCGAACGCCACCGAGATCTTTCTGGTGGGAACCTTTAACCAGTGGCAACGGATGGAGTCCTTTCGTCTGAAAAAACAGGAAGGGGGCGTCTGGGAGGTAGAGATCCCGGCAGAAAGAATCCATCATGGCGATCTTTATAAGTTGCAGGTCTCATGGCAGGGTGGAACGGGAGAGCGGATCCCTGCCTGGGCAAAAAGGGTTGTACAAGACGAAAGGACCACTCTCTTCAGCGCCCAGGTGTGGGAGCCGGATCTGCGTTACCAATTCATATACAACGATTTCAGACCGGAAACCTCTCCCCTGCTGATTTATGAAACCCATGTAGGCATGTCGACCGGCGATGAAAGAGTTGGCACTTACAACGAATTCCGGGAGAAGGTATTGCCACGGGTAAAGGAAAACGGCTACAACGCAATTCAGGTCATGGCCATCCAGGAGCATCCCTATTACGGATCATTTGGTTACCATGTCTCCAGTTTCTTTGCACCCTCCTCCCGCAACGGCACACCCGAAGAGCTGCGCGAGCTGATTGACACTGCCCACGGTATGGGTATCGCCGTCATCATGGACATTGTCCATTCGCACGCAGTGAAGAACGAGACAGAAGGGCTGGGTCGCATGGATGGTTCCTACGATCTCTACTTTCACGGCAACCCCGGGCGAAGGCACCACCAGGCATGGGACTCGCTCTGTTTCGACTATGGAAAGGATGAGGTGCTGCACTTTCTCCTCTCCAACTGCAAGTACTGGCTGGAGGAGTTCCGCTTCGACGGTTTTCGCTTCGACGGAGTCACCTCTATGATCTACAACAGCCATGGACTGGAAGAGTCGTTCAGCAACTATAGTGACTATTATAACCAGGGGCAGGATGGAGATGCCATCTGCTACCTGACGCTGGCCAACAAGCTAATCCATGAGGTCAACCCGCAAGCCATCACCATTGCTGAGGAGGTGAGCGGCATGCCGGGACTGGCGATGCCTCCCGAAGCAGGTGGCTACGGCTTCGATTACCGCATGGCGATGAACATTCCCGATTTCTGGATCAGGCTGATCAAAGAGAAAAAAGATGAGGAATGGCTTCCCTCTGCCATCTGGTGGGAAACCACCAACCGCCGTACCGAAGAAAAAACGATCTCTTATGCCGAGAGTCACGACCAGGCATTGGTGGGCGACAAGACCATCATCTTCCGTCTGATCGACGCCGATATGTACTGGTTCATGTCGAAGCTGATGAACAGCTCCATGAAGGTAGACCGTGGCATCGCCCTGCACAAGATGATTCGCCTGGTAACAGCAAGCACCCTCAATGGCGGTTACCTCAATTTCATGGGAAACGAGTTCGGACACCCGGAGTGGATTGATTTTCCCCGCGAAGGAAACAACTGGTCCTACCGCTATGCACGGCGTCAATGGTACCTCGCTGATGACCGGAACCTGAAGTATCACTGGCTGGGAGACTTCGACAAGGCAATGATCGGTCTCATCCGGTCTGTTCCCGATTTTCAGTCTATACCGCTGGTGAAAATCTGGGAGAAGGATGAAGACAATATCCTGGCCTATACGCGGGAAGAGCTTCTTTTTGTTTTCAACTTTCACCCTCAACGCTCCTATTGCGACTATGGCATACTGGTACCACAGGGGAAGTATCAAATCATCCTGGACAGCGACGACAAAGCGTTTGGCGGATTTGGCCTGAATGACAGCAGCATCCCCCACTTCACCCAGTTTGACCCTCTCTATGCTCCTGAAAACAAGGGATGGCTAAAGCTATACCTGCCCGCAAGAACAGCCTATGTAATGAAACGGGTTTAATCGGGCAGTGAGACCGAAACACCAACGATATATTATCTGCTTACAACCATTATGTCAAACAACAACAAACATCACACCATATCATCTGCTGAGGGAAATGTGCTATACCCGCTTACATTTAAGCCCATCCTCAAACCGGTCATCTGGGGCGGATCGGAGATCTGTCGCTTCAAGCAGATCGAGCCCGCGCGCAACGGAATCGGAGAAAGCTGGGAGATATCGGGCGTTTCGCACAGTGTCTCGGTCGTCTCCAACGGACCACTTGCAGGAGTATCACTGGATCACCTGCTGGCCAATGCCAAAGAGAAGCTGGTGGGCAAAAGGAATTATTCCCGTTTTGGAGATACCTTTCCCCTGTTGATCAAGTTCATCGATGCCAAAGAGGAACTGTCCATCCAGGTGCATCCCGACGACCGACTTGCCAGGGAACGGCACAATTCATTCGGAAAGACTGAAATGTGGTATGTGATCCATGCGCGCCAGGATGCCTTTCTCTATTCGGGCTTCGAGCAGCTGATCACACCGGATGAGTACATCGAAACGGTAAAAAACAACACATTTACCGATACACTGAAAAAACATGGAGTAAAGCAGGGGGATGTCTTTTTCCTGCCCGCGGGAAGGGTGCATGCCATCGGTGCCGGATGCTTCATAGCCGAGATACAACAAACCTCCGATATTACCTATCGTATCTATGACTTTGACCGGAGGGATGCCGAGGGCAAACCAAGGGAGCTACACACCGAGCTGGCAAAAGAGGCGATCGACTTCAAGCTGTACAATACATACAGGACCCATTACGAGAAAAGCCGCAATCTTCCCGTGAAGTTGGCCGCATGCCCTTACTTCACTACCCATCTGCTGGAGATTGACCAACCGATGAAACGCAACTTTACCACACTTGACTCTTTTGTCATCTACATCTGTGTAGCGGGAAGCTGCACCCTGCAGGACAACAGGGGTAACGAAGTAGCCCTACGGCAGGGAGAAACCCTGCTGCTCCCAGCAGATACGGCATCGGTGACCCTTGTGCCGGGAGAAGTAACCCGGCTATTGGAAACATATATTGATTAGCGGTTTTCGTTAGGAAAGATTTTTGATTACAAGAGAAAACGGGATGATATGAAAGGTATATTACTGGTTAACCTGGGTACACCGGTCAGCACGAACAAGGCCGACGTCAAACAATTCATCGGAGAGATGCTTTCTGACCCCTATGTGACCGGTCTTTCACCACGGCTATCCTCTTTCCTGGCAAAGAAAATCATTTCCCCGTTCTCTGCAGCAGCATCCACTGCCAAGTACCAGCAGATATGGCGCAAGGAAGAACCACAGATCTCACCCCTGCTATACCACATGCGGGAACTGGCTTCCACACTCGAGAAAAAGAAGAATATCGCAGTGGAGATCACCATGCGTTATGGTGAGCCTGACCTGCTACATGCTTTCAGAGAGTTGGAACGCAAATGTCCCCTGCTACACGAGGTGGTGGTATTTCCCCTCTATCCTCATCATGCACAGTCAACAACAGAAACAATGAAGGAGCATATCGGCCGTATCTTCTTCAGCCGCCCCCACTCCTTTCGACTCAGATTTGTGGAACCCTACTATAACCATCCAGCTTATATTCAGGCGCTGGCAGATCTGGCAAGACCCTATCTGAATGAGATTGACAAACTGGTATTTACCTACCACAGCCTTCCAGTGGCACAGGTTGAGGCTGCCTGGCGAAAAGGGAAGGAACATGACTATGTCTACCAGCTGAAAGAGACCAATCACCTGTTCTGCCATGTGGCAGGCATTGATCCTCGTAATACCTTTCTTTTCTACTCCTCCCAAAGAGGAAGGAGATGGCTAAAGCCTTTTTTAAACAGAGATATAAGCGATTTGCCAGGATTGGGGTGGAAGAGGGTCGCAGTAATGGCGCCCGGTTTTCCCATCGACAACATGGAGACACTCTATGACATCGACATCGAGGCTCGAAAGCTTTTCATGGAAGCGGGAGGGGAGCGTTTTTCCTTTGTCCCCTCCCTCAACAACCACGACAGTTGGGTGGAAGCTATATGGAAGATCGTGGAAAAAGGATGATTTTTCAGATATAATATTCCATCAGGTCAGCCAGACCGGCCTGCAACGCATAGTGCGTTACCTCACTCAGGCTGTTCACTCCCAATTTTCTATAGATATTTCGCCGGTGTGCGTTCACCGTGTGGAAGCTGAGGTTCTTTTCAATGGCAATCTCCTTGGTCGTCTTTCCCAATGCGATCTCACGCAGAATATTTTTCTCGGAGGGAGTGAGCGGATCGGCGACTCTTTTCGCAGGAACGCCTTCTTTCATCACCGATTCGGCATAGGCACAACGATAGGTGCTTCCCGCCGAAACAAGCTGCAATGCTTGCCTGATCTCATCCAGGCTATCCTGCTTGGTTACCACGCTGATGGTAGAATCGGCCAGCAGGAGGCGACGCAGGAACTGTTCTTCCGGTTCATCTGTCAACAGGAGCCACGAAGAGCCGGCAGCTCCACTTTTGATATTCAGCAGTTGTGGCAACGAGTGAAAATCAAACAGGGAATAATCTATCACCACTACCGAACAAGGATGTAGGCGCAGCAGCTCCAACAGCTCACGATACCCTGAAGCCTCCTGAATCACCGCCGCCGGCAGCTCTTTGAGCAAGGCAATCACTCCCATGCGGGTAATATCCTGGTTGTCTGCTATGATATAATGCGGAATAGGCTTCATTTCGATTTTCTGATACACAAAAGTAATCAATTCTACCTCTTTCACAGTGAAAATACCACAAATGTGCTATTTCATGCCTGTAGGGTTTCTCATACCTTTGTCGAAAATTAATGATAAACAGAGAACATATGACAAAGATCGCAGAGAAACTGACAGAGCTGGTAGGGAATACCCCGCTGCTACAGCTGAACCGTCTGGTAGCTTCGGAAGGAGCAAAGGCACAGATCATCGCCAAGCTGGAGAGTTTTAACCCGCAGGGAAGCGTGAAGGACCGCATTGCCCTGGCCATGGTGGAAGATGCCGAGAAACGGGGCTTGCTTACATCCGGTTCGGTCATTATCGAGCCGACCAGTGGGAATACCGGTATCGGATTGGCTTTTGTTTCAGCCATCAAGCAGTACCGACTGATTCTGACCATGCCCGAGACGATGAGCCTGGAGAGAAGAAACCTGTTAAAGGCACTGGGTGCTGAATTGGTGCTGACTCCCGGTCCCGACGGAATGAAGGGTGCCATCGCCAGGGCCAAAGAGCTACAAGCGCAGATCAATGGAGCGGTGATCCTGCAGCAGTTTGAAAACAAAGCCAATCCGGAGGTACACTACCACACCACAGGTGAAGAGATTTGGCGTGACAGTGGTGGCAAGATCGACATCCTGGTGAGTGGCATCGGCACCGGTGGGACGGCCAGCGGTGCCGGCAAACGCCTCAAGGAGTTCAATCCGGCGATCAGGGTCTATGCTGTGGAGCCGTCCGATTCTCCGGTTCTTTCGGGAGGCAAACCCGGTCCGCACAAGATACAAGGTATTGGTGCCGGCTTTGTACCAGACACCTATGATGCCTCTGTAATTGACGGGGTAGTTACCGTCAGCAACGATGACGCCATCCGCACGGGCAGAAAGCTGGCTGCTAAAGAAGGATTACTTGCCGGCATCTCTTCGGGCGCGGCTGCCTTCGCCGCCCTCCAACTGGCACAAAGAGAGGAAAACAGGGGCAAACAGATCGTGGTGATCCTACCCGACACAGGAGAACGCTACCTTTCTACCCTGCTCTATGCCTTCGATGAGTATCCTTTGTAGAAGATTGATGTAAAGAATCAGGGAAGAGGATCAGCACTGGAAAAGCATAAACTGCTGTTGCTGATGGTTAATCTCCCAACGCCTGACGGATATCCGCCAGCAATGAGTCCACACTCTCCAGTCCTACCGACAAGCGGAGTGTGGTTTCTTTTATACCCATTGTCTCCCGTTGCCCGGGTGTGAAAGAGCCGTATATGGTGCTTGCTGGATGGAGGATCAGCGAGCGATTATCAAACAGGTTGGTCGCCCGGCGAATCAACACCAACCGGTCCAGGAAGCGAAAGCAAGCTTCTTTGGATATCAGATCGAAGGTAAGCATTGCTCCGGGATAATCTCCAAACTGTCGTCGGCTCACCCCGTAATAGGGATTGCCCGGGAGACCGTTATAGGTCACTTCCACTATACCTGGCAATGAGGTCAATTGTTCTGCCAGGGAACGACAGGTAGCTGCATGTCGGTTGTAGCGTAGAGGCAGTGTCTCCAGTCCCAGGGACTGTTGATATGCTACCCCTGGTGTCATGTATGCACCCAGGTTGCGGTGTATCTCGCGCCGCAGTTTGAAGTGAAAGGCGGAAGGCGAATCTCCTGCAAGTGACTTTAATCGTGCCGACCGACTCCAGTCGAACCTTCCGTAGTCGATAATCAATCCCCCCAGGCTGGTAGCTCCACCTGAGATATACTTGGTGCTGGACACTACTTCTATGTCAACTCCGAAATCGACAGCCAGGAAGTGGGAAAAGGGCACCAATGTAGTATCGGCTATCAATGGTACACCTCTTTCGTGCAGCAGACTACCCAGCACTTCCAGGTCAGCGACTTCCATCTGCGGGTTGGTGATCACCTCCAGGAACAGGGCACAGGTCCCCTCATCGATCCGGGCTGCCACCTCTTCCGGGTTGGTCAGGTCGCAGAAACGTACTTCCACGCCAAAAGCACTCAGCGTATTGACAAAAAAGGAGTAGGTATTGCCAAAAAGGTGGCGTGAGGTGATGATATTGGATCCGCTCCATGCAAGCGTAAAGAAGATGTTACTGATTGCGGCCATCCCTGAGTTGAGGGCTGTAACACCATAGGCTCCGGTAATCTTCTTTATCTGCTCCTCAAAATAGGCCACCGTTGGGTTGGTCACCCGGGAATAGGTATGCTCCTGCGTGCGGCCGCAGAAGGCATCTTCCATCTCTGCAGCAGTTTTGAACTCGTAGGAGAGTGCATGGTAGACCGGCATCGAGAGGGAACCATAAGGGTCATCTTTTGGAAAAGAGACGCCCATCAGTTCAGATTCATATTCTTTCTTATGCATGGATTTTTCTTATTCCTTTCCTCTATCGGTATTACTGCAGGAACCACTCGAAGAACGAGTAGACAATTTCGTTCGATTCAACCGTGGGACTGTGTCCAGGGCGATTGGACATGGCAACGCGGTGATTGTAACCCAGTAGCTCATTCACTGCAACTGTATGATTCAGGGGGATCCAGCGTTCGATGGGATCGGATGAACCACCCGACACCAGGAAAGGACGGGGAGCCATCAAGGCATGCAGTTCATGCAGATCATATCCCTCCTCTTTCAACCTGGGGTAGAGTCCCTTGGCATTCTCCCCGGTCTTGTTCCATCTCTTATCCCAGGGTGGTCGATGGTATCCCAGGTACCATGGTTCCCAATAATTAACACCGGAACCTTTTGTTTCATCGAAAACAATCCCGGGATCAATCCATACCGCACAGGCAAATTTCTCAAAAAGAGAGGAGCTGAACATAGCCCATTTACCGCCGTATGAGTGGCCCACGACACCAATTCGTCCAGGATCAACATCCTTCACCTTAGCCAATGCTTCAAAGGCATTGGCAGCAGCATAGGCCAATGCAGACAAAGGTTGCAGGGATGCATCCTCCCTGTTTGGATAGTAAAGGGAATAGGTTTTGTTGTTTGTGGTCTGTGTCGTTCCCAGCGAGAGGGTGACAAATCCTCGCCTGGCGAGTTGATAGGCAAAATCCCTGTGGGGCTTGCCTCCGATACCGGCAGCCGTTTCAGGTTCGTAGAACAGTGTAATCACGGCCGGCTTGGGGCCCTCCTTCGCCGGCACGAACAGGTAGCCTTCCGTTTTCTGGTTGGGTGTCCAGGAAAAGCGAACCTTGTACCGGGTGAAATCATCTATCTTCTCCTCGCTTAGCATTTCAAACTCCTGATCCTTGATGAGTTCAGGCCATTCCCCCATCATCGTCATCCAGCGGTTCCGGATCTCCTTTCTTCTCTTCTTCCAGTCATCTTTTGTTTTCACAGGTGTACCGTCGTAGAAAAAAAGGGGAGAGCGGTATAGCCCGAAGTAGCCAACGTACTCGGCGGGAGTGTTGAAATAGGGGGCGATGGTCTGCCATGCGTCTTCCTGAAGCAGCACGGGAGTCACCTCGTACGGATTCTCCACCGCGTGATGGGCGGCCCACTGGGCTACTCTGGCCTGAAAGGGGTTGATCGTGGCAGGTATATAATCGTTGCCGATCACCGGTTTTTCAAACAGCTTTTCATACCAGACGCAGGAAGCGGTATACCTGCCGTAATTTAGTTGAAGGTGATAACCGTCACGACAAAAGGTATCCCCCAGGCTGCTCGTTCTGCCATTTTGAATGGCGGTTCCTGCCGGGACAATAATTCCGATTCCAGCCTTTTCCGCGACACCTCTTGTAGCATCCACAATTGCATTGTACATTTTCAGCTGGTCTCTTTCATAATTATCAAACCCCTTGTGTGAGGAATCCTGAGCGTAAGCCCATGTTGCATGTAGAACAATCTCCACATCTTCATTGAGAGCAAGTTCTCTGACATATGAGATCAGGTGATCGATATAAGGGAAAAAAGAATCACCCTTTCCAGAGAGAGAGCTGGTCTGCTGCAATGAGACATAATCCCACTCTTCATCGGTCAGTGCATCTGACAATCTGAAATTGGGGGTAACCCTCTTTACCCCACTGACAATTTTCCGGTAGGAGTAATTGGCTGCGTTGTTACGAGAGTTGTTGTAATGTGTCTCCAGTGAACAACCTCCAATATACATGTTCCCAATGACAATGGTGTCGCCGGCTGCTTCAGCCAGACCTGCAAGATAATGCTCTACAGCATCATCAGAGAAACTGTTACCAATGGTTAACAGTTTGATCTGCTTTGCGAAAAGCGTCGCGGCCCAAAACAGAAAGAGAGTCAGCAGAAAGGAAATTTTTCTCATTATGGTTCTTTGTTGTTGTAATGGAAGAAACAGATGAATTGTCTCTTTGTGAATAAAAAAGCCCCAACTTTTTGCTGAAGCCGGGGCATCCGATCTTTCACTGAAAGTCAGGAAAGCGATATTTATCAACCGGGGGCACCAGCTTCCTGCGTGCCTTGTACATCTGGTAAATCCAGTAAAGCAGGAATCCTGCAATGAGATTGCTTTTGAATGACATAATCATTTATCGTTTTAAGATCCATGCATCCCCGTAAGCGGGATAATCTTTGTGCATCTTCCTCAGCGTGCTTTCCGCCTCTTCCCTTTCGGTGAAGGAGGCAGCATAGACGTCGATCCGTCCGGAACGCTTCATCCATCCTCTTTCCGGGAAACCGCCATCGAGCAGTTTCTCCATCATCTTCTCTGCCACGTCATTCACTTCGTAAACACCGACGATGATGTAATATCGGGGCATATTGGCGGCATTAGAGGCAGTTACGTCAGGTCTTTCCGCTTCTCTCACCGGTTGTTCCGGTAACATGTCTACCGTCGCTGTTTCATCAACGGTAGCCGTTTCTGATGCATTCTCCTCACTGTTTCCTGTGCGGGGGGGGCTACCAAAGAAGTCGGTTTCGGAGATGATCTGGGCAGATTGACGAACGAAAGAGCGATCACTTACCGGCAACAAAAACATCATCAATAGGAGGATCACCGCTGCAGCGGCAGCGATGCCGACAGACCGATAACGCGGTCCCGGTTTCTCCTTTGTCGTTGTCCCGGGAGGCTGCATCTGTATCAACGGTTTGAGCGATGCCACAGTCAGGCCGAAGTATGTCGGTTGCACAAATGCAGCCGGTTTATAGACGAACCGGCTCTCATCATTCATGGCAAAATAGCCCAAATTGCCCAGGTCTACCTGTCGCTCATCTCTCAACAGCCGTTTCAATTCCTCCATCGCCAGTTCAATTCTGTTCATTGCCGTCTCAAAATGGATGCCTTCACTTTTCATGTAGGATTGGGCAAGCAGTCCATCGTTGTGGGTAAGGTCACGGTTGAACACCAATTCGCATGAAGGGGGGCGGAAGGTAGCGATACCATCTCTGCGGGCTGGTGAACTGTTGACCACAAAACCGCCAAAACCGGGAATGATCACGCAATTGTGATCATGCAGCAGAAACTCAACATGTGCAACCAGTTCATTCATGTGACAAAAACTATTATTTACCCTTTTTCAGGAGAGAGACTGCCCTATTTCAACCTGAATGAAACATACAATCGTCCTGTTAGATGTAGCAAAGATAAAAAATTTGGGTAGAGAATCACCCAGAATTCCCCAAAAAAATCCTATTTTTTAACCTTGTCCTGATTTTTGACGGCATAATCCTTCCAGTCCCTGTATTTTTTGTCACTGTTCACGAGTCCCGACTGGTAGAAATGGCACAACGCTGCAGCCAGTCCATCGGAAGCATCGAGCTGTGGCAACATCTGTTCGTCGGGAATATGGAGGATCTTCTGCAGCATATAGGCCACCTGTTCTTTGGCAGCACGACCGTTTCCCGTGATGGCCATCTTGATTTTCAGGGGAGCATACTCGTGAATCGGGATGTCACGCGAGATGGCGGCAGCCATGGCCACTCCCTGGGCACGGCCTAGCTTGAGCATGCTCTGTACATTTTTGCCGAAAAAAGGAGCTTCGATAGCCAGCTCGTCGGGCAGGAACTCATCGATCAGACCTATCACGCGGGTGTAGATTTTTGCCAGCTTCAGGTAGTGATCACCGTATTTTCCCAGCTCCATCACACCCATGGCCATCATCGAGGGCTTATTGTCCAGCACCCGGAGAATGCCGTAGCCCATCACCTGCGTACCGGGGTCGATCCCCATGATGATTTGTTCTTTCCGCATTGCTTGGTTAGGATATGGTCCGCATCACGGTGGAAAAGCCGGCTATTTTCTCTTTGAACTTCTCCAGCAAGGGGGTGATAACCCGATTGCTCTCCTGGCTGTTCCACTGTTCCAGCGTTGCCAGATCGGCAGCGATGAATTCCATCGCATAGGAGTGTCCCTCCTCTCCTTCCTCACCGAAGACCCTGGCCAGGCGGGGTGAGGTGAGCAGTCCGCTGTCTGTGGCTTGGGGGATGAACACCTCCAGCATGTACGCCACGAACTCATCCTGAAGTACGGCCTCCACGTGGAAGGTGGTGTTGAAGACAATCATATATCGTGATTTTTTATTTTTTCTGATTCAATTCAGTTGCAAATATAAACAAAATAGCTATCTTTGCACCACGAAAATCACGGGGGATTAGCTCAGCTGGC
>JADLKK010000204.1 GCA_016839025.1 Proteiniphilum sp.
CTCTATACCTTCCGTCTTGATGCGCTGCTGATCACCGCCCTCTCGGTACTCTTCTGCGTTGGTTTTGAATACCTTATCGTACGATTTGTCATGAAGAAGGAGCCCTCCATCCTCGACGGCTCAGCAATCATCACCGGCGTACTGCTTGCCTTTAATGTCCCCTCCGGCCTGCCGATATGGATTTTGGCACTGGGCGCGCTCTTCGCCATCGGCGTGGTGAAGCTTACATTCGGAGGACTAGGCAACAATATCTTCAATCCTGCCATTGCGGGACGCATCTTCCTCTTGATCTCCTTCCCGGCACAGATGACCAGCTGGCCCTCAACGGCTATGGCTGTCGAGACCACCGATGCAGTGAGCTCTGCCACCGTACTGGGTCTGCTGAAGCAGGCACCTGAAGCACTGCCTAACCTGCAACAGATGTTCCTGGGCTTGGAGCCCGGATCGCTGGGTGAAATGAGTGCCGCCGCGCTGTTGTTGGGGCTCGTCTACCTGCTCTGGAAGAAGGTGATCACCTGGCACATACCGGTCTCCATACTGGTTACCGTGGCACTCTTCACCGGCATCCTCTTTCTGATCGACCCTCTGCCGCAGTACAACCCGCTGATTCACCTCTTCTCGGGGGGATTGATGCTGGGAGCGATATTCATGGCTACCGACTATGTCACCTCCCCGCTCACAAAAAAGGGGATGATCATTTTTGGAGCCGGCATTGGCTTTGTCACCGTGGCAATTCGCCTCTGGGGTGCCTACCCCGAGGGAATCTCGTTCGCTATCCTGCTGATGAACGCCTTTACACCACTTATCAACACTTATACTACACCTAAACGATTCGGGGAGGCAGTGAAACATGGCTAAAATAAAATCTTCATTCAGGAACATGTTCCTTTCACTATCGCTCATTTGTCTTACAGTGTCTCTGCTGCTGTCACAGGTGAACAAGATGACCGCGACACCCATTGCAGAAGCAAAGGCAATGAAACTGCAGAATGCCATCCGTGAGGTGGTACCTGCGTTTGACAATGACCCGGTGGCTGAGGCCTACTGGATGGCCGACAACAGTGGCGACTCGCTACTGGTCTACCCCGCGAAGCAAGGTGACGAGTTGGTGGGCTTCGCGCTCAACAGTTACTCCAACAACGGCTTCAGCGGAAATATTCAGCTCATGGTTGGCTTCGACATGGAGCACCGCATTGTAAACTACTCCGTGCTGCAGCATGCCGAGACTCCCGGGCTGGGCTCCAAGATGACGGAGTGGTTCCGCAATCTCACCAAACCGGAACAGTCGGTTATCGGCAGGGATCTCTCTAAGGGCGCACTCGCCGTAACCAAGGATGGGGGTGAAGTGGATGCCATCACTGCGTCGACCATCACCTCACGTGCTTTCATGGAAGCGGTGAACAGAGCTTACACTGTCTATATCGGAAACATGGAGGATACCTGGTCCGGTGCTACAACCGCAACGGAAAATGAAACAGACGAAACAACAAAGGAAGGAGGAACCAGCAATGAATAAGAGTCTAAAAATACTGCTTAACGGCATCATCAAGGAGAACCCCATCTTCGTTTTACTGCTGGGGATGTGTCCCACGTTGGCCACAACCAGCTCCGCCATCAATGGGATGAGCATGGGACTCGCCACCATGTTTGTACTGATCTGCTCCAATGCAGTGATCTCGTTGTTGAAAAACGTCATCCCCGATATGGTACGCATTCCTGCCTTTATTGTCGTTATCGCCACCTTCGTGACCATCATCGAAATGATGATGAACGCCTACGTGCCTGCTCTGGCCGACAGTCTGGGCATCTTCATTCCGTTGATCGTGGTCAACTGTATCGTGCTTGGTCGTGCTGAATCTTTTGCCTCCAAGAACGGGGTACTCTCATCCATCTTCGACGGTGTGGGAATCGGTATGGGTTTCACCCTGGCACTCTCATTGCTGGGGGCTTCACGCGAACTGCTGGGTACCGGAAAGATCTTCTCACTGAAAATCTACCCCGAGCAGTACGGTTCACTGATCTTCGTACTGGCGCCGGGTGCTTTTATCGTGTTGGGTTACCTGATCGCACTTTTCAATAGATTGCA
>JADLKK010000061.1 GCA_016839025.1 Proteiniphilum sp.
TACGAGGCGATATAGCGGGCAAGACTGCCCGGTTGCCACTGGCACATGACCTTGGCATGTATGATCACAGCATATCGAACGGCCTTAGCACCACCCAGCTCAATCAACTGCGTGAGCTCCGATGGGTTGAAGAGAGCTATAACCTCATGCTGGCCGGTCCCTGCGGTGTGGGCAAGACTTTTATCGCAGCCGGTCTCTGTGCCGATGCCATCGATAAAGGGTATAAATCCTTCTTTAGAAGCATGGATGAGATCCTAACCACCCTAAAGCTGAAAGATATCGCTGCCAGCGCCAAAAGGGAATACAAAAGTCTTTGTGCCGCGCAGGTAATCGTGATAGACGACCTGATGAATATCTCGGTAAACAGGGAGGAGGGCAATCTTCTCTTCGCCTTTATAAACAGCGTGTACGAATCAACATCGTTTATTATCACCACCAATAAATCCCCGGCGCAATGGGCAAGGTCACTCGACGATGAAGTCCTTGCAACAACCCTTCTGGACAGGTTGCTCTACAAATGCGAGTTGCTTCAGCTATCAGGGAAGAGCTATAGGATACAGAACAGAAAAACCATTTTTAATGGACAATCTGATAAGATATAAACATAAAAAATTACCTTTGCCACTGATGCGTCACTGTTACAGATTATGCTGCATCGCTTGTCTTAACCTGAAAAAAGTTGACTCATAAAAAGAGTCAATGATGAAAAAAGTAAACAACAACAGCTATTACGAAAAGCATCGCAAGTACTATGAGAAAGCGGTCAGGATGTATTTTGAAGAAGGACTCGGGTATCGTCGAATAAGCAAGTTAATTCCTGTGGCGGTGACCACATTAGCGAGATGGTGTGATACCTTTGCAAAAGAAAACGGGATCACCATGGAAAAGAAAGTACTCAGAAGAAAAAGCCCCGAGCCACTGGAGACTGATATCGAGGGCGTTGCGAATGATGTCACGTCCCTCAAGGCAGAAGTGTCAAGACTGAGGAAGGCGCTAAAGCAAGAGCAACTCCGAGCAGATGCTTTTGACGCAATGATCGATGTTGCAGAAGCCAGGTTCAACATACCGATCAGAAAAAAAGCTGGCGCCAAACAGTGATAAACCTGCATGCAAGGTCCAGGAGGAATTACCCGGTTGAAGGACTTTGCATCCTGTTTGGCAGGACAAAGCAGGCCTTTTACAAGTACAATGAAGAGAGGATGGCTCGTCGCATTGCCGGTGAATGCTTTGTAGTAGACTTTATAAAAGAAATCCGTACGAAGGATCACGGAATCGGAGGGTTAAAGCTCTGGTACATGTACCAACGCAAGTTTACCGGGGAAGAGGCACTCGGTAGAGACAGGTTCCTGGAGGTGTACCGCAGGAACGGGTTAAAGTTGCGGAGTAAATCGTGCAAAACCAGAACAACGGACTCCACACACGGTCTTGCGACTTATGCGAACCTGATCAGGGATTTTATTCCCACAGGCCCCAATCAATTATGGGTAAGTGACATCACATACATTGCGATTTACCGGAGTGAAGAAGGGTACTGCTTTTGTTATATAATTACCCCCGAATCTTAGACAACAAGTACCATTAAAAGATATTATCGGTTCTACTGCCATTGAGGTACCCTGGGTTCCTATGAGGGTTTTAAATGTTCCTATGAGGGTTTTAAATATAGTAGGAACGGTAGTTGTGATCCAACATCATTATTTACAAAGAAAAGATATAAAAAATAAACCTACAGGTTGATAATATGAAAATTGTTGCTACCTTTGTAGAAAATTTATTCACCTTTTGGTATGAAGGATTTACCAAAGACGAATTTGCATTGCAATTCAGCAATTGGAAAGATCCTGAGTATTTGTATGAATTCTTCAAATCCAATCATGAAGATCTTCACCGATCAATATGGAGATACATTTCGATAGAATATGCAATAGATAAAACAATTAATGATGCTTTTGAATTTGAAAGCCAACTTCTGGATAATCCCAACATCAATTTAGAGGAACGATTCAAAAAACTGGATGATATGCAGACCTCTTTCATAAATCTGAATAAAAGCAAATGTTATGGTATTGATACTCGCAGTTGGTTAAGATTATACGGATTAAGAGTTGAGAAAGGTGTGTACGTGATTACAGGAGGAGCAATTAAGCTCACAAAAAAGATGGAAGAAAGGGCGCATACAAGTGAAGAACTTATCAAATTAGAGAAAGGACGGAACTTTTTATTGGAAGAAAATGTTTTTGATAGTGACGGATTGAATGATCTCATTGAATTTCAACTTTGATGATTATGGGAAAAGGTTTAGACAGATTAAAGGAACTTTCAGCTGGAAAAATGTCGTCATGGCATGAGGAGGCTGATTGGTACAGACAGAATATTGGATGGTTAAAGAGATCTTCCAAAATAGCTTTTCGCATCCTTAGCGAATTGGATGAGCAAGGTATTTCACAAAAGGAATTGGCATTAAGAATGGATGTCACTCCGCAATATGTGAATAAAATTGTGAAAGGTAAAGAGAATCTATCGCTGGAGACCATATGGAAGATTGAGGAAGCATTGGGTATTAACCTTATATCTGTCAACAGTAATGTTCAGTATATTTATCCTGAAACAACTCACTTTGATGTTCCATACGCGACCATACCTTTAACAGAAAGTTTGACTACTAAGGTGAGTGAGGGATATGCCACTTTTGAACAATCTCCCGTTAACAAGGATGATGCAGCATGAAGGAATCTATTAAATTTAGGCTGGTCAGGCTCAGTACAGATCAGTTTGGTGTACTGAATGAAATGTACAAGCCGGATGCTCCGGTTGGGGTTTATACCAAATTGTCATTTGGCGCTCAAGAAAGGGAGAAAATAGTGGCAGTCTCGGCCTCTTTTCGTTTTAAGTCGGATGAAAATCAGGCCCCCTTTATCATCCTCGAAACAAAAGGGTTCTTTCATATCAAACCTGAATCATGGGAATGCATGTATGATGCAGAGGCAAACACGCTTTCGTTAGAGAAAGGTTTTGCCAGGCACCTGGGTGTGATAGTGGTAGGTACTTCAAGAGGAATATTACATACCAGAACAGAAGGGACAGATCTAAATCATGTAATTCTGCCACTAATCAATGTGGAGGCAATTCTCAACGAGGATGTTACTATAAGCTTAGCGAAAGAACGCACCACAAAAACATCAGAACCTCAAGGATGAGGATTTGCAACGTGTGATCGTTGTGATAAAGGGGTTGGCGGAAATGTAGAGCAGTATATGCGGCTGGGACCGGAGAATATCATCGGATGTCATGTGTGATTGAAGGGTCGTCAAATACAACATTCGGTACCCTTTTAAAATCGCTCTCCAGTAAAAGGATATTATGTATCCTAAAACCAAATTACCCGGGCATAAAAGAGCGGGTGGACACACCAAATTTATACTGATTTTTGACGCTTCTTTTGGGGGAAAATCTTACATTTGTTCCATGGATAAGGAACGAAATACCCAAATAATAGAACTGATGCACGTGGAAAGCTCTGTGCAGCGCTTTCCTTATATCGGGGATATCCCGGCGGGGTTTCCTTCGCCGGCGGATGATTTTTTCCATGATTATATCAGCCTCGATGAGCTGCTGATTGATCAGAAGGAGACGACGTTCTTCGCGCGGGTGAAGGGGAGTTCCATGAGCAACGATTTTAGCGACGGTGATCTGCTGATCATCGACAAGAGCCTGGAATGGAAGGAGAACAGCATCGCGCTGTGCTTCATCAATGGTGAGTTCACGCTGAAGCGCATCAGAATGAAGGGGCAGCAGTGCTTCCTGGTGCCGTCGAATGACTATTTCCCGCTGATGGAGGCGAACTTCGATGAGGGTGTTATGATCTGGGGCATTGTGAAATATTCAATTCGTAAACACTGATGTACGCACTGATTGACTGCAATAACTTTTACGCGTCGTGCGAACGGGTGTTTAACCCGGCGTTGAACGGGCGACCGATTGTGGTGCTGTCGAATAACGACGGGTGCGTGATTGCGCGCTCCAACGAGGCGAAGAAGCTGGGTATCCCCATGGGGGCGCCGGCTTTCGAGTGGGAGTCGCTCTTCAGACGGCATGAGGTGAAGGTGTTCTCGGCTAACTTCCCGCTGTATGGCGATATGAGCAGGCGGGTGATGAGCCTGCTGGCGCATTTCTCGCCGGAGCAGGAGATCTACTCGATTGATGAGTGCTTCCTGAACCTCAGGGGGATGGAGGTTGATTTGCAGCAGTATGGCTTGCAGATGAAGGCGCGCGTGGAGAAGGGCACGGGCATACCGATCAGCATCGGGATTGCTCCTACCAAGGCGCTGGCCAAGCTGGCGAATCGTATTGCCAAGAAGTTCCCCGGGGAGACGGGCGGGAGCTATGTGATCGACTCGGAGGAGAAAAGGGTGAAGGGGCTCAGGTGGCTCAAGGTGGAGGATATCTGGGGCGTGGGGCGCCGCAACGCGAAGAAGCTCTACGCGGCAGGGGCCTGCAGGGCGCTGGATTTCACGGAGCTGCCGGAGTCGTGGGTGCTGAAGCACATGACCATCACGGGACTGAGCCTGCAGAAGGATCTGCGGGGCATTCCAACGCTGGAGATGGTGCCGGTGGAGCGCAAGAAGAGCATTGCCACCACACGCACCTTTGAGACGGATATGCGGTCGTTCGGGGAGCTGCGGGAGCGCATCACCACGTTCACGGCGATGAGCGCCGAGAAGCTGCGGGAGCAGAAGTCGCTGTGCCGCCGACTGGTGGTTTTCCTGGAGACAAATCGATTTAAAGAGCATGAGACGCAGTACTACCCGTCGGTGCTGGTGAAGCTGCCTTTTCCGACCAACTCGACGCTGGAGCTGGTGCGGTTCGCGCACGCGGGGCTGCAGCAGATTTTTAAGCGAAACCTTTACTTTAAGCGGGGTGGGGTGATGCTGACCGATTTCGTGGATGCGAACGAGTTTCAGCCGTCGCTCTTCTTCAATTCCGATCCGCGCCACAAGAAGCTGATGGAAACGATGGACGGCTTGAACAGAAAATACCATAAGGACGCGGTGCGGGTGGCTACCCAGGATACACGCAAACATAAAATGAGGCAGGAGCATCTCTCTAAACATTTCACGACGGATATCAGGGAGATACTAGAGGTACAGACAAAATAAAGTAAATCTCCAAAATTAGCTATAAATGCCCATAAAATAGTGAATATATAACCAAAAGGGCAATATAAATATCAAAAGTGTCGTAAAATAGCGTTGGGGAAGTTATCTTTGTCAAAATTTGCACTTGGTTTGTTTTAGTTCTTTCGCATAGAATGAGAACCATTGTGCGGGTGGAGCAAAGATAAATGAAACATTATTTGAAAGAGGGGTCGTCGTTCACCGACAAGCAGCTGTTTAAGGAGGTGAGTGAAGGGAACGAACAGGCTTTTCAACTTGTTTTTAAACGGTACTATCAGCGGATGTTTTCTTTTGCCGGCACGGTGGTGAAGTCGCCTCACCTTGCCGAGGAGATTGTGCAGGAGGTATTCATCCGTCTGTGGGAGCAGCGTGAGCTGTTGGCCGAGATCAGCAACCCGGAAAATTATTTCTTTATCGTGATCCGCAACCGGGCTTACAACTATCTGAGGGCGGCTGCCAATGAGCAGAGTCGCAGGGAGCAGTTGTGGGAGGCCATGCAGCAGCGGGCTGCGGAACCGGACTCTTCGCTGGAAGCGGAGGAGGCCGATCGGTTCTTCGAAAAGATAATGGCGAAGTTGTCGCCGCAACAGCAAAAGGTGTTCCGCATGAGCAGGGTGGAGGGCTATTCTCATCAACAGATTGCGGACGAACTGAAGCTGTCTAAACTGACCGTGAAAAAACATGTGGCGGACTCGCTGAAGGTCTTCAAAGGTTATCTGAAATATTTCGGTCAGCTCTTTTTCTTTTATTGATCCTTTCAACATCTATCTTCTTTTTTTTCTCTTCTTTTTTCTCTTCCAACCATCTGTATCTCAGCAACTATCTTCATACTTTCTGCACCTTTTTTCATCTTTTCTGCTTTTTACTACTCCCTCCATCTCTTTTCGGTGTCTTTACATTGTAAGCTGAAATTTCATGACTGAATCAGAGAAAAAGACCAGGAAGTTATTCGAAAAGTATCGCAACGATGCTTCTACCAGAGAGGAGTTTGATGAACTGCTGGACGAGGTGCGCCGCGGTGAGAGCGATGCGCCGCTGCACCGGCTGCTGAAAGAGGAGTGGGATGCGGGGGCGAAGCGTCCGTCGCGGGCTGTCGCTTATCGTTGGATGAGCGCTGCAGCAGTGATGCTGTTGCTGATCATGTCATCGATCTTCCTCTGGAAGAGTGGGGGCGTGGCTACGGTGGCGCCAAACCCACAGGAGGAGAACATGCTCCTGTCGGGCATCACCACCATCAAACTGCCGGACGGAAGCCTGGTGACGCTGCGTGACGGCAGCTGGCTCAATATGGATCGTTCGTTCGAGGGAAATTCACGCGAGGTGAGCCTGCAGGGTGAGGCCTTCTTCGAGGTGGTCCCGAATCCCCATAAGCCTTTTATCATTCATACCGGGACGGTGCGCACCACGGTGCTGGGTACTGCCTTTTCGATTAAGGCGAACCCTGCCGATCCGGAGATCACGGTCACCGTGTCGCGCGGAAAGGTGAAGGTGGAGAACGAGAAGACGCTGCTGGCAACACTGGAGGCGGACAAACAACTGGTTTACAATACCAGATCGAGTCGCGTTACCGAGAAGACGGTGGACGCGGGCGTGGAATCCGACTGGCGGTCGCATCACCTGATCTTCAGGAACAGCTCCTTTGAGCAGATCGTGCAGGAGATTGCGGCCATTTACGGGGTGACGATCTTGTTTGAGGACGATACACTGAGGGAGCGTCAGATTACAGCTTCACTGGACGATCGCGATCCGATAGAGACCATCCTCGATATATTATGTACGGCTCAGCGCGCTGACTACGAGCGGCAAGGGGAGGTATACGTGATCAAATCGGGGGAGGAGTAAATGATCGATATTCCTTTACAGGGATTAAAAGATCGTCAGTCAATCATTTAGCAGTATCAATTTCATAAGAAAATCATATGCATAAAAATTCATTCTTCAAAAGGTGGATCTACACTTTTTTCGCGCTGTTCATCTGGATGGGGGTGGCCCATGCGCAGATGGACGAGAATATCCACATCAAGACTGTGACCCTGGGTTTTCAACAGGAGAAACTATTCAATGCCCTGCTGGCAGTGGAAGAGGCGTCGGGATTCCGGATGGTGTTCCCGGGGGAGCCGGTGAACGCGGCTCATCTGGTGGATCTGTCACGCGAAGAGCGGACGGTGGCGGTGACGCTGCAGCTGATCCTGAAAGGGACGAACCTCAGCTTCAAGCAGACGGGCAATACCATTGTGCTGTTTCTGGCGGATGCGAAGGAGGCAGCGCCTGCATCGGCACAGAAGGTGACGGTGCGGGGCTCGGTGTCGGATGAAAAGGGAGAGCCACTGCCGGGTGCGGTGGTGATGCCGAAGCATGATCTTTCGATCAACGGCACAGTGACCGATGCGGAGGGTAATTTCTTCCTGCCAAACGTGGCGGCCAACGAGGTGCTGGTGTTCTCCTTCCTGGGCTACGAGGCGCAGGAGGTGGCGGTGGACGGAAAGACATCGGTGAGCGTGGCACTGCTGCCGGGTGCTCAGCTGCTGGAGGAGCTGGTGGTGACCGGCTACCAGTCGATTGCGCGGGGCAAGGTGACCGGTGCCGTGTCGACTGTGGGTTCGGATGCGTTGCAGGAGAGGTACACAACCAACATCATCTCCAACCTGGAGGGTCGTGTAGCGGGTCTTGTCACCAATGGTGATGACATTACCATCCGTGGTACAGGTAGTCTGCACGCCATCAACAACCCGCTGATCGTGGTGGATGGTTTGCCGATTGAGGGATCGTGGCGTGATTTGAATCCTTACGATGTGGAGAGCGTGACGGTGCTCAAGGATGCGGCGGCCACAGCGATGTACGGATCGAGGGCTTCGGCGGGGATCATCGTGATCACGACAAAGAAGCCGCGGGAAGCGGGACGCGTCAGTGTGGACGTGCAGGCCAACTTCTCGATCGACCAGAAGCGTAATATGGATTATGCCGATAACTTTCTGATGACGCCCGCGCAGCAGGTGGACGCGGAGAGGGATTACTATCAGTTCAAGTATATCGACGAAGGGACGGCTGTGAACAATCGCGTCTCCTTCAGGGATAATACGCTGAATAAAAATCAGCCTTTTTCTCCGGTACAGTATGCCTACTATCAGCTGGGTGAGCAAATGACCACCGAGGCGGAGGTGGATGCGCTGCTGGGCGAGCTGCGACAGAACAACTACGCGAAGGAGTATGGTGAGCATGTCCTGCGCAACCAGCTGGTACAACAGTACAACGTGGCGGTGCGCAGCATGTCGGACAAGTACCAGTCGAGTCTGGTGTTCAACTACAAGCACGACAACGGGGGTTTTATCCACGAGAGCGACAACCGCTTCACGATCTTCTATAAGGGTGAGTACAAGATGGCCCAATGGCTGACGCTGAACTTCGGTGTGAACAGCATCCTGCAGAACAGTCACTACTCCACCTACGACGGCTGGCTGAACAAGGCGAAGGATCCTTTTTCGGAATTCGCCTACGCGCGCCTGCTGAATGAGGATGGGAGTTATGCGAATAACAGCCGGTTCGGGAATGGCTTGATGACCATTGATCCTGCTTTTCGTCCCACGCACTACAACGCGCTGGAGGAGATGGCGTACGACCAGACGAAGTACGACCGGCAGAGCTCCCGCTACAACGGGGGGCTCCTGTTCTATCTCGCGGAGGGCCTTACCGCGCAGGGACAATTTATCTACGAGTCGGAACGCAACACCACCAGTCGTCTCTCCGAAGCGGAGAGTTACCTGATGCGGATGATGCGGAATGCCTACACGGTGCAGAAGGATGGCAGCTGGGACTATATGATTCCCGAGACGGGAGGCCGACTGGTGACCGATAACCGGAAAGGTGATTACTGGACCACAAGGGGACAGGTGAACTATTCGCGGGTGTTCAATCAGCAGCACGCGATTGATTTCCTCGCGGGGATGGAGTTCCGGGAAACACGTTCGCGGGGGACGCGCGGTCTGCTGATGGGCTACGATGACCAGCTGCAGACACAGAATACGGCGAACCTGGATATGGTGGGGCTGCGTGCCTGGCAGTCGAACCCTTACTTTTACGACATGAATACGGTCTCTTTCTTCGGCCTGATAGAGAACAGTATGGGGCTGCATCCGGAGGATTGGCACCGCTTTGCTTCGGGATACGGGAACCTGACCTATACCTACGACAAGAAATATAACCTCTTTGGATCGTTCCGAAAGGATTATGCCGATGTGTATGGCCTGAACAGCAAGTACCGCGGGAAGCCCTTATGGTCGCTGGGCGCCAGCTGGGTGGCCTCGGATGAGGCGTTCATGAAGGATGTCCGTTGGGTGGATTATCTGAAGGTGCGCACCAGCTACGGGATCACGGGTAACATTGTGCAGGGGGTGAACAGCATCATGGTGGCGAACACCAGGATACCGGTGAATACATGGACGCAGCAGCCCAGGGCACGGATAGACCGTCCGGCGAATCCCTTCCTGACCTGGGAGAAGACGGCGACGACCAACATCGGGCTGGACTTCGGCCTGTTGCAGACACGACTGCGGGGAGCACTCGATTTTTACTACAAGAATGCGGACGATGTGTACGCGCTGAAGACACTGGAGCCGACGACGGGCTTCTCGGAGATGTGGCTGAACATGGCGAGCCTCTATAACAAGGGGGTGGAGCTGGACCTGACGTACGACTGGTTTGCAAGTCGTGACCGGAACCGCCTCTACTGGTCGTCCGGCATGACGATGGCTTACAACCACAATGAGATCACCAACATTGAATCGCTGGCGAAGACGGCCGGCGGGCTGGCGGGCGACTACCAGTACATGAAGGGGTATCCTACCAGTGCCATGTGGTCGTACCGTTACGGCGGTCTGACGGATGAGGGACAGCGGATGTTTCTGGATAACGATGATACACAGCTGACCGGAAATCAGATTAGCGGAAAGGATATTGATGCCGTGGTCTTCTCGGGACAAAGGGATCCCAAAATCACGATGGGGCTGAGCAACACGATCCGCTACAGGGGTTTCAGCCTGGCGGTGATGGCTGTGTACTATGGCAATTACTATATGCGCAGTCTGCAGGAGGGCACGCTGAGCAGTCCCCCGGGTGCCTACAACCCGGGACCGATGGCTTCCTACCTGCTGAATGCCTGGACGCCGGAGAACACCGATACCACGGTGCCGGGGATCTTTCAGAACGACCGCTCGTCGAATACCGACGGGGCCGGTGCCTACAACTATCTGGATATCTATGTACAGCGGGCCGATTTTATCAAGATCCGCAACATCGTGCTGGGGTACGACCTGCCACAGAACTGGACGGCAAAGAGCGGCATGCAGCAGGCGAACCTGCGCTTCCAGATTGACAACCCCGCGGCATTGTGGACCAAAAACAAGGTGGGTATAGATCCCGAGACGGGTGGCCTGCGTCGCCCATCGACATTCATCCTGGGGCTTTCCCTGAATTTTTAATGATAAACATTGATGATATGAGAAATAGTATGCTGAGGCTTTTCGCACTCCTCGTGCTGATCCCGGTGTTGGGGGGGTGCAGCGATTTTACAGATATCACGCCCAAGGGACAGAGCATCCTCAATAAGGTGGAGGAGCTGGAGCTGCTGCTCAACGATGAGTATGGGCAACTGCAGAGCTGGGAGCCCATGTACCTGATGAACGATAACATTCCCCCGCAGAATGTCATCGACCTGATCTCCCGTCACGAGGAGGGTATCTACAGCGTGGAGTCGGTGCTGCTGACCTGGGATGAGACGGTGGACCGCACAGATATCACCCAGGACCCGCAGCAGTACCTCTACGGCGCTTTCTACGGGATCATCGGCAGGATTGCCAACCCCATTCTCGCGAATGTGGACAAGGCTGCGGGCAATGCTTCGAAGGCGGCACAGATAAAGGCGGAGGCGTATGTGTTGCGGGCTTACTTCCACTATCTGGCGGTGGTGTTCTACGCGAAGGCGTACAACCCGGCTACGGCAGCGACCGACGGGGGGGTGCCTTACATGTTTGAGGACTTTGCCATCAATGAGCTGGCGGAGAAAAGAACCGTGCAGGAGGTGTACGATTTTATCCTGGCCGATCTGGAGGCTGCCTTCGCGTTGGAGGCGCTGCCCGAGAGTCCCGCAAGGATGCGTGTGGGCAAAGCGTTTGCCTACGCGGTGAAGGCGAAGGTGCTGATGGCGATGAGGGACTACAGCGGTGCGGATGCTGCGGCGGCGGCTTCGCTGGCGATCAACGACGAGCTGCTGGATCACCGCAACGACCGGTTGGCGATACCCATGCCTCCGTTTGACATTCCTTTCTTCGACCGGCCTAAGTTCAACGAGGAGGAGCTGTTTTATCAGATGTCATCGTTTACCATGCGCTATATCTTCTCACCGGACCTGCTGGCGAGCTTCGACCCGCATGACATCCTCCTGAATCATGGTGAGCTGGAAAACAATGTGGCTACTTTTCTGACGGGTGGCGTGCTGATGAACCAAGGTGGGAATATGACATCTGTGGCGGGTGTGCAGGCGTGGTTCCACTACGTGATGGCGGGCGACTACAAGGTGCACTACAGCATCAACAGCCTGACGACGGTGGATATGTACCTCACGCGGGCCGAGTGCCTGATACGGGGTGGCAGTGGGGATGTGGCTGCAGCGCTGGCGATCCTGGATCGTATCCGGGAGCGGCGGATCGATCCGGAGGGCTATGCGCCGTTGCCGGTGGGCTCCAAAGCGGATGCGATTGCCGCACTGAAACGGGTGGCCCGGCAGGAGAACTTTGCTACATCGAAGCACTTTATCGATATGAAGCGTTGGAACGCGAGCGAGCCGGAGTGGCAGTCGACGCTGACCAAAACGCTCACGCTGGCACCGCAGGGGTTCATGCCGATTCAGGGCAATCCGATGAACGGCTGGGAGCCTATTCCACCGGTGATGACGCGGAGTTATACGTTGCGGCCCGAGTCGCCTCTGTGGATCTTTCCCTTTCCGCAGGCAGCCACCAATTACAATCCTAATCTGACACAAAATTATTAATCAAAATAAATCATCATATGAAGAAAATAGTTTATTTATCGCTTTGCTGTGTATTGGCAATGAGCAGTTGTACGAACGAGAACAACGATTCGTTCACGTTGAAGGGTGCGATAGGCGACTGGGACAGTCCGGCAACGCTTTATTTCAGTTACTGGAACGACGGGAGTGAAGTGAATGACACGACTCAACTGAAGAACGGGAAGTTCTCCTTTACGGGTGACATTGGGGAGCCGGCAGCGGCACGCCTGATCCTCGATTACACGGGTGAAGGAATGGGGCAGGCCGCACAGGCGGGTCACATCCGGTACCTCTATCTGGAGAATGGGGTGGTGGAATTGCAGTCGGCGGACTCGCTGCAGAACGCTACGTTTGTGAAGTCGCCCATCAACGATGCGCATCAGGAGTACCTGCGCTTTATAGGCGGTGAGATTCAGGATCTGGCAGCACGGATGAACGCGAAGGTGATGCAGGCGTCGCCGGAACAGCTGAACGATTCGATCTTCATGGACGGGTTGAACAGGGAGTACAGACAGTTGCTGGATGAGCGTGCCCGAAAGCAGCAGCAGTACGTGCGGGAGCATCCGGACTCCTATTTCAGTGTGGTGGCCATCTCGGAGTCGGTCTCCTCTGATTTCGATGTGGACGAGATAGAACCTCTCTTCTTGTCGATCAACGAGAAGCATCGCGCGACGTATTCGGGGAAGGCTTTTGCACAACGGATTGAAGCGGCGAAAATGATCGGCATCGGGAAGAAAGCGCCGGACTTTACACAGAATGATCCCGAGGGCAATCCCGTGAGCCTGTCCGATTTCGCGGGCAAGTATGTGCTGCTCGATTTCTGGGCATCGTGGTGCGGCCCCTGCAGGCAGGAGAATCCCAACCTGGTGAAGGCTTACGCGGCCTATAAGGACAAGGGCTTCGAGATCCTGGGTGTGTCGCTCGACAACAACGACGGCAAGGAAGCGTGGATCAATGCCATTGAGAAGGATGGACTGACATGGACGCAGGTGTCCGATCTGAACGCCTGGAACAACGAGGTTGCCCGTTTCTACGGTGTGCGGGCTGTGCCGCAGAGTTATCTCATCGACCCCCAGGGTGTGATTATTGCCCAGAACTTGCGGGGTGAAGCACTGGAAGCAAAACTGGCGGAAATATTCGGAGAATAGCGTGGGTAGCTATCAGCGTAAGGATTAAATAAAAACGACGTCCGGAGCAATCCGGGCGTTTTTTTGTGGGATGAGGTAAGAAGAACGATATATGTTTTGAGCATCTGGTTGATTAGATGTAAGCACCCGAGCAACTGCCTCTTGATTATTCCGGAGCATATGCACCCACGGATTTGATCTGATTATTCATTCCTACAACTACGGGTTCTCT
>JADLKK010000001.1 GCA_016839025.1 Proteiniphilum sp.
CAACGACCCCGAGATTACAAATCACGTGCTCTGGCCAACTGAGCTAAAGAGGCTTATTTACTTACTTTTAACCGCTCCTCCCCCAGATTGGGAGAGAAACGGTCGCAAAGGTAGTGATATTTTTTTTGATGCCAAAATATTTGGTCGGTTTTTTGGGTCACCGATCCTTTTTTTCTTTTGTCTTCTGGATTTGCTTTTCCAGTGCTACCATGCATAGATCCACAGCCTCCTCAAAGGAGTCGGCGATCTTTCCGGCAAACGCCTCTTTGTGTCTGAGGTTTAGCTTCACTGCTGCTTCCTTGTTGTTCGCTGTTTCCGGTTTCACTACTTTCAGGATTACCTCTGCCTGAATGATGTCGTCAGAAAATCGTTCCAGTTTTTTCACCTTCTTCTCCACAAAAGCTTTCAGCTGTTCGGTGGCGTCAAAGTTCACCGATTGAATTGTCATTTCCATACTATTCCTCCTTCATTTTAGGTGCCCTTGGGTGGGCGTGATCATATGTTTTCTTCATCTCCTCGATCGTCACATGGGTGTAGATCTGTGTGGAGGCAAGGCTGCCGTGTCCCAACAGTTCCTTGACCGCATTGATATCAGCCCCGTTGTTCAACATCTCCGTGGCAAAAGAGTGGCGCAGCACATGAGGGCTTTTTTGGGAGAGGGTGGGGATGCTGCTCAGGTGTGTATGGATGATGTTGTACACAAGTTTCGGGTATAGGGGGGTTCCATCCTCCTTAACAAACAGAAATGGGGATTTGTTTGCTATCCGGGCGTCTCTTTTTTGCAGGTATTCCCTGATCTTCTCTTTCGTCTGGTGGGAGAAGGGGATGATGCGCTGTTTGTTTCGTTTGCCGGTAACCCGAAGGGTGCAGTTTTCAAAGTCAATGTCGCTGTCGCGCAGGGCAATCAGTTCGGCGCGGCGGATGCCGGTGAGGTAGAGCAACTCGATGAGGAAGCGATCGCGGTGGCCGCAAAAATCGTCGGCGAAGTTCTCCGAGCGGTCGATGACCAACGATATCTCACGGTCCTTGACGAATCCCGGCAATTTTTTTGGCGTTTTGGGACCGTTGATACCTGTGGCCGGGTTGTGACTGATCATGCCTTTACGCTTCAGGTAACGGAAGAAGGATCGCACAGCGCTCAGCTTTCTGTTTACGGAGCGCGCTTTCACCCCCGCTTCCATGAGGCTGACCACCCAGTTGCGGATCTGATCGCCCTCCACCGCTGCCGGATCGAACACCCCACATTCATCCGCGATGAACTCCTCAAACTGGGAGATATCCCTGAAATAAGAAATCTCCGTTTGAGAGGAGTAATTCTTCTCATAACGGAGATAGTCCATGAATTTCTCTTTCCACATAGCACCGCGACCGTTCAGATGATGGTGTTACGAAGGTAAGAAAAAACTTTGCAACAAAGAAATTATTTAACTTCGTCAGATCATTTCTACGCTCGGAAAAGCCAAAACAGGTTTTGGCTCTGTTCTCGCTAAACGAAATTACTCTTCGTTTTGATGGAGTTGTTGTACGTAGATGGCGTGTTGTTTTTTCTTGCGCTTTTCCACCGATGGCTTGGTAAATGCCTGTCGGCTACGAAGTTCTTTTACCACACCGGTCTTCTCATATTTGCGTTTGAATTTTTTCAGGGCTCGTTCAATATTTTCACCCTCTTTTAGTTGTACTACGATCATTATTTGTGGGTTTTACGTTTTTTATTTGGCAGTCAGCTGTCGCCTTTTGGAGTTTGTGTACTGATTGTCTGCACAGGGGAGAATCGCTTCCCTGTGGCGGAAAATGGATGTTTCTATTTGCGTTCTATCGGTCTCTTTTTCCGGGTAATCAATAACCTCCCTTCTGTTTGGGCTGCAAAGGTATAAAATAAAAATATAAATACCAATGTTGTAGGGCGACATTTTTTTGTTTGCCACCTACCAGTCGTCGGTGCGGAAAGAAGAGAGAGGGAGATTTCCTTCCACCGTGAAGATTTCGGATGCCTGGGTATTGTTAAAACAATACCGGACAGCCACCGGTTTTTCCACATGGGGAGAGAAGAGAAAAATCCGGTTGCCGGTGAGAGCGGCTTTGGCCGGATGGTATCTTTTGTCATCACCGGCAATCTGAAACTGTAGGATCTCTTTCCCATATGTGGTGAGTCCCGGGTTGGAGGGGATATCCATCGTTACGATGGCTACCCGTCCCTCCATGGTGACGGATTGCACCTCCGGGCTGCGGTAATGGATCTTTTCCATGCCATAGGTCTTTGCCAAAGCCCACAGTGCCAGCCGTTCACCGGCATACTTCTTTTTGGGGGGGTGGATGCAGTCAGGGCTGTCAGAATCCATCAATACGGCCATCCCGGTGTTGGGGGTCGTTTTCATTCCCTTTGCCTGTGCTTCGCGGATATAGGCTGAATTCAGTCCACCCACATAGTTGAAGGGAGCTATCTGGCAGTAGTAAAAGGGAAATTCTCCTACCTCCCAGATCGCACGCCAGTCGCGTACCATCTTGTCGAACAGCTCCACATATCTTTCCGGCTCATCCCTGTTTGATTCGCCCTGATACCATATTGCACCACGAATGCCATACCCAACAATCGGGTGAATCATTCCATTGTACAATACGGTCGCTGTTCCGTTGCGTGATTTTATCTCTGCATCCGTTGCGGGTATCTGAACATCGGGGATCACGCTTTTGATCGGTTCGGGTCTCATCCATGCCTCAATGCGTGAGCCACCCCAGCTTGTATGTATCAGCCCTACAGGTACATCCAGTGCCTGGTTGAGCATCCGGCCGAAGTAATAGCCTGTCGCCGAGAAGTTGGGTGTTGTCTCCGGACCGGCAATGTCCCAGGAGCCTTCTCCATCTGGCTGTGGTTCCGACCGGGATGCCTTCACCATGGTGAAGCAGCGGATTCCCGGATTGGTGGATGCGGTGATCGCATCCGGACCGCCTTCAACCGGCTGGTTGGAATATCCCTTCATTGGCATTTCCATGTTGGATTGTCCCGAGCAAATCCATACCTCTCCAATCAGGATGTTGCCCAGGGTGATCGCATCTCCGTCGCTGATGGTGATGGTATGGGGTGAATAGCTCGCCGCAGGTGTGGCTACCTTCAATTTCCAATAGCCCTCCTCATCGCTTTTCGCCGAATGGTTTTTCCTGTCCCAGGAAGTGGTTACCCGTACGGAGCTGTTTGGTTTGGCCCAACCCCAGAGTGCCACTTCGGATTGTTGTTGCAATACCATGTTGTCGCCAAAAATGGCCGGCATTGTAACCGCTGCTTTCAACCCAAATATGAGGGAGGTGAGAAGCAGAATTGAAAAAAGAAACGCGAATTTTGTGATTTTTTTCATGACAAAAAATGTTTGTCTATTTCACCTCTTCGAAATCTACATCGGTGACATCGTCACCCGATTGGCCGTTGTCTGATGCTGCCTGCTGCCCGTTATCGGCACCGGGTTGCGCGCCTGGCTGTGCGTTCGATGCGTTGTACATCTCCTGCGAGGCGGCCTGGAAAGCACTGTTCAACTCGGCTGATGCCGCATCGATGGCGGAGAGATCCTGCGCCTTGTGGGCATCTTTCAACCTGCTGAGAGCTGCCTCGATCGGGGCCTTCTTGTCTGCCGGTATCTTGTCGCCCAGGTCATTCAGCTGTTTCTCAGTCTGGAAGATGGTTGAGTCAGCCTGGTTCAGCTTGTCGATTCGCTCCTTCTCTTTTTTGTCGGCTTCGGCATTGGCTGCGGCCTCTTCTTTCATCCGTTTGATCTCATCTTCGCTCAGACCGGAAGAGGCTTCGATGCGGATCTTCTGCTCCTTGCCGGAAGCTTTGTCTTTCGCTGAGACGTTCAGGATCCCGTTGGCATCGATGTCGAATGTCACTTCGATCTGTGGCACTCCCCGCGGTGCGGGTGGTATGCCGTCGAGGTTGAAAACGCCAATCTGCTTGTTGTCGCGTGCCATGGAACGTTCTCCCTGCAGCACATTGATTTGTACCGACGGCTGGTTGTCGCTGGCAGTAGAGAAGGTCTCGCTCTTTCTTGTCGGGATGGTGGTGTTGGCGTCGATCAGCTTGGTCATCACCCCTCCCAGGGTCTCGATGCCGAGCGAGAGTGGTGTCACGTCGAGCAACAGCACATCTTTCACCTCACCGGTGAGTACGGCACCCTGGATGGCGGCTCCGATGGCTACCACCTCGTCGGGGTTTACACCTTTATGGGGTTTCTTGCCGAAGAGCTTCTCTACCACCTCCTGTACCGCCGGAATACGTGTGGAGCCGCCAACCAGAATCACCTCGTCGATGTCGGAGTTGGAGAGCCCGGCATCCTTCATTGCTGTCTGGCAGGGACCTACGCATTTCTGCAACAGATCATCGATCAACTGCTCGAATTTGGCGCGGGAAAGCGTCTTCACAAGGTGCTTGGGAATACCGTTCACCGGCATGATATAGGGTAAATTGATCTCGGTGGAGGTGGAGCTGGAGAGCTCGATCTTGGCTTTCTCGGCTGCTTCCTTGAGTCGCTGGAGTGCCATCGGATCCTTCCGCAGGTCGATTCCCTCCTCGTTCATGAATTCCTGTGCAAGCCAGTCAATGATGCGATGGTCGAAGTCATCCCCTCCCAGGTGTGTGTCCCCGTTGGTAGACTTCACCTCGAAGACACCATCACCCAGCTCCAGGATGGAGATGTCGAAGGTACCACCACCCAGGTCAAAGACCGCGATCTTGGAGTCCTTGTTCTGTTTGTCCAACCCATATGCCAGTGCTGCAGCCGTGGGCTCGTTGACGATGCGTCGCACCGTCAGCCCTGCGATCTCGCCCGCCTCCTTGGTGGCCTGTCGCTGTGCGTCACTGAAATAGGCCGGCACGGTGATCACCGCCTCTTTCACCTCCTGTCCCAGGTGGTCTTCGGCAGTCTTTTTCATTTTTTGCAGGACAATGGCAGAGATCTCCTGCGGTGAGTAGAGCTGGCCGTTGATCTCCACACGGGGGGTATTGTTGTCGCCGCGCACCACCTTGTAGGGTACGCGTCCAATCTCTTTCTGCACCTGGTCGAAGGTCTCTCCCATGAAGGTCTTAATGGATGAGATGGTGTTATTGGGGTTGGTAATGGCCTGACGCTTGGCAGGGTCACCCACTTTGCGCTCGCCGTTATCCATAAAGGCAACAACCGAAGGAGTGGTGCGTTTTCCTTCGTTGTTAGGGATTACAACAGGTTCGCTCCCTTCCATGACGGAGACACACGAATTGGTTGTTCCCAGGTCTATTCCGATTATCTTTCCCATAATTGTTGTTGTATTGTTAGAATGTGAATTTTCTGTTGTTTTCTTGAGCCGGTTCATCTCCTGCTTTGGGTGACCGGAGCATTGTACATCCTGTTCTTCTCAAATCTTGTGCCAAAATATTGGGTCCCGCTGCCGACTGACATTCTGTCGCTCTTTTCTCTTTTCTCTTTTCTCCTCTTCTTCTTCTGATTTTTATGCTGCTGATGCCATCGAATCAGAAGATTTTTCTATCTTTGGAGAAACAGACGCTTTTGCACCCCGGATAACGAAACGGTGCGTCTGGGGCATTTTTTTGTTTGTCTCATTAAAAACACCTGAAAATATGTTTACACAACAGGATCTTGAGCAACTGAGAGAAAAAGGGATCTCACAGGAGCAGGTAAGCAGACAGCTCAGATTTTTCAGCACAGGCTTTCCTTTTTTGCAGATCGTAGCGCCGGCATCCTATTTCAGAGGGATCATGAGGGTTGGACAGCATGAGCAGGAAGCCTACCTGAAGCGTTGGGAGAGCTATCTGGGTGAGGAGAAAAGTGTGGTGAAGTTTGTGCCGGCATCAGGTGCTGCCAGCCGCATGTTCAAAGATCTGTATGCTTTTCTGGATGCGGAATATGAAGAGCCCACCACTGAGTTTGAGAAAACTTTCTTCACCCATATCCGCAGGTTTGCTTTCGCTGTTTCCCTGGATGAAACATGCAGAGACCTGTATGGGAAAGAGGTCTCCGCTCTTTGTGATGAAGGGAAATACAAAGAGGTGGTTGCAGCCCTGCTCAATCCTGAAGGCCTTGACTACGGGAATCTCCCCAAAGGGTTGCTGTTGTTTCACTCTTATCCCGAGGGGAACAGAACCCCTGTGGGAGAACATCTGACCGAGGGAACCCTTTATGCCCGTCGTGCGGATGGCCTGGTGAAAGTTCATTTCACCGTCTCGGCAGAACACAGGGATCTGTTTGAGCTGCTGGTTGCTGCCCGAAAGTTGAGCTACGAGATCAAGCTGGGGGCTCGTTTCGCTGTCTCCTACAGTATTCAGAAGCCTGCAACTGACACCCTTGCGGTAGATATGGAGAACCAGCCCTTCCGTGATGAGGATGGAACTCTGTTGTTTCGTCCCGGAGGTCATGGTGCGCTGATTGAGAACCTGAACGACATCGACGCTGATATCATTTTTATCAAAAACATCGACAACGTAGTCCCCGATCGCTTGAAGGAGGAGGAGGCGCATTGCAAAAAATTACTGGGAGGGATACTGGTCTCCATGCAGCAGCGTGCATTTGCTTATCTGGATAAGCTGGACTCCGGGAAGGTGACCTCTGATGAGTTGGAGGAGATGCTGGCTTTTACCGAAAATGAGTTGTGCATCACCCACAGTGAAACATTCGATACCGATGATGCGTTGAAAGCCTACCTGAAACGCAAGCTCGACAGGCCGTTTCGAGTATGCGGGATGGTGAGGAACCAGGGAGAACCGGGTGGTGGCCCCTTTATTGTAGTCAACCCTGACGGGACAGCCTCGCTGCAGATACTGGAAAGCTCGCAGATCAACCGGAATGATACCCGTGCCATGGATGCCTTCCGCAACGGATCCCATTTTAATCCGGTGGATCTGGTTTGCGGGGTGAAGTGCTACCAGGGTAACAAGTTTGACCTGACAAAATTTGTGGATCCCAATACCGGATTTATTTCCCATAAATCCAAAAACGGCAGGGAACTGAAGGCACTCGAGCTACCCGGGCTCTGGAACGGCGCGATGAGCGACTGGAACACCCTTTTTGTGGAAGTGCCGCTATCCACTTTCAATCCGGTAAAGACGGTGAATGACCTGTTGCGGCCGGAGCACCAGTAGTGAGTCCGCCTGGGCTTTTCTCCCTCTCATGATCGCAAAAGGCAAGGACCATGCAATATTGGCATCAAAAAACCGTTTTATCGCTAAACGGTTTTTTGATTTGAGGCGGATCACTTCTTCTCTTTTGTTGTTGTGTCTGTTCCCTGCGCTATCCTGCAACCGGGTTCGGCTGGGTGATGCCCGGATGCATTATGTGCGGGGGGAATACCATGCGGCGGTTGGCATGTACCGTACCCTTTACCGACAAACACCCCGTGAGGAGAGGGCGTTGCGAGGAGTGATCGCCTTTGAGATGGCGGAAAATTACCGTCATCTGAATCAGTCGGCCCATGCCGCTACGGCTTACGGCAATGCCATCCGGTTTGGGTATCCGGATCCTGTCGCCCTTTTGCGACAGGCACAGATGTTACACAGGGAGGGGGAGTATACGCAGGCAGCTGCTCTCTATCATGACTATTTGTCGCATGCGCCAGAGGATGAAACAGCGATTGCCGGTTTGCTTGGGGTTGAGCACTCCTTGCAGGGGTTGAGGCAATCAGAAGGGTGTACGGCTCGCTACCAGGTGAGTCGGATGGATCTCTTCAATTCGTCGCGCAGTGATTTTTCTCCTTTTCTGATGCCCGGTGACGAGCTGCTTTATTTCACCTCTTCCCGCGAAAGCATCCCGGGTGAGGAGAGAAGCTCGGTGACCGGTACCAAGTACCACGATATATTCTTCTCTGCAAAGGACAGCCAGGAGGCGTGGAGGCAACCCAAAAGAGTAGAATCACCACTCAATACCCATTGTGATGAAGGGGTTGCTACTGTGACCAATGACGGAGGGCTGATGTTTTACAGCTTCACTCCTGCTGGTAGCGGTGAGGAGCGGCTGACAGGTATTTTCTTCTCCCGGAGGGTCAATGGGGTCTGGTCCTCCGGCAACCCTCTCGCCATCAGGTCGGACGACTCGCTCTCGCTGTTTGCCCATCCGGCCATATCGGGTTCAGGAGAGCTCCTCTTTTTTGTTTCCGATATGCCGGGCGGATATGGGGGAACCGATATCTGGCTGGCACATCTCAACCACAGGCAGGAGGTGGTGAGCCTGGAGAATGCCGGTGCAGTGATTAATACGCATGGGAATGAGATGTTTCCTGTGCTGCAGAACGATACGACCCTTTACTTCTCTTCCGACGGGCATCCTGGAAGGGGAGGTCTCGATCTCTTCCGTGCCATAAAAAGCAGCTCCAGCAAAAGGTGGAGGCTGGAACAGTTGCCCGTTCCGCTGAATTCACCTGCCGATGATTTTGGCATTACCCTTGAGCAGGGGGGAGGGAAGGGTTTCTTCAGTTCCAACAGAGATGATGCAAGGGGGTATGACCATATCTGGTCTTTTGTACGGGTAGACAGGAAAATTCGGCTTGAGGGGTTTGTGGTGGATCCGGGAGATCACCTGATAGCGGCTGCCGTTATTGATGTGGTGGGCAGTGATGGCTCGCTCCACCGGGTTGCGACAGACCGTGAGGGCGTTTATCACTTTGTCGCTGAGGAGGGTGTCGACTATCTCTTCCTGGCGCAGGCAGAAGGATACCTGAACCGCAAGCAATCGCTCCCGGCAATGCGTGTCTGCAACGACACACTCATCTATCTGGATTTTGAGATGACCCCCTACAACCGACCGGTTATCCTGGAGCATATCTTCTATGATTTTGACCGTGCGGTTCTTCGTCCGGAATCGGAAGAGGAGCTGGGTAATCTGATAACACTCATGCAGGAGCATCCGGAGATCAGGGTGCAACTCTCCTCTCATACCGACCGGCATGGGAGCGACAGTTATAACCATGCACTCTCATTGCGTCGCGCAAGCTCGGTGGCTGATTTTCTCGTTGCCGGAGGTGTTGATCCGGAGCGCCTCGCCTGTGTTGGTTACGGAAGTTCGACGCCCAAGCAGGTGGATCGGCGAACCGCTGCGCAATATCCCTTTCTTCAGGAGGGTCTCTTTCTGACGGATAGCTGTATCCGTCAGCTTTCAACCACGCAACAGGAAATAGCCGATCAGCTCAACCGCCGGACAGAGTTTCTTGTCATGCCGCCTTCCCTCATCTCTCCCTGAAAAATGAATGATTATCGGGAATAATGTGTATTTTTGTAAACGGAAGCCGGCGATAAGCATTGCTTTCCCAGACATCAATCCGTTTAATGAATGAGGGGTATTGTTACGGGGGTCATTTTTTGGTGGAGTTGGTTGATAGCTGTTTTCTCTCTTACCGCACAGGAGCTTCAGGCTTCGGTGGCAGTGAACAGCACCGCCCTGCAGGGACGTGACAGGGAGCTGTTCCTTTCCCTGGAAGAGTCGTTGAACAGATTCCTCAACGGACAACAGTGGGGGGATCAATCCAGCCAGACACACAAGAAAGTCAGATGCTCTTTCAATCTGGTGATTACCGGAACTGATCCTACCGGATCCTTTCGCGGGGAGCTTTATCTGCAATCCTTTGCACGTGACGAGTCGGACAAACCGCTCACCCCCCTGTTGAAACTGCGGGACAAGGAGCTTGTATTCAGTTATTCTGCTCATCAGCCACTGATCTACGATGCCCGTTCGACTGATGACAACCTGACCGCCACCGTGGCTTACTATGCCTGTTTGATCCTTGGACTGGAGGGTGACGTGGCGAGTCCGTTGGGTGGAACCAACTATTTTCGGGCGATGGAGCAGATTGCCACCGGTGCACGCTCTCACGGTTGGCCGGGATGGGAGAGCTATCGCCACCAAGGTGGTCGTACGGCGATTGCAGAGGCTTTCAATGATGGATCGCTCGAACAGTACCGGCTGATCTGGCACCGTTTCCATGCTGATCCACAAATCACAACGGCAACCGGTATCCTTCGGTTTCTTTCCTCGCTTCACCGCGAACGTCCGGGTCATCGGCTCCTTGCCCTCTTTGGTGATGCCCGGTTGCAGGAACTGACGGATATACTCTCACAGGGTAGCCGGTCAGAAAGGACTCATTATCTCCAGCTACTGCGGGAAATCTACCCCACACGAAACGACGCGCTGGATAAGCTGCGCGAATAATTGCCTATGTTAAAGAGACTTCATATACAGGATTATGCGCTGATTGATTCCCTGCAGATCACATTCGATAAGGGATTCTCAGTGATCACCGGTGAGACAGGCGCCGGCAAGTCGATCATCCTGGGTGCCCTGTCGTTGATTTTGGGGCAGCGTGCCGATATGCGGTATTTGAAGCAGGATGCATCCAGGTGTGTGGTTGAAGGGTTGTTCGACCTTTCTGCCTACGACCTGAAGCCTCTCTTTGAGGAACATGAGTGGATCTATGACGGCGATGACTGTATCCTGCGGCGGGAGATATGGGTGACAGGCAGGTCACGTGCTTTCATCAATGATTCACCCGTTAACCTGAACGACCTGAGGTTGTTGGGCGACCGGTTAATTGATATCCACTCCCAGCATCAGAATCTATCACTCAATGACAATCTATTTCAGCTCAGGGTGGTGGATCTGCTGGCAGGCACCAGCCATGAGCTGGTTGGCTATGAGAAGGCTTTTGCGGCTTACCATGCCGCGGAAAAAACACTGGGCAGTCTCAGGGAGCAATCGCGCCGTAACAGGGAAGAGGAAGAGTATCTCCGTTTTCAGCACACGGCACTTCAGGATGCTTCGTTGAAAGAGGGTGAACAGGAACAGTTGGAAGAGGAGCTGGAGGCGTTGACCCACTCTGAGGAGATCAAATCGGCCCTCTATTCTGCTACTGCTATTCTTTCGAACGGTGAACAGAATGTGGAGGGGCAGCTGCGTGCGGTGAGAGATCTCCTGCAGGCGATACATGCCGTTTTCCCGAAAGTGGGAGGGCTCGCCAGGAGGGTGGAGTCGGCTTACCTCGATCTGAAAGATGTGCGGGAGGAGGCATCCCGCCTGTTTGAGGCGGTTGAATTTGATCCGGGGCGGCAGCAACTGCTGGAGGAGCGGCTCAATATGCTCTATGATCTGGAGAAGAAACATGGCCTCGGCACCGTGGGAGAGCTGATAGCCCTGCGTGATGAGATCGGCGATAGGTTGCAGCAGATCGGCACCCTCGAAGAGAGGCTGGAGGAACAGGAGAGATATACTGCCGACAGGAGAAGGGCGATGCTGGAGAAAGCGGAAGAGCTGAGTAAGAAACGGCATGCTGCCACCGCGGCGATTGAACAACAGTTGATCGGCATGCTCAACTACCTGAAGCTGCCTCACGCCCGTTTTCACTGTAAGATCACCCCCCGAAGAGATCCTGATGCCACCGGCGTTGATCAGGTTGCGTTTCTCTTTTCTGCCAACAAAAGCAGTTCGTTGCAACCCGTCTCGTCCATCGCTTCGGGTGGTGAGATCTCACGACTGATGTTGTCGCTGAAGGCAATGATTGCGGGAGCCACCGCGTTGCCGGCTATCATCTTCGATGAGATTGATACCGGTACCTCGGGAGAGGTAGCCGACAAGGTGGGGTCGGTCATGAAGATGATGAGCTGCGAGATGCAGGTGATCGGGATTACCCATCTGCCCCAGATAGCCTCAAAGGGAGATGCCCACTTTGTGGTGTTTAAGGAGGAACAGGACAACAGTGTAGTTACCGGAATCAGAAGGGTGACCGGTGAGGAACGGGTGAACGAGATAGCACGCATGTTGAGTGGAGCTGAAATAACGGAGCAGGCTGTGGAAAATGCCAGGGTGATGCTCGAAACAACCTGAACAATGAAAGAGAAAGAGATGATCTTTGGCATTCGTGCCGTGATAGAGGCGATCGAAGCCGGAAAAGAGATTGATAAGGTGCTGGTTAAGCGTGAGCTATCCGGTGACCTGTTCATGGAGCTGCAGCAGTTGTTGCGCACCCGGGAGATCCCGATGCAGCGGGTTCCGCTTGAGCGTATCGATCGCATCACCCGCAAGAACCACCAGGGCGTGATTGCCTTCACCTCGGCAGTTGCCTACCAGAAGCTGGAACAGATTATTCCAATGCTATACGAGCAGGGAAAAAGCCCGTTTATCCTGGTGCTTGATGGCCTCACCGATGTGCGCAACTTTGGAGCCATTGCCCGCACCTGCGAGGTGGCAGGAGTGGATGCCATTGTGATACCGGCCCGTGGCAGTGTGTCGGTCAATGCCGACGCGGTGAAGACATCAGCCGGAGCGCTGCACACTATCCCGGTGTGTCGTGAGCAGAGCCTGAAAGAGGCGATTCTCTTCCTGAGGCATAGCGGCGTCAAGGTGGTGGCGGCAACCGAGAAGGCAGCTGCATACTATACCGGGAGCGATCTCACCGTGCCGGTAGCCATTGTAATGGGTGCCGAGGATACCGGTGTCGCTTCCGACCACCTGCGGGTGAGTGATGAGCTGGTGAAGATCCCACAGTTTGGCGCGATCCAGTCGCTCAATGTATCCGTGGCCGCAGGGGTGCTGATCTACGAAGTGGTAAGACAACGGGGTATGGGTCGTTAGGAAAGGAGAATAACGTATCGGTCACAGCATACAGCTTATCGATCAAATTTACAACCATCATGCAAAAGATAATTGTTTCCACAGAAAATGCGCCGGCAGCCATAGGGCCCTACAGCCAGGCGGTAGAGGTGAACGGACTGTTGTTCCTGTCGGGGATGCTGCCCATTGATCCGGTTACGGGTGATCTGGTGGGTGGAGGTGTCCGGGAACAGACCAGACAGATATTTTCCAATATCGCTGCGGTGCTGGCAGCTGCCGGATTGGAAAATGAGCAGATTGTCAAGACTACGGTCTTCCTCCAGGACATGTCACTTTTCGCAGAGATGAACGAGGTATACGCAGAGCAGTTCAATGGCTCCTATCCCGCTCGCTCGGCCTTCGCGGCGAAGGCGTTGCCCAAAAATGCATTGGTGGAGATTGAGGTGATCGCCGTGAGGTGAGCTACTCAGCCCTGGCGGCTCTCTTCCCTCTTCATTCATCAATGAGGGAGGGCAAATGTTCTTCCTCTTCCTCTTCGGGTGGTTCCTTCTTCACCATAAAGGCGCTGATTTCCCAAAGCATGTAGATGGGCACAGTGACCACGAAGAGTGAGAAGGGATCGCCGGAAGGGGTGATCAGCGCGGCTGCAAGGAGTGACCCCACCACCGCGTGGCGACGGTACTTGCGAAAAAACGGCCGGTAGATAAGTCCCAGGTTCGATAACAGCCAGAAGACCAGTGGCAGCTCAAAGACGAGCCCCATGATCAGGATCAGGGTGTAGAAGTTGCTCATGTAGGAGTCGAGGGAGAGCATGTTCTCAATTGAATCACTCAGCTCGAAGGTAATCAGAAAACGGAAGATCAGGGGAAAGACCACAAAGTAGCCTACCAGGCATCCGACCACAAACATAAAGCCACCAAATCCGAAAGCTGTCTTAACTCCTTTCGCCTCGTTCTCATAAAGGGCCGGACTGACAAATTTCCACAATTCATACAGGATATAGGGAATGGTACAGAGCACACCAAAAGCCAGTGATGTGGAGATATAGGTCATAAACTGGGTTGTCATGCTGATGTTGAGGATCTGCACCTCAAATGCCTCAGCAGAGAAATCGGGCAGGAAGGGGATGAACCTGCTGGCTTTATCCAAAAAACGGTAAGTGACAAAATCAGAGGAACGGGCAGCCAGAATGATGCTGTCGAAGATTCTGGGAATCACAACAAAACCTGCGATGGAGAAAGTGACCACTGCGATGATGATGCGGATCAGTGTCCACCTGAACTCCTCCAGATGATCCCAAAAGGACATTTCTTTCTCTGCCATGTAAACCTTGCGCTACAGATTCATTTCTCGGGTACAACCCGGCATTGGCAGGTTATACCCGAGAAGGTACAGGTGATTTAGTGAAAAGGAGACTATCCCTTACGGATCTCCCGTGGTGGTTGCTACTTTTCGGAGGATGAGTTGCTGTTGGTTGGATCGGCCTTGATGTCCTCCTCAATATCGTTCAACCCTTTCTTGAAGCTGTTGATGCCTTTTCCAAGCCCTTTCATGAATTCGGGTATTTTCCTCCCGCCAAACAGAATAAGTATTACCAGTACGATGATGGGTATCTCCCATCCGTTTAAGTTGATGAGCAGTGGGTTCATAGATCTAATTTATTTATTGGGTTGTATACTGTTGCTGTCATAAAATGCAAATGTATAACTAATTTGCGTAACTGTTCCGTTTTTTAAGATAAAGTTTGGTAACGGCTCATTCGGAAAACGCTACTCGACCTCACCCATGATAAGATCCATGTAGATGGGAAGGTGGTCGCTAAACCCTCCCAGGTAACGGGGACCCAGGCTGGTGCGGAAAGGTTTCATGCCGTAGTGGCGCTCATCTTCCTCCAGCAGAAATGGAGCCCGGAAGATCTTGGCACCCTCGCTACTGACCCGGATGTTGCTTTCCCGCATCAGAAGGTTGCCGCTGACCACAAATTGATCGAGAAGCTCCCATCGCCCCTGGTATTTGCAGGTGCCATACTCCTGACTTGGCGCCATCTGCTGGAACAGGTTATAGAGCAGGTTCCTGTCAGGTTGGCCATCTATTCTCTTTGCTGCAAGCACCCGGGAAAGGCTTTTGTCATTGGGCTGGTCGTTGAAGTCTCCCATGATCACGATGTGGGCGTGATTGCGCAGGGTGAAGAGGCTGTCACACTTGCCACGCAAGAGAGCGGCGGCATCGATACGGGCCGGCTCTGTCTCTCTTTTCCCTTCACTGCGGGAGGGGAAATGGCAGACAAACAGGTCGATGGTGTCGCCACTGATCACTTCGCCCACAACATGCAGGATGTTTCGGGTTGGTTTTCTCCGCCGTTGTCGAAAGGAGATCTCATACTCACCTGTCTGTAGCAGGCGGAACTGATGCGGCTGATAGAGCAGTGCCACATCGATACCCCGTTCATCGGGTGAATGGGTGAGCAGATACTCATACCCCTGTACCCGCAAGGGAGACCGCTTCGTGAGGTCGAACAATACACTGTCGTTCTCCACCTCACACAAACCGACGAGTGCCGGTGCGTACATTTCACCCACGGCGGTGATCACCCGTGTGAGGTTGCGCAACTTCTCCCAATACCTGTAAGGGGTCCAGCGCATGAATCCTTCCGGCAGAAACTGATCATCCTCTTTCAGCGAGTCGTTTCGTGTGTCGAAAAGGTTCTCCACATTGTAAAACATCACGCGGAAGGGTTCCTGCGATGACAGGGTAGTGGCGGATGCCAGCCAGCAGATCCAACAGGAAAGAACCAGGTGTCTCACTACAGAGGGGAGAAAGAATCAGTCAGACTGCTTCCAGGATCTTCACCAGGTAATCCCAGAATTTGCCTACCGAGGAGATTTTCATCTTCTCGTCGGGAGAGTGCACATCGGTCATGTCCGGTCCGATGGAGATCATATCGAGCGTAGGGTACTTCTCCAGGAAGAGCCCGCATTCCAGTCCCGCGTGAATGGCCTTCACTCTTGCCTCTGTGCCATACAACTTCCGGTATTCTTCCCTTGCCAGTTCCAGAATCGCAGACGAAGGGTTGGGCTTCCAGCCCGGATATCCCTCGCTGTGTGTCACCTTTGCTCCTGCCAGCGTGAAGAGCGAGGAGACCATATCCACCACATAGCGTTTCTGTGACTCCACGGAGCTGCGCTGACTGGTGCCCACCTCAATTCGCCGGTCGGGAAGCATCTTCACGGATGCCAGGTTGGTGGAGGTCTCAACCAGGCCCTCGATATCACTGCTCATGCCAATCACACCGTGCGGACAGGCACAGAGCGAGAGAATCAGCCGTTCTGTTGTTTTGCGGTTGATGACCTTGGAGGGTATCTGCGCCGATTCGAGCAGCAAGTCAAGGCTCGGCTCCACCTTTTTGTACTCCTCGCGCAGGTCGGCCAGGAAGGTGTTGACCTTCACCCGGATATCCTCCTTGTATTTCGCCTTCACACCTACCAGGGCATAGGCTTCACGTGGGATGGCATTGTGCAGGTTGCCGCCGCCAATCTCCGACAACACCATGCCATACTTCTTCCGGGTAAGGGAGTGAAGGAAGCGTGCAAGGATCTTGTTGGCATTGCCGTATCCCTTGTCGATATCACTGCCGGAATGGCCGCCGCGAAGCCCTTTCACTTCTGCCCGGAACCAGAAATAGCCCTTGGGTGTCTCCTTCTCCTTGTAGGTGAAATAGACGCGGGTTCCCTTTCCTCCGGCACAACCGATATAGATCTCACCCTCCTCTTCGGTGTCGAGGTTGATCAGTATATTCCCGGAGAGGAACTCCCTGCTGAGGGAATTGGCGCCTGTGAGTCCGGTCTCCTCATCCACGGTGAATAGTGCCTCAATTCTGCCGTGTTTGATCTCATCGGCAGCCAGCACAGCCAACTGAGCCGCTACGCCGATGCCGTTATCGGCTCCCAGCGTGGTGCCATTGGCTCTGATCCAGTCACCATCGATGATGGTTTCAATGGGGTCGTTGTCGAAATCGTGTTTCACCCCCGCATTCTTCTCGCACACCATGTCGACATGCGATTGCAGGATCACCGTGGGGGCATCCTCTCTTCCGGGTGTTGCCGGCTTGGTGATCAGTATGTTGCCTGCCTGATCCTGTGTAGCCTCCAGCGCGTGCTTGCTGGCAAATTCGAGCAGATAGGCCAGGATCTTTCCCTCTTTCTTTGAGGGTCTGGGTATCTGGGTAATGTCATGGAAATAACGCCAGATGGCAGTAGGTTGTAGCTCTTGTATGGTCTTCATCTCTTTTTGTTGATGGTTTAGTTGACGATAAAAATAGGATAAAATTCGCTGTCAGGCAAAAAATTTACTATCTTTAATGCGAAAAAGTGCTGTTTAATGGGTGATTTGGACTATCTTTGCGCCGTTAAAAACAGGTAATATGTTAAAAGTCGTACTGATAGGGATCGTTATCCTGTTCATTGCCATCCTGCTGATGGGAGTGCGGGTCTTCTTCTCCCGTAAGGGGGCGTTCCCAAGCCTTCATATTGGTGAGTGTAAGGCAATGCAGGACAAAGGGATTCATTGTGCCACATCACAGGATGCGGAATTGAACAGAAGAGAGAGTCCGATCGAGAAATTATTGAAATCAGAAAATTTATAAATCCGTTACAATGAAGAATTCTACTCCCTACATCGTCAGTGGTGTGCTGGCGGTTGCCCTGATTATTCTGTACATTCTGCACTTCACTTCCGGTAGATCGGCTGGTAGCGCCAACGGTAAAGAGCTCTCCCTGTTGCTGAACGATTCCTCAATCACTTTGCCAATTGCCTACGTGAATGTGGATTCTCTCCTGATGAACTACAATTTCGCGAAGGATCTGAACGAATCCCTGTTGCGGAAAGAGGAGAGCACACGTGCCACCCTCAACCAGCGACAGAACCAGATCAACTCGGCAGCCCAGGAATTTGAACGCAAGCTGCGCAACAATGCCTTCCTAAGCCAGGAGAGAGCGCAACAAGAGCAGGAACGGATACTGCAGATGAACCAGGAATATCAGCAGCTGGCAGAACGTCTCACACAGGAGTTTATGCTGGAGCAGGAGAAATTGAATATTCAGATGGAAGACACCGTCAAGGCGCGGATGATCGAATTCAGTAAAGGAAAGCATTATGAGATTATTTTCAGCAACCGTACCACCAGTACCGTGCTGTATGCTGACCGGAAATATGATATCACTGAAGAGGTGATTGCCTTTCTGAACGAACGGTATGGACCCGCCACCGCGGCAACCAAACCGGAAGAGGAAAAGAAATGATCACTCCTGAGAGGTGATCGGATAAGGTTCTTTGCAAAAAGGGCCTTATTTTTTACCCCTTTACACTGCTTTCTATGCAACGCTGGAGGCAATATGTTGACAGACAAAAGAGAGAATACATGGATATCCTCTATCCCACTGCGATCGCTGCAGATATGGTCGTGGTGATTCCCTGTTACAATGAACCGGAGCTGACGGAAACACTGGATTCTCTTTTGGCCTGCGATCGGCCCAATGCAAAGGTGCTGGTAGCGGTGGTCTGTAATGCGGGAGAAAATGCAGCAGAGGGAGGGATATTGCAAAACCGAGTCACCTATCGGCAAACCCTTCAGCGTGCCCGCTCGCTCACCGACCCCGGCGGCATCACCCTTTTTCCGCTTCTCTTCGAGGAACTGCCCCGCAAGCATGCCGGTGTGGGGCTTGCACGAAAGATAGGAATGGATCTTGCGGTGCATCATTTCCTGCATCATGAGAAGAAGCATGGCGTAATTATTTCCCTTGATGCAGACTGCACCGTTTCCTCCAATTTTCTCACAGCCATCTGGGATGCCTTCTCTGCAAACGGAAAACTGAATGCTACCCTGCATGCATTTGAACACCGGGTAAAAGGTGATGATTCCCGGTTGGAGAAAGCTGTCAGACAATATGAATCCTATCTCCGTTACGTTAGCAAGATGTTGCAACAGATTGGTTTTCCCTTTTACTGGCATACCATTGGGTCGGCTTTTGCCGTGTCAGCAGACGGCTATGTGAAAACCGGCGGTATGGGGAGACAGCAAGGGGGAGAGGATTTTTATTTTCTGCAGAAAATTTTCGCACGGGGAAACATCATGGAGTTGCCGGATGTGGTCGTTTATCCCCTGGCACGCTTTTCCGACCGGGTTCCTTTCGGTACGGGACCGGCACTGCAGAAGATACTGGAGGAGCCGGACGGGGTGTTGAAGGTCTATTCCCGCAGATCCTTCCGGGAACTCTCACTGCTTTTTGCGCGTATCGATCAGCTCTTCCACCTGGATGAAGGGAGGGGTGCGGCCATCATGGATGCTCTCCATCCATCGCTGGTTGCTTATCTGCAGGAGAACGACTTTTGGGGCATGATTGCCGACTGTAAACAGAACAGTGCTACTGTGCATGCATTCCGAAAGCGCTTTTTTCATCATTTCAATGCGTTCCGGATCATCAGGTATCTAAACCGGGTGCATCCCAATCCCTATCCCTTTGAGACAATCCACGAAGTGATGGCATGAATGATCGATTTTCTTGGATCATCCGGGAATTTTGCCTATTTTTGTGACAAAAGGTAAGCATGTGGTTTCACAATTCTAATTTTCCCGGATATGATGGTTTTTAACGGTGTGGAAATAATCAGTGCTTTTTTGGTTTTGTTCGCCATTATTGATGTGACCGGTTCCGTGCCCATCTTCCTGAATCTGAGAAGCCAAAACAAAACCATACATCCTGAAAAGGCTGCATTCTATTCGCTGACCATCCTGGTGGGGTTTCTCTTTGTGGGAGAGTGGATCCTGAAACTGTTCCAACTTGATATCTCGGCTTTTGCAGTGGCAGGAGCAGTCGTGTTGCTGATCCTTTCCATCGAGATGATCTTCGGTGTGGAGATATTCAAGAATGACAGCACCAATACCGACAACTCCTCCACCCTATTTCCGGTGGTCTTTCCCCTTATTGCCGGCCCCGGAAGCTTCACCACCCTGCTCTCCATGCGTGCGGAGTATCATACCCTCAATATCATCCTGGCGGTCTTTCTCAACCTGGTGATCGTCTACCTGGTATTGCGCTACCTCGACCTGGTGAAGAAAATGCTGGGGGAGAGCGGTGCCTATATCCTTCGTAAATTCTTTGGCGTCATCCTGATGGCCATCTCGGTAAAGCTGCTCACCTCGAACCTGAGTGTGTTGATTGCCACCGTGAACGGAGGCGGTGCCTGATTCATCGCTATGATGAGGAATGCCACTCTTCCGTTATTATCCTTTAACCTAACTTTCCCTTTACAAGCCCTCTGATTCGCAAAAAAAATGTATCTTTGCATGCAGATTTCCTGTCGGGTCTGTTTTTGGGTATCATCTTATCAGGCAATTGCTTAGCATACAACATAGATAATCACTATAAAATTCAACAACATGAGAATCGTAAGTATTTCAGGTAGAGAAGTGTTGGACTCGAGAGGGAATCCAACCGTGGAAGTAGATGTGTTGACCGAGTCAGGTGCGTTTGGTCGTGCTGCCGTTCCTTCCGGTGCTTCAACCGGTGAGAACGAAGCGCTTGAACTGCGTGACGGAGACAAGGACCGTTACCTGGGCAAGGGGGTGCTGAAAGCCGTTTCCAACATCAACGAGGTGATCGCCCCCGCATTGCTGGGGATGAACGTCCTGGAGCAGACCAGCATTGATGCCCGGATGCTGGAGCTGGATGGTACCAAGACCAAGTCGAACCTGGGGGCCAACGCATTGCTGGGTGTGTCGCTGGCAGTCGCCAAGGCTGCTGCCGACTATCTCGGACTGCCCCTTTATCGCTACATCGGCGGCACCAACGCCTATGTGCTGCCTGTTCCGATGATGAACATCATCAACGGCGGCTCACACTCCGATGCCCCTATCGCGTTCCAGGAGTTCATGATTCGTCCTGTGGGTGCCAACTCATTCAGGGAAGGTCTCCGCATGGGTGCCGAAGTATTCCACGCACTGAAAAAGGTGTTGCACGACAAGGGGCTGAGTACTGCCGTGGGTGATGAGGGCGGATTTGCCCCCAAGTTGGACGGTGGTACCGAAGAGGCACTGGAATCGATTCTCACTGCCATCAAGAATGCCGGATACGAGCCGGGCAAGGATGTAATGATCGGTCTCGACTGCGCCGCTTCCGAATTTTATAAGAATGGTGTATATGACTACTCCAAGTTTGAAGGTCCCAACGGCAAGAAACGCAACTCCGCCGAGCAGGCCGACTATCTGGCCGAGCTGATTTCCAAGTACCCGATCGACTCAATCGAGGATGGTATGGATGAAGGTGACTGGGAAGGCTGGAAGCTCCTCACCGACAAGATTGGCGACAGGTGCCAGTTGGTGGGTGACGATCTGTTCGTGACCAACGTGGAGTTCCTGGAGAAAGGTATCAAGCTGGGATGTGCCAATTCCATCCTGATCAAGGTGAACCAGATCGGCACGCTCACCGAAACGCTGAACGCCATCGAAATGGCTCACCGCAACGGTTACACCAGCGTCACCTCTCACCGTTCCGGAGAGACCGAAGATGCTACGATCGCCGACATCTCGGTAGCCACCAATGCCGGCCAGATCAAGACCGGTTCGCTGAGCCGCTCCGACCGTATGGCCAAGTACAACCAGCTGCTTCGTATTGAAGAGGAGCTGGGTGCCCGTGCCGTGTATGGTTACAAGAAGATCAGATAATGTGATTGGCCACATCACTCCCCAAAAACCATCCTTCGGGATGGTTTTTTTATTGACTGTTTTGTTTCTTCGCTTCCAAACCAGTAACCGGTTCGTGACCCTGCTTTTCCATTTCTCCGTTACTTGGCGGACAGGGTGAAGTTTGGGTAAGGTAGGTGCGAAAACTCCTGAAAACACCGCAATTGGGGAATAAATTGAGAAGTAAAAAACCCTAACTGATTACTGATCAGTTAGGGTTTTGCTTCCCGGGTACCCAGAGCCGGGATCGAACCGGCATGGAAGTGAATCCACTGGTGTTTGAGACCAGCGCGTCTACCAATTCCGCCATCTGGGCATTGTGAAAATGTGCCTGCAAAAGTAGTTATATTTTTCAGATAATGAAAGTCTTTTTTTTCTTTTTTTATGCCGATTGGTGATCCAGATCTATCGGTTGTGCCGATAAGTTTTGTACCTTTAAGGATGGAAACGGGAGTATATAAACAAATTGTTACAGAATGATGTTATTTACATGGTTGTATGAGGCAGCTCATCTGATCAAATGTAAGAGATTTTCCTTGGTATCAAATATATAATCTTAGTAATGAGAAACAATAATTATTGCGTGATCATGAGCGGCGGAGTGGGAAGCCGCTTCTGGCCCTTCAGTAAAGAAGACAAACCCAAACAGTTTCTGGATTTTTTTGGCACCGGTCGTTCTCTGCTACAAAGCACTTACGACAGGTTCAGGAAAATTGTTCCGCCGGAGAATATCTATATCGTTACCAATGACGCCTATGCCGGAATGACCCGGCAACAACTGCCCGAAGTCAGCGACAACCAGCTGCTGCTGGAGCCGCTGAGACGAAACACTGGGCCGGCTATCGCTTTTGCCTCCTACCGCATCCATGCTGCCGATCCCGATGCCAACATCATTGTGGCGCCGTCAGACCACCTGATCCTGCGGGAGGAGCAATTTGCAGCTGACATGCGTAGCGGGCTCGCCTTTGTGGCTGAGAACCCGGTACTCCTCACCCTGGGCATTAAGCCCAGCCGGCCTGAAACAGGTTATGGCTATATACAGGTGGATGGTGACAACCGGGAGGGTATCTGTAAGGTGAAAGCCTTTACCGAGAAGCCTGATATTGATTTGGCAAAGAAGTTCTTGGAGAGTGGTGAGTTCATGTGGAATTCCGGAATCTTTCTCTGGAATGTGAACAGCATCCTGGAAGCATTCCGGAGGCACCTTCCCGACATCGTCCAGAAGTTTGATGAGGGAAAACTCTTTTTCAATACCCCCCGTGAGAAACAGTTTGTGGATGAGACTTTTCCTTTCTGTCCCAATATCTCCATCGATTACGGGATCCTGGAGAAGGCGGACAATGTATTTGTCAATATCTCCGATTTTGGATGGAGTGACCTGGGAACCTGGGGAGCCCTCCATGAAGTATCGGACCGGGATGACAGCAACAACGCGAGTCTCCACTGCAAGACTCTCTTTGTGGAAAGCAACGACAACGTGGTGGCCATGAGCGATGACAAGCTGGTGGTGATCCAGGGGCTGGATGACTACATCGTGGCAGAATCGGATAATGTGTTGCTGATCTGCAAAAAGAGCGAGGAGCAACGCATCAAGCATTTTGTGACCGACGTAAAGTTCCGCTACGGCGACGAGTATGTATAGCCCGGGAATCGATGCAATGCAATCTGCAGGATCTATTCAGTCGGTGCGACCGACTGCGACAGTCGTACTGTAGCCATGGACATGCACTGAAGAGACGGCACGACCGGACGGATCGGCATTTCTGCGGAATGCCTCGTCCCACTCGAGTGCTACGGGACTACTACAGGCTACCGATGGTACCGATGGAACACAGCGGGCAGCACTGTCGGAGGGAAACAGTTCGGTAAAGATGGAGCGGTAGAGGTACTCCTCCTTGCTCAGTGGCGGGTTGATGGGGAATCGGTATCGGACGCTCTGTAACTGCTCATCACTCACCTCGCGGTTGGCGATCTCCCTGAGGGTGTCAATCCAGCCATATCCTACCCCGTCGGAAAACTGTTCCTTCTGTCGCCAGGCCACCTCTGCAGGCAGGTAATCGGCGAATGCCTCCCGGAGGATGTGCTTTTCGATCCTGCCGTTGCCGGCCATCTTGTCTTTGGGATTGAGGCACATTGCCACGTCGATAAACTCCTTGTCGAGAAAGGGCACACGCCCCTCCACGCCCCAGGCGGCGAGCGATTTGTTGGCGCGGAGGCAGTCGTACTGGTGTAGTTTGCCCAGCTTGCGTACCGTCTCCTTGTGAAACTCCTCCGCGTTGGGTGCCTTGTGGAAGTAAAGATAGCCACCGAAGATCTCATCGGCACCCTCACCCGAGAGCACCATCTTCACCCCCATCGATTTGATGAAACGGGCGATCAGGTACATCGGGGTGCTGGCCCGTACGGTAGTCACATCGTAGGTCTCGATGTGGTAGATCACATCGCGGATGGCGTCCAGTCCCTCACGAAGGGTGTACTCCAGTTCATGGTGCACCGACCCGATATGGTCTGCCACCTTTCTGGCTGCCGCCAGGTCGGGCGATCCTTTCAGTCCGATGGCGAAGGAGTGGAGCTGCGGCCACCAGGCTTCCTCACGGTTGTCGCTTTCGATCCGCCTGGCGGCAAACCGTTTTGCTACAGCCGAGATGATGGAGGAGTCGAGTCCCCCGGAGAGCAGTACCCCGTAGGGTACGTCACTCATCAGTTGCCGCTGTACGGCAGCCTCCAATGCCTCCCGTAACCGCGTTACATCGGAGGGGTTATCCTTCACCTGGTGGTAATCGCTCCATGCGCGCCGGTACCATTGAGTCAACTCCCCGTCGGCACTGAAATAGTAATGGGCGGGCGGAAACTCCTCGATCCGGTTGCAGTAACCTTCCAGCGCCTTCAGCTCGGAAGCTACGTAATAGGCACCGTCACGATCCCATCCCTGATAGAGGGGGATGATTCCGATATGGTCACGTCCGATCAGAAAGGTATCCTTTTCCCGGTCGTAGAGAGCAAAAGCAAAGATACCGTTCAACTCCTCCAGGAAGGATGGCCCCATCTCCTGGTAGAGTGCGAGAATCACCTCACAGTCGGATTGCGTCTGAAAGGCATAACTCCCTTCATACCGCTTGCGGATCTCCCGATGGTTGTAAATCTCACCGTTCACCGCAAGTACCAGTTTGCCATCACTGCTGACCAGCGGTTGTTTTCCCGATGCCGGGTCTACCACCGCCAGTCGCTCGTGCGCCAGAAGGGCACGGCTACAGCTGAAGATACCCGACCAGTCGGGTCCCCTGTGTCGTACCCTTTTCGACATCTCCAGCAGCTGCGGCCGCAACTGCTCCTCTTCTCTCTTTATATTGAATGTACAGACGATTCCACACATGGTTGTAAGTTGGTAAGTTGGTTGGTAAGTTGGTAGCCTGATTGGTTTTTGGTTCATAGTTCAATGTTTGATGTTTCTGAACCAGGAACCAATCACCAAAACGGCTTACCGCTTATATTTTTTCGTTATTTTGCAACGATCGGTGGATATCCTCGGCAACCTTGCGTCCCGAGGCGATTGCCTTCACCACCAGGCTGGCACCCATCACAGCATCGCCTGTGGCGAACACCCGTGATACACTGCTGGCATGTCCCTTGTCCACCGATACGTTGCCCCGCACATCATAGGCTACCCCCAGCTCGTTGAGCAGTCCTTCCTGCACCGGGTGTACGAATCCGAGTGCCAACAGTACCAGTTCTGCCCGGATGCTCTCTTTGTTGCCCGAGGAGACCATGCTGAAGCGGTTATTGGCATCTTTTTCCCAGCGAATCTCCTCTACTACCGCTTCCCGTACGCTTTCCCCCTCCCCCCGGAAGGCCAGCGTATTGATCTGCCAGCGGCGGTTGCATCCCTCCTCGTGTGAGGAGGATGTCTTCAGCACCTGCGGGTAGGGATTTGGCCAGGGGGTTGCCGGGTTGTGGCCCACCGGCGGCTTGGGCATGATCTCAATCTGGGTCACGCTCAGGGCTCCCTGCCGAACAGCCGTGCCCACACAGTCGGAGCCGGTGTCTCCGCCACCAATCACCAGCACATGCTTCCCGGCTGCAGTGATCCGTTCCTCTGTGGCAGCTGTCTCTCCCTGGAGCTGTCGTATCTGCTGCGAGAGGTACTCCATTGCAAAGTGGATTCCCTTCAGGTCACGTCCCTCCGGGGTGATATCCCTCGGTTTGCCGGCGCCCACGGCCAGGCATACCGCATCAAAGCGTTCCATGATCTCTTTTCCTGGGATATCCCTTCCGATCTCGGTGCCGGTGATAAACTCGATCCCCTCTTCGCGGAGCAGGGCCAGCCTCCGGTCGATTACCTTCTTGCTCAACTTGAAATTGGGAATGCCATAGCGTAGCAATCCCCCGGGGCTTTTTTCTCGCTCATACACCGTGACGCTGTGTCCCTTGCGGTTCAGCTGCTGGGCCGCAGCCAGTCCCGCGGGGCCTGATCCGATCACCGCTACCTGCCTTCCGGTACGCTGTCTGGGTGGCCGCGCCTGGATCATCCCTTCCATAAAAGCCACCTCTGTAACCGAGGCTTCGTTTTCGCGGATGGTGACCGGAGCCTCATGCAGTGCCAGCACGCACGACTTTTCACAGGGGGCGGGACAGACACGGCCGGTGAATTCGGGGAAATTGTTGGTCTCGTGCAGTACCTCCACCCCTCTCTTCCAGTCCCCACGATAGATGTGATCCTGCCACTCTGGCATCTTGTTGCCCAGGGGGCAGGCCCAGTGGCAGAAGGGGATGCCGCAGTCCATGCAGCGGGAGGCCTGCTCGCGTCGGTCCTCCCTGTTGAGGGTCTGTTCCACCTCTGCCTGATCATATATTCGTTCGCTCACGGGACGATAGCCGGAATTTTTCCGGGCGATCGTCATAAATGCTTTCGGGTTTCCCATACAATTGTTTTTTGTCTCCCCCACCAGAGGGATCTATGTTAGTAATCTCTCTCCACCACTGCGATCTTCTTTTCAAGTTCAGCGATCTTGCGTTCCTGCAATACCTTTTTGTATTCGATGGGAGTCACCTTGATGAATTTCTCCTGGTAGTGATTCCATTCCGTCAGAATGCGACCCGCTTGCTCGCTGTGGGTATACTGGTGATGCTTTTCGATCAGCTGTTTCAGCTCGCGGATGTCGGAGAGCTCCTCCACCAGGGTGAGCTCGACCATCTCCATATTGCAGTGGTAGTCGAAGTCACCCTGTTCATCCAGCACGTAAGCCACACCGCCACTCATGCCGGCAGCGAAGTTGCGACCTACCCTTCCCAGCACCACCACGCAGCCACCGGTCATATATTCACAGCAGTGGTCGCCGGCGCCCTCTACTACGGCGAGGGCTCCCGAGTTGCGGACACAAAAGCGTTCACCTGCCACACCATTGATGTAGACGGCGCCCGAGGTGGCTCCATAGAGGGTGGTGTTGCCGCAGATGATGTTCTCTTCCGCCCTGAAAGTGCTGCCCCGTGGTGGGGTCACCACAATCTCCCCGCCCGACAATCCTTTTCCCAGGTAATCGTTGGTGTCTCCGTGGAGATAGAAGGTGACACCTTTCACCAGAAAGGCACCAAAGCTTTGTCCTGCCGATCCTTCGAACCAAACGGAGATGGTGTGCCCGGGCAGTCCCTCATGGCCGTATCGGCGTGCTATCTCGCCGGATAACATCGCACCGGTGGTACGGTCGGTATTGTGTATCTTCAATTTGATCCCCACCGGTTGTCGAAATTCGATGGCGGGAAGTGCTTCGCTGATCAGCCTCCTGTCGATAAGCTCCCCGGGCAGTTGATGACGGTCTCCCATCTTGCGGATTGCATACCGTGAGGACTCTTTCGGGAAGAAGGTGATTCGTGAGAGATCGATCTTCTCCGATTTCGGAATCTGCGGGTAGTGCTTCCGTTGCAGCAGGTCCGCTCTGCCGATGATCTCGTCGAGAGAACGGAAGCCCATTGCTGCCAGCTGCTCCCGTACATCCTCAGCCAGAAAGCGGAAGTAGTTGACCAGGTATTCATATCTGCCCACAAATCGCTTGCGGAGCTCTGCATCCTGCGTGGCGACACCCACCGGGCAGGTGTTGAGGTGACACTTGCGCATCATCACACAACCCAGGACAATCAAGGCGCTGGTGGCGAAACCGTACTCCTCGGCACCCAGCATCGCGGCAATTACGATATCGTGTCCCGTCTTTAGCTGACCATCCGTCTGCAGGGTCACCATGCCTCGCAGGTTGTTGATCACCAGCGTCTGCTGTGTCTCCGCCAGTCCTATCTCCAGTGGGAGGCCGGCATGCTTGATGGAGCTGGAGGGGCTGGCTCCGGTACCACCCTCAGCGCCGCTGATGACGATCAGGTCGGCCTTCGCCTTGGCCACACCGGCAGCGATGGTGCCCACGCCGCTCTCCGAGACCAGCTTCACGCTGATAACCGCCCGCGGGTTTACATTTCGCAGGTCGAAGATCAGCTGTGCCAGGTCCTCTATCGAGTAGATGTCGTGGTGAGGCGGTGGTGAGATGAGTGAAATGCCGGGGATGGAGTGTCGTGTCCTGGCGATGATCTGGTCCACCTTGTAGCCCGGGAGTTGTCCTCCCTCGCCCGGCTTGGCTCCCTGTGCGATCTTGATCTGCAACTCGTCGGCATTGACCAGGTACTCGGTGGTGACACCGAATCGGCCCGAGGCGATCTGCTTGATGGCGCTTCTGCGGGAGAGGCCATCCTCCTGCGGCAGGAAGCGTGCGGGATCCTCGCCCCCCTCGCCGGTGTTGCTGCGCCCGCCGATGATGTTCATTGCAATGGCCAGCGCCTCATGTGCCTCACGGCTGATGGAGCCGTATGACATGGCTCCTGTGCAGAACCGCCTCATGATCTTTTCCGCAGGCTCCACTTCCGAGATGTCGATGGGTGCCTTCCTGTATTCCAGCATATCACGGATAAATGCCGGTTTCTCCTTCTCATTCACCAGGCGGGTATATTCCCTGAAGAGTTCATAATTGCCGGTGCGGGTGGCAATCTGCAGGCGTGCGACTGTCTCCGGGTTCCAGGCATGATACTCACCCTCTATGCGGTAGGCATACTGTCCCGGGTTGGGTAACCGGAAAGGTTCGTTCTCTTCCTGGTGAAATGCTTCGTGGTGGGGTTGCAGCACCTCCTGTACCACCTCCTCCAACCCGATGCCACCGATCTTGGACGAGATACCCCTGAAATAGCGGTCGAGGAGACTGGCTGAGATACCCAGTGCCTCGAAGATATGGGCGCCGCGATAGCTCCGCAGGGTAGAGTTGCCCATCTTGGAGAGCACCTTGAGCAGTCCTTTGTTCACCGCCTGGATATAGTTTTTCTTGGCCGTGTCGAAATCGAGCTGCAGTGCTCCCCTCTTCACCTGTTGGGTCAGTTCGGCAAAGACCAGGTAGGGGTTCACCGCGTTTGCACCGAAACCGAAGAGCAGGGCGAAGTGCATCACTTCGCGCGGCTCGGCACTCTCCACCACGATGTCAATCTGCATCCGCTTGCGTCGTTCCACCAGGTAGAGGTGTACCGCCGAGGTGGCCAGTAGCGAGGGGATGGGGGCGTGTGTGGCATCTACCCCCCGGTCGCTCAGCACAATGAAGTGTTTTCCCTCATCCACCGCTTTCTCTACCGATTGGCAGAGCGTATCCAGTGCCTGCTGTAGTCCCTCTGCTCCACCTTCTGGAGGGAATAGCATGGGAATCACGGCGGCAGAGAAACCCTTGTAGCGCAGGTTGGTGAGGATGTCGAACTGGGTGTTGGTGAGGATCGGGCTTTTGATCCTGACAATGGGCGACAGTTCGGGGATCTCCTGCAACAGGTTCTGGTGGATGGCGCCGATGTAGCCGGTGAGCGACATCACCAGCTCCTCACGGATGGGGTCGATGGGCGGATTGGTGACCTGCGCGAACTGTTGCCGGAAGTAGTTGAAGAGCCGTTGCGGCTTGTCGGAAAAGGCGGCGGGCGTTACGTCATTCCCCATCGAGGAGACTGGTTCCTTCCCCTCCTGGGCCATTGGCCTGATCAGCAACTCCAGATCTTCGGTGGTGTATCCGAAGGCCTTGAGCAACCTCTCACCATTCTCTACCTCGTTGTTTACCCTCCTGCCGGATGCGATCTGTTCCAGGTGGAGGCAGTTGCTGTTTAGCCATTGCCGGTAGGGGAAGGCGGCAGCCAGCTCCTCTTTCAGCTCCTGATCCCGATAGATGCGGCCGTTGTGGGTGTCGACCATCATCATCTTACCCGGCTTCAACCGTCCCCTTTCCCGGATGTTGGCACCGTCGGTCTCCAGGGTGCCTGTTTCGGAGGCGAGGATCAACATGCCATCGCAGGTGATGGTATAGCGAGCCGGACGAAGGCCGTTACGGTCGAGCATGCCACCGGCATAGCGTCCATCGCTGAAAAGGAGTGTGGCCGGGCCATCCCAGGGCTCCATCAGCATGCTGTGGTATTCATAGAAAGCTTTCAGCCCGTCTGAGATGGGATTCTTGTCATTGAAGCTCTCCGGTACCATCATCGCCATGGCATGTGGCAGCGACTTACCCGACATCACCAGAAACTCGAGCGCATTATCGAACGAGGCGCTGTCGCTCATGGCCGGTTGGATCACCGGGTAGAGTGCTTCCATGTCGGGGAAGTGGGATGAGGAGAGCACGCTTTCGCGGCTCTGCATCCACTGTCGGTTGCCGCGGATGGTGTTGATTTCGCCGTTGTGTGCCACCATGCGGAAGGGCTGTGCCAGATCCCAGGTAGGGAAGGTATTGGTGCTGAAGCGGGAGTGTACCAGTGCGACGCGACTGGTAAACTGGGGGTGGGAGAGGTCGGGGAAGTAACTGCGCAGTTGCAGTGAGGAGAGCATTCCTTTGTAGATCATCTGCCGGGTGGAAAGGCTCACCACATAAAAGTCCCGCTCATCTCCCAGTCCTGATTCGAAAATGGTTTTTTCAACCTTCTTTCTGGTGAGGTAAAGCTTCCTTTCCAGCTCTTCACGACTGCCGGGTCCGGTGAGGAACAGCTGGGTGATGTGTGGTTCATTGGAGAGAGCGATCTCCCCCAGGCAGCCGCTGTTGACCGGCAGATCGCGCAGGGCTATCAGGGTGAGCGCTTCCTCGGCCACCACCTGTTTGATCACCTGTAGGCAGAGAGCTCTCTTCTTCTCCTCCTTTGGCAGGAAGAGCAGTCCTGTCCCATATTTTCCCTCAGCAGGTACCGCAATCCCCTGAAGCAGGATAAACTCATGGGGGATTTGTACCAGGATACCGGCTCCATCGCCGGTGATCCGGTCGGCGCTCTCCGCACCGCGGTGCACCATGTGTTCGAGGAGCTGTATCCCTTTCTCGACAATCTCGTGCGATTTTTCACCCGTGAGGGTCATCACGATTCCAACCCCGCATGCATCATGCTCGTTGTCAAAGGAGTAGAGTGATTTTTGTTCGGACTCCCTCAGTTGTCGGAAAATATTCTGTTGTTGCTTCATCTCATTCATTTTTTTATTTTTTGCCAAAAAATAGCAGATAATCACTTACCCGCTATTCCAAAACTGTTCCTAAACAGTTATCTGATTTATAGAGATTTTCTCTTAGCTGATGAATAGCAGCTCCCTGTATTTGGGCAGGGTCCACATCTGGTTGTCTACGATCAGTTCCAGCTTGTCCACGTGATAGCGGATGGTGTCGAAGTAGCTTCTGACGGTGTCGTGATAGGCAACCGCTTTCTCGCGGGCATCCTCCAGCTTGTTGGCCGCCTTGCGGGCATCGACCATGTCGTCAACGTTGGTTTTGATGGCGGATATGTGATCGGCAATCTCCTCGATCAGCGCTGCATCCTCCTTCGATAGACGGTCTGCTTTCTCCTTGTCGAACACCGCCCGCATTTTGAAGAGGTTGTCGAGCAGCATCGACTGGTACTCGGTGGCCACCGGAATGATGTGGTTCATGCAGAGATCGCCCAGCACCCGCGCCTCGATCTGGATCTTTTTGGTGTAGGTCTCCCATTTCACCTCGTTGCGGGCATGCAGTTCCTTCTCGCTGAGCACCCCTATTCGTTCAAACATCTCTACCGACTGGGAGGAGGTGTAGGCATCGTAGATCACCGGTACGCTGGTTTCGCAGTCGAGTCCCCTGCGACCTGCCTCCTCTTTCCATTCATCGCTGTAGCCGTTGCCTTCAAAGCGGATGGGTTTGGATTCCCTGATGTAGATGCGCAGGGTGTCGAAGATGGCTTGTTCCTTCTTCATCCCCTTCTTCATCTTCTGTTCCACCTCCTCCCTGAAATCGGAGAGCTGTGCGGCTACCGTAGCGTTAAGGGCGAACATGGCGGAGGAGCAGTTGGCCGACGATCCTACCGCTCTGAATTCAAACCGGTTGCCGGTGAAGGCGAAGGGGGAGGTGCGGTTGCGGTCGGTGTTGTCGATCAGTACCTCCGGGATGTGGGAGATGCCCAGCTTCATCTTTTTCAGTTCATCCACGGTGATGTCATCATCCTCCGAGCTCTCCTCTATCTTGTCCAGTACAGCGGAGATCTGTTTGCCGAGGAAGACGGAGATGATGGCCGGTGGCGCTTCGTTGGCACCCAGCCGATGTGCGTTGTTGGCCGACATGATAGAGGCCTTCAGCAGTGCGTTGTGCTTATAGACCGCCATCAGCGTGTTGACCAGGAAAGTGACGAAGAGCAGGTTCTCGTTGGCAGACTTGCCCGGAGTGAAGAGGCCGATTCCGGTGTCGGTGCCGAGCGACCAGTTGTTGTGCTTGCCCGATCCATTCACACCTGCAAAGGGCTTCTCGTGTAGCAGCAGCTTGAAATGATGTCTTGCCGCAATGCGATGCATCAGCGACATCACCAGCAGGTTCTGGTCTACCGCCAGGTTGGTCTCCCCGAAGATGGGAGCCAGCTCGAATTGGTTGGGTGCCACCTCGTTGTGCCGCGTTTTGAGGGGGATGCCATATTTGTAGGCCTCATGCTCTACCTCTTTCATGAAGGCAGCCACACGGGGTGGTATGGCACCGAAGTAGTGATCCTCCAGCTGCTGGTTCTTGGCGCTCTCATGTCCCATCAGGGTTCGCTCGGTGAGGCTCAGGTCGGGACGGGCAGCGTAGAGTGCCTGGTCCACCAGGAAATATTCCTGTTCCCATCCCAGGTAGGAGTATACCTTCTTTACCTCCGGGTGGAAGAGTTGGCAAACTGCCGTGGCAGCTTTGTCTACAGCTGAGAGGGCTTTCAGCAGCGGTGTCTTGTAGTCGAGCGCCTCACCGGTATAGGAGATGAAGACGGTGGGGATACAAAGGGTGTCGTCGATGATGAATGCGGGAGAGGAGGGATCCCAGGCAGTATATCCCCTCGCTTCGAAGGTGTTGCGGATGCCGCCGCTGGGAAAGCTGGAGGCGTCGGGTTCCTGCTGTGCCAGCAGCTTACCGGCGAAACGCTCGATGATGCCACCATCGGGCCCGTTCACGTAATCGATAAAGGAGTCATGCTTCTCGGCCGTCCCCTCGGTGAGGGGCTGGAACCAGTGGGTATAATGGGTGGCTCCCATCTCGATGGCCCACATCTTCATGCCGGCGGCCACGTGATCGGCGATTTCGCGGTGGAGGGTGGTGCCCTGGTCGATGGCTTCGAGCACGATTTTCATTGTCTCCTTGGAGAGATATTTCGACATCTGTGTCCGGTTGAACACATACTTACCGTAATATTCCGACGGCAACTGCCCGGGAGAGGCTACTTCCACGGGTGCTCTTTTAGAGGCTTCCTCTACTGCTTTGAATCGTAATGTTGACATACTGCACGAATTGATTGTTGGTCGAGGTCTGATAACCAGATGTTCTGTTATTTTGAATTGTTTTCTGATGCAAAATTAGACAAATTGTTTTAATCACAAAATAAAAATAATAAAAATGTCACAAATGGGTCGAAAATTTAACATAAAGATTGGAAAATAGATCAAATCCTTTCAAAAGAACATCGTGGCAGGGTTGTTTCGAATAAAAGGTTCGGTTTCCTGCCAATTCTCTGCCGTTTGGTTAATTAGCTCTCCTTTTCGTGGGGAATTTCTGCCGGGATATGGGGGGTAGAAGGGGTGTTTCGGGTCTGCGACAAAGGGAGGGAGCATCCTCCTCAGTTCAGGAGGAGTAGGTGTGGATGCTCTGTTTTGCCGAGGGGAGGTAGTTGACGCCATACCAGCAGATCTGGAGCATCACGAAGGCGATGATCAGGATCACCATGGCGGTTTTGTTGGATGAGGAGCGTTTCAACCGATAGTGGATGTAGATCAGGTTCCCGATCCAGGTGGCGGCGGCCCAAGTCTCCTTGGGGTCCCAGCTCCAGTAGTGTCCCCAGGCCTCCTTGGCCCAGATGGCGCCCATCAGCATGCCAAGGGTGATGCAGGCGGTGCCGGCATAGACCAGGTTGTCGGTCATCTCCATGATGCGTTCCGTTTCATGGAGATAGTTCGCTCTTGCCAGGTAGTAGAGGGCGATCAGGGTGGCGGCACCCAGGATGGCGTAGGAAAACATGTAGATGATCACGTGGGGGGCGAACCAGGGACTCTGGAGTGCCGGCATCAGCACCTTGTTGTGGATGTCGGGGTTGAACAGGTTCACCATGATGAAGACCGTCGAGAGGAGGGTGGTGAAGGAGAGGATCCAGTGGTAGTTCCAGCGCAGGTAGGTAAGCAATCCCGCCACCGGCAGGAAGAAGGAGTACCAGAGGCGTGTTTCCCCCATGGTGCGGAGTGGGGGTCTCTCGAGAGACACCCAGAGTCCCGCGATGAAGAGGGAGAAGATCAGGAGCCCGGCAACGGTCAGCAGTGACGGCACTGTTTTGTGTTTCAGGCGATAGGCGAGAGTGGCACCTGCGCTCCAGAGCAACAGGCTGCCCAAGGCGAAATAGATAAATTGATCCCAGCTCATGATCGGTTGTTTTTGGGTCCTGCGAAAAAGAGGAAGAGTGCCCCTGCCAGCAGCAGGTAGATACCGCTGTAAACCACCTTCAGCCAGGGATCGCGCACCAGTTCGAATACCGATGTGTCAGCATATTTCCCCAGGGTGTCGTCGTAGCTGTACTGGTAGATCATCCACTCCTCCATCATCACCGGCCGGTTCACCTCGATCAGGCTCTTGCGGGTATGCCCCTCCTCGGTGTAGAGGGTCACGTGTGAGGTGTAGCGTTTCACCTCCTGCAGGGGCATGGCCAGGCTGCGGGTCTCATCGATGCGAAGCAGGCTGTGGGGGTAGAGGTAGCTGCCGTTGCTGACCCATCCCTCTTTCGGAGCAGCTCCTCCTTCCGGGGTCACCTTCACCCGCAGGGCAACTGTGGCCCCCTCCATCAGCATCGGCACCACCCGGGTGATGCTGTCGTCGCTGAAGATGGCGGCATGAGGCAGATGCTCCAGGATCTCGACGACATGGCCTGCCAGCAGGGTGCTTTTCCCAACCCCTTCAAACATATAGCTTTCCGGCCGCGAGGCGGGGAGCATCCGGCCGCTCTCATGCTCAATCACCACCAGCTTGGGCGGGTACTCCTCCAGGAGGAAGCTGTCGAGCTGGATGGCCAGTGGCAGCTCCCTGCGTTCGCCGTTGGCATCAGCGGCACGCCACTCCACCTGTCCCTCCTGCACGCGCATGGTGAGCCGTTCCATGTCGGCGCTGCCCAGCACTCCCCCCAGCAGTGCGATGAAGAGACCCAGGTGGTTGAGGTAGAAGCCGATGTCGCGCCATTCCTGCTTGCGGGTGGTGCGGCGCAGTGTGGTGAGGCCCAGGATCAGCAGCAGGTAGAAGCAGATCAGGACAAACGGCCAGGAGGTGGTCATCCGGTAACATCCCAGCGGGATGAAGAGGTCGCCGGGAAGGGCTGTCTCGCTACCGTTCGGGGATTGGGGGATCACTCCCAGGATGATGCTGAGCAATAAGAGCAATGCCAATGCCGGGAGGGTGGCTTTGACGCCCGTGAGCCATCGCCCCAGCGGCTGCTTGCGGGCGAGCAGGTGCATAGCAAGAAGCCCTGTTGTGAACAGGGCTCCGATGATCAGGTTGAGGGGTGCGGCAAAGAGTGTGGGACGTATGTTGCCCAGGGTCAACTGCAGGATCAGACCGGAGAGTCCGATGCCTGCAGCGATTAGAATGCCCTCTTTGTAGCCCCAGGGTTGTTCCCAGATCTGTCGGGAGCTGATCTTCATCCTCTTTATCCGCTATTGTGGTTTATTTCATACTGACCAGCCTGTTGTTTGCACGGGCGCTCTCCAGCCATGCCGGAACCTTCTCCTCCAGGAATCGCTGCTTGTTGCTTCTCACCTGTTCCATGTCGAGGCCGATGTAGCTCTGTGCTTTCTCCTTGGTGGAGATATCGGGCAACGGTACATCGCCGGTGTACCCGTTCATCGCGAGCACCTTCGATATCTCGAAGCGGGCCTTGTGTGCGCGGTCGAGGCTGTGGGAGAGAATGCGCTGGTATTCCACCGGTGAATGGAACGAACCGCCGTGCGAGGCTACCGCATAATCCCAGCGCCACTGCGACTGGCGGATCAACTGCAACGCCTCTTTCATCTGGGTTTCCGTGGCCCCTTTCTCCCAGGCGAACTGTGCCTCCAGGTGGGCGGCAGCCAGCTCCTGTTCCACCAGGTTGCGGATCTGGTCGGCGCTCCGCTGTCTTTCATAGACGGCGTTGCGCAGATCCTCCTCGGTTTCGCGGTGGCACACCTGGCAGGTGTTGTTCATGCTGGCCAGGGGACTTCTCTTGTGGTGGCTGCTGTACTTGACACCACCCTCTGATACATAGGGCATGTGGCAGTCGGCACAGGAGACACCGCGCTGAGCGTGGATACCGGTGCTGAAGATCTCGTAGTCGGGGTGCTGCGCCTTGATGATGGGGGTCTTGCTCAACTTATGGGTATAGTCGGCGAAGCCGATCTCATCGTAATACTGTTCCGCGCCCTCCATGGTGGTGCCGTTGTGCCAGGGGAAAGTGAGGTACTTACCCTCCGGTGTGAAGTAGTACTCCACATGGCACTGTGCACAAGCGAGCGTGCGCATCTCCTGATGGGTGGCATCCTGCACGTTCTTGCCCATCGCCTCAAACCCTTCGATCAGCGCGGGGCGGCTCACCCTGAGGTTCATGCTCTCCGCCTCGTGGCAGTCGGCGCAGCCAATCGGGTTGACAATCTCGTGACCCCAGTGCGACCAAGGTTTGTCGTAGAACGCGGCGATACCCACCGAGTCCATCAGGCGGGGCACGTCGGGACTCTTGCAGGTCCAGCAGGTGGCCGGCTGAATGTTTTCCTCTTCGGTAAAGGGAGCACCCGTACGGAGGGTATGGTGCATGTCCTCGATGGCATGCATGTGTCCCCGCGGTGTACTGTAATCCATCGAGAAGGCATAGCCGGCCCAGAGGATCACCATCTCGGGACGTTCTTCCAGCACATCCACCGCCTGGCTTCCATTGAACTCACTCTGGAAGGAGGTGTCGGCTGTTTGTGTCCAGGTTCCATACTCACGGGGATAGTTTTCCGCGAAGACCTCGTTTCTCGACTCGATGCCGGTGATCTCGATCTTCCTGTTGTTCATCACGCTGGCGATCTCGGCCCTGCGTTGCGTGATGGAAGCTGCCAGCATCCCCAGCAGAAATACCACGCCCATCGTAACGAAAAAGAGGAGCCATCCTACCCAGGGTTTCATCCCTGTTTGATTTCTGTTCCTGTTCATAGTGCTGTTATTTTAGTTGTCAGTTATTAGCTGTTATCTATTATCTTTTATTTTTTCTCTTCGTTGACCAGTTTCTGAAGCCAGTCCGGCACATGCGTCTCCGGCATGGGGATGCGTGCGTTGGGTGTGGAGGAGAGTGACCGGCTACGGGTGTGCGGCACATCGCGGTGACAGTCCCAGCAGGCGTGACCACCCATCTCTTTCATCTCCTTGAAGCCCATGCGGCCGGTGCGGATGAACTCGCTGTTGAGTTGTGTGTGGCACCTGACACAGTTCTCCATGATCACCTCCGAGCTGGCGGGGATTGCCTGCAGTGCCTGATCCTCCCCGCGGATGGTGAAGACGGCCGAGTGACGCAGCCCGTCTACCGCCTTAAAGTAATATCCCCTGATCTTGCTGTCCTGCGGCACGTGGCAATCGTTACAGGTGGTGTTCCTGCCGTGGGAGCTATGCATCCAGGTGGCGTAGTAGGGACCCATGATGTGGCAATTGACACAGGTGGCGGGGTCGTTTGAGAGGTAGCTGTGAGCGCGGGCAGTGAAGAAGGTATAGATAAACAGACCCACGAAGGCACCGCTGATGATGATGGCCGGATATTTCCAGCCACCGCGGGGCCTGATCTCATTCCAAAGGTTACGCAGTTTATCCATGGTGCGTGCATTTTTGATAATTCACCTTAACAAAGAAAGCAGATAAAAGCTAAAAATAGTGTAATAATTATGACGTTTGCATAAAAATGTCTATTTTTAGTTCGATTAAGCTGTTCATCATCCCTTTTCACAGCAAGCGATAGAGCAGCCCATCCGCAATAATCGCATAAACAGGTTGAGCCTATGGATCCCATGATACCTCCCACGGATCACTCCCGTGCCATTTTTCAGTGTCCCCTCTGCAGTTCCATGCCGGAAGAGCAGAGAGATGATTTTTTAGAGGATCTTCACTACTCGGTAAGAAGGTATGAGCAAGGAGATGTGGTGGTTACTCAGGGATCGCGATATGAATCGCTCTACATCCTGGTGAAGGGTGAGATTGTGACCGAGATGGCAGATGAGAAGGGCGATTTCATGAAGGTGGAGCAGCTCAGGGCGCCCAATCCTATGGCCACCGGCTTCCTCTTCTCGAGCGACAACCGGTCGCCCGTCTCGGCCATCTGCCGCGAGCCCTGCGTGCTGGTGGTGATTCCGAAGGAGAATGTCTACTTCCTGATGCGCAAGTACGAGGCGTTTATGATGGCTTTCCTGTCCTATATCTCCAACAAGGTCTCCTTCCTGTCGGAGAAACTACGGTTGGTTTCGTTGCGCACCATCCGTGCCAAGCTGGCTTACTATCTCCTGAAAGAGTCAGGCGGTGAGTGTCATTTTCAACTCAAGATACCAAAGGAGGAGATGGCCCGTCTCTTCAGTGTCTCCCGTCCCGCCCTGGTGAAGGTGATGATGGAGATGGCCGATGAGGGGCTCATCGGTGTGGATCGCCGGGAAATCACCATCCGGAATCGGAAGGCACTGCAAAGTATGTTCTAGGGATGTTTTGAGGGTCTTCCAATAACAACCTTACCTTGGATTTGTAAAGTTAACAGAATGGCATGATGCAGACATTTGCAGAGAAGGTGATCACGTTCAACCAGCAACTCACCTTCACCGGTGATTTGCCGGAAGGGTTCCGGGTGGTCAATCCGTTTCTGGATAACCCGGAGACGATGGCGGTGATGACGGCTTTCTACCGGAAGTATTACAGCGACAACAGGGAGCGACGGTTCCTTGTCGGGATCAACCCGGGCCGGCATGGGGCGGGGGTGACCGGCATCCCCTTCACCGACACCAAGCGGCTGGAGAGCGCCTGCGGTATCACCATGCACTCGGCTCACACCCACGAGGTATCCTCCCTCTTTGTCTATGACATGATCGCGGCTTACGGTGGGGCATCAGCCTTCTATTCCGATTGCTACATCAACTCTCCCTTCCCGTTGGCCATTATCCGGCAGACAACCGGCGGGAAATGGGTCAATGCCAACTATTACGACGATCATGCACTCTTCGAGGCGGTAAAGGGATTCATGATTGATTCACTGAAACAACATGTCATGCTGGGCCTGGATACAACCGAGGTGTTTGTGCTGGGAAAGAAAAATGCCGATTTCATCAACAGGCTGAACAGTGAGGTGACGCTGTTTGAAAAGCTGACGGTACTGGAGCATCCCCGTTTCATTCAGCAATACAAGTCGAAAGAGAAACAGCGCTACATCGATAAATACCTGCGGGCATTGCATAGAAACGGATAAACCCTAAAAGAAAATCCTGGATAAAGTAATAGCAGGAATAAACAGATTCTTTTCTAAATGTGGATAGGTTAAGCTGTTCCGAAATGCGCATTTCTTATTCATTCAGTAAGCGATTCTACAAATTCACCAAACCTCAAGATCTTTTCACTATTCGCCTTATTGAAAAGCAGGTGTTCAAAGTCTTTTTGCTTCTTTTTCAAATCTACTTTTTTCAGTAATTCGACGGTTGCTTGTTTGAACGCTTGCAAACTCTTTATTTCAAAACGCTTTGAAAGAAAACCGTAATCGGGTTTTGCCTGTGAAAGTAGAAACATCAGGTCGTAAAAATCACGTCCTTTGGCACGGGCTAACATGGCTGAAATTTTCATGCTGCACAGTACGCCATCGGAAGGAACAGGAAACGGGAAGAAGAATCCGCAACCTTTGATGTTTTTGATAACAGGAGGATAAAAGATTCCCTGGTCTTGGCTTTCGACCTTTATCAGAAAACGTTCTTCCTTGTGTCCGCTCAATCCCAGATCGTACAACAGTTCCGGGAAATGGATGTTACGCCGGAAAGCCGTCAGTTTCGGGTTCTCTTTATCCTTTGCCACCACCCTTAACCCTGAACGTTCCAAAAACTGAATGACGCCGTTTGTCATTTCAACAAATTCGTCATTAGACAAGTCTTTGCAGTCAAAATCCAAGTCTTCAGAGAATCGGTCTATCCCTTTTACCAAACGCAAGTTTGTTCCACCGATAAACGCCATCTTTTTGATGTGTGGAGTTGAAGAAAGGTAATCCAGGATCATCAACTGCAAGTATTCTTTCAGTATATGCTTGTCAAAACCCGAATTTCCACGGATTTGAGCCGGAAAATAATTCCTTATCTGATCAATCGGTATCATAAATCGTAAGTCTTTATGAGTAACTTTACTCTACGGTCAAGTGCCTTGTTTTGAAACTTGACGCAGTACTCCATCAACAGATCCTTGTTCAAATCATCTTGCAGGTAATTTTCATCTAAACGCAGCTCTTCTAACTCCTGCTCGCTGTCATAGAATGGATAAAGGTACAGCAAATCAAGCAATGCCTTTTCAGGTGTGGCAAACTGTAGGGTGCGGTTGTCTGCCATTGGCTTCAGTTCATACCCGAACATCAGGTTCTCTTTGATATTCTTATAAGAGTATTCGCCGAAGTCATTGGTGAATGATGCCGTTTTCAGTGTTGTCACACTTGTTATCTGTGTCACAGCTTCCGGAATCATCCCGTAGAAAGACAAGGCTGTGTGCAGGCTGATATAGGATGGCCGATAAATCCGATTGGCAAAATAAAGCTGATAATCTGGCATACTCTTATACTCCGAAAATGTAAAGTAACCTCGTCGTAACCTGATAAGATACCCTTTCTTCATCCAACGGGTCAGGTTATTCCGGTCAAAATCCGGTTGCCATGCATATATCTGATAGATATTGAAACATGCCAAATCAAACATTTTAGTTTTAAATTCCAGAAAGTTCATCTCTTTGTTTTGTTTCTATTATGCAGCAAATATAGTGCATTATAGAAACAAAACAAAATGTTGAGGTAGATTGGTGGCGGTTTGTGTTGTTGGTGTTTGCGGAGTATGGCGGAGTATCGCTTTAATTTTCAGGAGGGAACTAGTAAAAGAGGTTTTTCAAAATGAGGATGGGATTAGCAGCAGGCTAATAAAGAAAACCATAACGGATCGATGATCAATTATGGTTCTTGTGTGGTGCCACCAGGAATCGAACCGGGGACACAAGGATTTTCAGTCCTTTGCTCTACCAACTGAGCTATGGCACCAACATTGCTTAAATTGCGAGTGCAAAGATAAGCGCATTTTCGGGATTTCCAAAATATGCATCCAAAAAAATGGAAATTTATTCCTTTGCCATGGGATTCCATCCCTGTGCGCGCAGCTGCATCTCCTGGCCGTCGCGCGTCATCAGGTAACAGCCCTGCTCCTCTTTGGCGATATGGCCGATCAGATGTACCCCTTCGACTCCCTTCATCTGTTCGTGCAGATGCAACGGCACGGTGAAGAGCAGCTCATAGTCCTCTCCTCCATTAAGAGCCACGGTGGTGACGTTCATGTTGAAGGTCTCAGCCATCACGGCCGTCTGGTAGTCGATGGGCAGTCGCTCCTCGTACACCTGGCAGCCCACCTTGCTCTGCTTGCAGATGTGCAGCAGGTCGGAGGAGAGGCCGTCGGAGAGGTCGATCATCGCAGTGGGCAGTATGCCCTGTGCTGCCAGTGCTTCCACCACATCCTTTCTTGCTTCCGGCTTTAACTGTCGCTCCAGCAGGTACTCCCTGCCGGCAAAATCGGGTTGAAAGTCACCGGAGCCATCCCAGGCTGCCTTCTCACGCTCCAGCAGCTGAAGCCCCATGTAGGAGGCCCCCAGATCGCCCGAGACATAGATCAGATCGCTCACCTTCGCACCGTCACGGCAGACCTCCGCATCCTCTGCCACGCTGCCGATGCAGGTGATGCTGATGGTGAATCCGGTAAGCGAGGAGGTGGTGTCTCCTCCCACGATGTCCACACCATAGGCTTCGCAGGCGAGCCTGACGCCGCTGTAGAAGGTCTCCAGCTCTTCCACGGAGAAACGCTTGGAGATGCCCAGTGAAACGGTAATCTGCTCCGGTCTGCCGTTCATCGCGTAGATATCGGAGAAGTTGACCACCGCCGCCTTGTAGCCCAGGTGCTTCAACGGCACGTATACCAGGTCGAAGTGAATCCCCTCCAGCAGCAGGTCGGTGGTCACCAGCGTCCTCCTGCCGGCGTAGTTGAGGATCGCGGCATCGTCGCCGATTCCCTTGACGGTGCTCCCCTGTAAGGGTGTGATATCCCCGGTGAGCCGTTCAATGAGGCCGAACTCACCGAGGGTGGCTATCTCTGTTCTGCCCATCAGATGGTACGGATGAGGGTTCGCATGATCTCGGCCATCTTCGGCTGGGCAATCTTAGCCGCTTCCTGCACATCCTCGTGCGACACCTCCACGATCTTGCCGATCACACCCAGGTCGGTGATGATGGAGAAGGCGAGCACCTTCATTTTCGCATGGTTGGCCACGATCACCTCCGGCACGGTGGACATTCCAACGGCATCGCCGCCGATGATGCGAAAGAAGTTGTACTCGGCCGGTGTCTCGAAGGTGGGGCCGGAGACACCCACGTAGACCCCATGTTGGAGTTTGATGTTCTTTTCTCGGGCGATCTCCATCGCCTTGAGACGCAGCTCCTTGTTGTAGGCTTCGCTCATGTCGGGGAAGCGCGTGCCCAGCTCGTTGAAGTTCTTGCCGTGCAGCGGATGCTCGGGGAACAGGTTGATGTGGTCCTCAATCAGCATGATGTCGCCGATGTCGAAGCTGGGGTTCATGCCGCCCGCAGCGTTGGAGACGAAGAGATACTCGATGCCGAGCGCCTGGAAGACCCGCACCGGGAAGGTCACCTCCTTCATGTTGTATCCCTCGTAGTAGTGGAAACGGCCCTGCATGGCCAGCACCTTTTTGCCACCCAGCATGCCGGTGATCAGCTTGCCGCTGTGTCCCTCCACGGTGGAGACAGGGAAGTGGGGGATCTCGGTGTAGGGGATCTCCTCTTTGTGGTCGATCTCATGTGCCAGCTCTCCCAGGCCTGTTCCCAGAATGATGGCGGTATTGGGTACTTCACCGATCCTGCCTTTCAGGTAATCGGCTGTTTGCTTGATGGTTTCTAACATGTGCAAGTATTTTTTGGTTGAATAGTTCCTTGTCGCCTTCCTCTACAAAAGCCACCCGTATCGGCAAATAGTAGAGCATTTGCTTCATCTTTTCATCCAGAAAGGGTAACTCCCTGAGTCGTGTGGCATCCTTCTCAGTGGTGAGGATAATCTTATCGTCGTCATCCACCTCTACGGAGCCTGTCAGCTGGCGGATCGAATCGATATCTTCTTCCCTGTAGCTGTGATGATCGGGGAAGAATTTGGTGTAGAGATTGTAGGTCTTATGCTCCAGCTTGTCGGCCAGCGGTTGTGGTGACGCAATGCCGGTCACCAGGAAGACATGCTTTTTCCGCAGGTCATCCAGCACATAGCGTTCCTCCCGCAGGTCGGGAAAGAGAGGATGCACCATTCCATACTGCAGGGAGGTAAAGAAGAGATCCTGGTAAGCGAAGAGACTCAGTCCGTTGGTGTAGATGCGAAAATCGATCGGTTGCATGTCCGGGTTGCATTTGGTAACGATGACCATCGATGCACGGTCTTTCCCTTTCAGTGGCTCCCGCAACGATCCTGCCGGCAGCAGCTTGTCTTCGAACACCGGTCGGTTGCTGTCTACCAGCAGGATAGAGAGCGAGGGCTGCAGGTAACGATGTTGGAATCCGTCGTCGAGCAGGATCACCTCCGGCCGTTCCTCTTTCTCTATCGTAAGCAGCTTGTCTATAGCCTTCACCCGATGGGCATCTACCACCACCATCACTTCGGGGAACTTACGTTTCATCTGGAGTGGCTCATCGCCCACCTCAGTGACCGGCGAGCTGCTCTCCACGATACGGAACCCACGGCTTTTGCGCTTGTATCCCCTGCTCAGTACCGCCACCCGGTAGCTGGGTGATAAGAGGCGGATCAGGTATTCTATATGGGGCGTCTTCCCCGTGCCACCTACTGTGAGGTTTCCGACACAGATGACCGGGACAGGGAAGCTTCTTCTTTTCAGGACGTTTCTGTCGAACAGATAGTTTCGGAAATTCACACCAACCCCGTACAGCCACGACAATGGTTGCAGTGATCTACGGGTATGTACGGGGGGGATTTCCATTCCGGTCAGCGGATGTTCAGTTCAAAGGGGATGCGTGCCTGGATATAATCCTGTTCCCGGATGTCACGGAGGAGCATGAACAGTTCATAGCTCTCACCCAGGTATTCTTGTACCGTGCGAGCGGCCAGATCCTTTTTGGAACGATCCAGTAGTTCGTCGATCATGGAACGCATCCTGGGATATTCAAACACCACGTAGCTCTTGCCCAGGCTGGCCATCTCGGCGGCTATCTCGATTGCCCTTGCGATGCCGCCCAGCTCATCCACCAGCCCGATCTCCTTTGCCTGGTTGCCGGTCCAGACGCGTCCCTCGGCATAAAGTGCCAGGCTGTCTTTCGGCATGTTGCGTCCCTCCGCGCAGCGGGTGAGGAACAGGTCGTAGCCTCTTTCAATCATGTGCTGCATCAGCTGTTGCTCCTGCATGTTGAAAGGACGGGTGATGTCGCCGAAGTCGGCAAACGCATTTGTCTTCACCACGTCGGTATGAATGCCGATCTTCTCTGCCGTTCCCTCCAGGTTGGGTATCATACCGAAGATACCGATGGAGCCGGTGAGGGTGGTAGGTTGCGCCACAATCCTGTCGGCGTTGCAGGCAATGTAATAACCGCCCGAGGCAGCCACATCACCCATGGAAACCACCACCGGTTTCTCTTTTTTCAGGTCGGTGATTGCCTTCCAGATCTGCTCCGAGGCATAGGCACTGCCACCTCCCGAGTTGACACGGAAGACCACCGCCTTGATATCCTCATCCTTGCGCAACTTCTCGATCTGTTCCACCATGTACTTATCCTGAATGTTGGTCGCGCCGGTACCTGATACAATGTTGCCCTGCGCATAGAGGATAGCGATGGTGTTGTCGGTCTTTTTCACCGTTTTGGTGGCGACCTGTTTCATGTTGCTGACCGTAGCCGAAGGGATTTTCTCCTCCTCATTCACTCCAAGCAGGCTCCGCAGGTAATCCTTCATCTCTGTCTCGTAGAGTATTGTGTCAACAAGATTGGCCTGCAACAGAAATTCGGTGGACTGCACCAACGGCATTTGGTTGGCCAATGAGTCAATCTCTTCAGGGGTCATTGACCGTGCTTCTGCAATATCGGCCCGGAGAAAGCTCCAGGCATCGTTCAGGTAGGAGGATACCTGTTCCCTGTTGGCGTCACTCATCTCATTCTGGGTGAAGGGTTCTACAGCCGACTTGTAGGTGCCCACCTTGAAGACCTGCATCTCAATGCCCAGCTTGTCGAGGGCATCCTTGAAAAAAAGCGGCATGGAGGCCAGTCCGTGCAGGTCGAGGCTTCCCTGTGGGTTAATCGCCACCTTGTCGGCCAGTGAAGCAAGGTAATACCCCGTCTGGGTATATATGTCGGCATACGCTACAATGAACTTGCCACTCTCCCTGAACTGCTGCAGCTCACTGCGTATTTCGGCAAGTGTGGCCATTGAGGCAGTCATCATGCGGGAATCGATATAGATCCCCTTTATCTTGTCATTGCTCTTCGCCTTGCGAATGGCACTGACAATATCGTTCAACCCCATGGCGGTGGCTGCTTCAGGAGCGAGCAGTTCCGTGAAGGGATCCTCTTCGGCTACCCGTTCTTGAATCGGGCCGTTGAGCCGGAGGTTCAGCAGCGAGTTCTCCTCCAATACAAACTTTTCAGAGGTGAAGGAGCCGGCAATCGATCCCATCATTCCGAAAAAGAAGATCATGGCTATCACCGAGAGGATGATGTTGGCAATTACAAACCCCAGCGCAGATGCCAGCATGATTTTTAAAAAATCCTTCATAGAGCGTAATTTTACTGATTGATAGTCCAAAATTAGAGAAAAAAGAGATACTCCACAAAAATAATTAGTGATTCTTAATGAATTTCACTTGGTTTGTTCTTTGCCCCGTACTAATTTTGGAGATTGGTTTCCGGAGAGATAGGGAAAGGGGAGAGGTTTGTTTCTTAAAAAAAAATAAAATCGGGGGATTGGGGCATTCCCTGCGCAGCTTTTTTCCTCTTTTTCCATCTATCATTTGAACGTGCGATAAGAATGGATGATTCGCAACTGATAATAGCGTGTAAGAAACAGGACCGTAATGCCCAGAAGGTGTTATACGAGCGCTACGCTCCCGTGATGATGACGGTCTGTTTGCGATATAGCAAAGAAGAAGAGACGGCACGCGACCTGTTACACGACGGATTCATCCGTGCTTTTACGCAAATTGGCTCCTTTAGGGGCAAGGGTTCTTTTGAAGGTTGGCTCAGACGGATATTTGTCAACCTGGCACTGGAGAATTACAGGAAAGAGAAGCAGAAAAACCGCTTCCTGGAGGAGTATAGCCTGTTGAAATCAGCAGACCTGGAGGTGCCGGATGATGATCCGCTTGATATAGGTGATATTCCGCGTGAGGAGGTGCTGGAGATGATTCGTGAACTTCCTCCCGGCTACAGAACGGTGTTTAACCTCTTTATTTTTGAAGAGATGTCGCACAGGGAGATTGCCGAGATGCTGGGGATTCACGAGGCGGCATCCCGCTCACAGTTCTTCCGGGCGAAGAGTCTGTTACAGAAGAAGATTTCGGCCATCCTACACAATTGCAGCAGCAGATACAATGAACAGAGATAACGATATCAGAAGAGCGTTTCGTGCGAAACTCAGCGATTATCCTTCACCACTTCCGGCGGAGGGCTGGGAGCGTGTTGAACAATCGATGAGCAGAATAGCGGCTACCCGCAGGGTGCTTCGCCGCAGGTGGTATGCCGGCACTGCCGCCGCCCTGTTGCTCTTGCTGGTAGGTTCTCTCCTCTTTCTTCAAATGCCGCTGCTTCAGGAGATTCCCATGCTCACTGAGCAGGAAAAGCATCCTGCCGGCGGACAGCTGCCATCGGCTGTCCCCGCAGTCCCGGACCATGCTGATCTGTTGTCGCTACCCCATCAAGAGCCGGCACGCCCTGCCACAGCAGGTCTCGCTTCGGTGAGACGCAAAGGGGGCGAAAAGAATTTGCTTCTTGCCAACAACCCAGCCGGGATGATGGAACGGTGGATTCGGCAGAATGGGGTTGCTCCCGATCGTTCGTTGGATGATCTGCTCCCTGTTTTTCAGTCTCTTATCCGGAAGGGGGATCTTTCCCGGTATGCCATTCCAGCCGGTCATATTGAGGAGGTGATCTCGGTAAGCAGCGATGATGATCAATTGTTTGCGGAAAATGTTGCTGTGGGTGCCGGTGATGAACGACTGACGATTGGATTGGGTGGCAGGGGAGGTCTCTCCACCTTCCGGCAAACTGTTAACTCGCCCATGACGCTCCGCAGCGCATCCCTGGCTACTGAAGCACAATATAGCAGCGAGGGAGTCAAAAACATGCTGACAACTACACGGACAGCTGATAATCTCTCGGAGATGGAGCATGACCAGCCAGTGTCGTTCGGAATAACCCTCTCCAAATCAATTTTCGACAATCTTTTCATTGAATCGGGGCTCACCTATACCTATCTCTCCTCTCGTTTACGAAATGCAAATGCCAATTTCCGGATAGAGGAGACACAGAAGATTCATTACCTGGGTATCCCGGTCAATCTGAACTATACCCTTTTTTCCGTGAAGAGATTCAACCTCTATGCCTCTGTGGGGGGGATGCTGGAAAAGGATCTGTATGGTGAATACCGTAAGCTGGGAACTGGGGAAACCCTCGATTTCAACAGTACTGCCGAAGAGGAAGAGGTGAAGAAGATTTCACAACGGAACCCGCAACTCTCGGTCAATGCTGGTGTGGGTCTTTCCTATCCGTTGATGCAGCACCTCCGGATTTACGGAAAAGTGGGGGGGGCCTATTATTTTGATGCCGGCAATGAATACAAGACCATCTATTCCGACCGGAAGATTGTAATGGATCTGAACATCGGGCTCAGGGTCGAATTTTAAACAACATGATAAATAAATGAAGATGAAGAAATTTTTCCTTTCAATGAGTGTCCTGGTAGTCACTCTCTTTATGAGCTCCTGCCTGGGGCTGGGAAGCCGCAATTACAGTGAATCCTCGGTTGTCTACATAGATACGGAATCAGGTGTGAATTACGGTAAAACGCTTACTGGCCGTCTGATTACATCGGACAAGATCCAGGAGATGATGCCGCAAACCTTTAAATTTTTCGCCTATAGCTGGGATGAAGAGTATGGTACCACATCCATTTCCGGAACACCGGTTGACAAGGTGGTCATTTCGGGTGATCCGGTTGATGTCGGATCTGCCTTTCTGACGCTCGCGGAACCACCTCAGGAGGAGGAGCCTGACAAGTTTGTTGATATCGATGATCCCTACTATGCAAACAACAAACTGTATTTTGATGATCACTGGCTGTTTCAGTATGCCTATGAGGGCAGAAAAGAGGATGCCGCCGAGGTCACTCTTTACCTGGTTGAGGAGTCGGCGCAGTATGATGATGATGAGGTGTTGATAGAGATCCGCCTCGATGTCGTTGAGGGCCCCGGAACCGGATCACTTACCAAAAAAACCGAGATCGTTGCAGTGGATATGGGACCTTTGCGGGCATATTATGAGGCTCAGAGCCAAAACAAAAGAGATCTGAAGATACGGTTTCAGTTTCACAAGAAAGGTTCCACAGTACCTGTGAAGTTGGGTGGCATCAACATGCTCACAATCGGTGAATAGGAATTAGCCTGTAGTCGAAATATCTTCCGGCAGCAGTCTTTTATGGTATAAAAGGCTGCTGTTTTTTATTCCCCTCACATTCGCATTATTAACAGGATTTGGTTACCTTTGCACACCAAAATTGGAAAGTCATGTGGAGAGAATTGTTCCTGACTATTGCTCAACTGATTGTTGCATCGCCCATGGCATGGAAGGATCTGGAGAGAGAGGAGAGATCCCATGCCGATTTTCTCAATCGTTTTCTCTATCCTCTCTTCGGTCTGATTGCCTTTGCTGCTTTTGTCGGTGGTCTTTGGTTTACGCGGAACGGTGACCTGGAGAATGCGCTCAAGAACAGCATTGTATCCATCGTATCCGTTTTCGGTGCATTCTATATTGTTTCCTGGATGTTGAACGAGATCGCTGAACGGTTTGGGCTGGAGAAGAACCTCTCCCGTTTTCAACTGTTTACCGGTTTCTCATCTGTGGTGATGTATGCTTTGTACTGCCTTATCTCCTTTTTGCCGGAATTTTTCATCCTTTGGCTGCTGGCTCTCTATACGATCCATCTGGTCCATATGGGGGCACTCTATTACCTGAAGGTGCCTGCAGAGAAAAGAGGATTTTTTATCATTGTCGCATCTGCTTTGGTAGTCCTGGCGCCTGTGTTCATCCAGACTCTCTTCACTTTCATCATCCAGTAATGAAACAGTCAACTGTCAATATCAAAAACAAACGTGCTACCTTCGACTACGAGTTGGTGGAGACCTTCACGGCAGGCATGGTGCTTACCGGTACCGAGATCAAATCGATCCGCCTGGGAAAGGCCAGCCTGGTGGATAGCTATTGCCTGCTGGAAAGAGGGGAGTGCTGGGTTAGGAACATGCATATTGCCGAATATTTCTACGGCACGTACAACAACCACAACGCCCGTCGCGACCGCAAATTGCTGCTCAACAGGAAAGAGTTGCAGAAGCTGTTGCGGCTCACCCGTGAAACCGGATTCACCATCATTCCGGTAAGGCTTTTCATCAATGAGAAGGGATTGGCAAAGCTGGTGATTGCTGTGGCAAAAGGGAAGAAGCAGTATGACAAGCGGCAGTCCATCAGGGAGAAAGAGGATAAGCGGTCGATGGAGAGAATGTTTAAGCAGTAGCCGATGCATCAGCTCTTCTGGAAAAAGATACTGCTCCAAAACGCCGGCAAGGCGGGGCGCACGACCCTCTGGCTGCTGCGTATGATCCTGCCCATTTCTCTGTTGGTGCGTTTGCTCGATTATTTTGGTCTCCTCGCCTGGCTTGCCGGATTCCTCGACCCGCTTTTTGTCAACATGGGGCTGCCGGGTAGTACCGCCATCGTTTTCATCACCAGCATCTTTCTGCCGCTTTATGCTCCGCTGGCAATCATCACCTCGCTGTCTATCACCCTGCGGGAGTTGACCATCCTGGCACTGATGTGCCAGATATCCCACAACCTGCCGGTGGAAAGTGCCATCCAGGCAAAGACAGGCACCTCCTTTCAGGCTATGACACTGCTGCGGATCACCATGAGTATCCTTGTGGGGCTGCTGCTCAACCTGATCCTTCCCCCTGAGATGGGGATGCCGCTTTTCGCACAGAGCAGCATGGCGCCCATCACCTCTGTAGGCACACTCCTGTTCCTCTGGTTGAAAAGTTCCCTGCATATCTCCCTGTTGATCCTGGTGATCGTCTTTGCGCTGAATCTGCTCTACAGTCTGTTGGAGGCCAACAGGCTGGTGCCCCGAGTGAGCAAGGCTATTGAACCGCTGCTCGCCTTTTTCGGACTCCCCAGGAACACTGCCTTCCTCTGGTTGATTGGCTATATTGTGGGATTGGCTTACGGGGGAGCGTTGATGATAGATCAGATGAAAGAAGGGAAGGTAACCCGCTCGGAGGCCAATCTGCTGAATCATCACCTGGCGGTTTCACATTCGGTGTTGGAGGACAACTTGTTGTTTGTGGCGCTTGGCGTCTCCCTCTGGTGGATTCTGGCGGTGCGTTTCGGAATAGCCTTTGCAGTAGTATGGATCAGGCGCTTCTGGCTTACGATCAGGGGCAGGCATGTTACTTTTTAGCGCGCTTTTTGCCGCTATGTCGGAATGAATGGTTATTTTTGGGGTTATCAATAGAGTAGAGAAGAGCATTTACATACAGATCCTATGCACAAGATTGAACAGATCCTGACCGATCGTATCCTGATCCTCGATGGGGCAATGGGTACGATGATACAACGATATGGCCTTACCGAGGCCGATTTCCGGGGTGAGCGGTTCATCAATTCACCCAAATTGCTGAAGGGCAACAACGACCTGCTTTCCATCACCCGTCCCGATGTGGTCAGCGCCATTCACAGGCAGTATCTCGAGGCGGGTGCCGACATCATCGAGACCAACACCTTCAATGCTACTGCCATCTCCATGCAGGATTACGGCATGAGCCACCTGGCCGCAGAGATCAACTTTGCCGCCGCACGGCTGGCACGGGAGGCGGCCGGCGAGTATACCCGCAAAACGCCCCATAAGCCCCGTTTCGTGGCCGGTTCGATCGGTCCCACCAACAAGACCGCATCGATGAGTCCCCGCGTGGAGGATCCGATGTACCGTGCGGCCACCTTTGACGACTTCCGGAAAGCTTACCACGAGCAGATCACCGCCCTGGTGAAGGGTGGGGTGGACCTGCTGCTGATAGAGACCATCTTTGACACGCTCAACGCCAAGGCGGCGATCTTTGCTGCCCGTGAGGTGGCTGCCGAAACAGGTGTTGATACGCCGCTCATGCTCTCGGTGACCATTACCGACCGGGCCGGCAGAACCCTCTCGGGGCAGACACTGGAGGCATTCGTGGCCTCCGTGAGCCATGCGAAGCCCCTTTCCATCGGGCTGAACTGCTCCTTCGGTGCGGCCGACCTGAAACCCTACGTGAAGGAGTTGGGTCGCATCGCCCCCTTCTACATCAGTGCCTATCCCAATGCGGGACTGCCCAACCAACTGGGCGAATACGACGAGACGCCTGAGAAGATGGCGCTGCAGATCAGGGAGTTTATGGAAGAGGGACTGGTCAACATCATCGGTGGCTGCTGCGGTACCACCCCCGACCATATTGCCCGCTACGTGGCGATGGCGGAGAGTGCACCGTCCCACCGGAAGGCAGAACCCCCTGCTTACCTGCAACTCTCTGGGCTGGAGATGCTGGAGGTCTCTCCCCTCATCAACTTCATGAACATTGGTGAGCGCTGCAACGTGGCTGGCTCGCGTCGTTTCCTGCGACTGATACAGGAGAAGAAATATGAGGAGGCGCTCGACATTGCCCGCCGCCAGGTGGAGGATGGAGCCCAGGCTCTCGACATCAATATGGATGAGGGGCTGCTGGAGGGAGCAGAGGAGATGACCCGCTTTCTCAACCTGCTGGCTTCCGACCCCGATGTGTCGCGGGTACCCATCATGATCGACTCCTCCAAGTGGGAGGTGTTGGAGGCGGGACTGAAATGCGTGCAGGGCAAATCGATCGTCAACTCCATCTCACTCAAGAACGGCGAGGAGGAGTTTCTGCAGGAGGCCCTGCTGGCGCAGCGATATGGTGCGGCAGTGGTGGTGATGGCTTTCGACGAGACCGGCCAGGCCGACACCTTCGAGCGGCGCACGGAGATCTGCAGCCGAGCCTACAAGCTGCTTACCGGTAATGGCTTTGATCCCAGGGATATCATCTTCGACCCCAATGTGCTGGCCATCGCCACCGGCATCGAGGAGCACCGCAATTACGGCGTGGATTATATCCGCACCGTGCGCTGGATCAAGAAAAATCTGCCCCACACCAAGGTGAGCGGCGGGGTGAGCAACCTCTCCTTCTCCTTCCGCGGCAACGAGTCGGTGCGGGAGATGATGCATTCCGTCTTTCTCTATCATGCCATCGCTGCCGGGCTGGACATGGGTATCGTCAATCCGGGACAGTCGGTGATCTACGAGGATATCCCTGCCGATGTGCGGGAGCTGATGGAGGATGCTGTTCTCAACCGAAGGGAGGATGCCACCGAGCGGCTGATGGAGTATGCCGAGAAGATCAAGGGAAATAAATCGCAGGAAGGAGATGCTGTCAAAGCGGTGGAGTGGCGTCAGCTGCCGCTGGAAGAGCGTCTGGGTCACGCCCTGGTGAAAGGGATCGGCGATTACATGGAGGAGGATCTGGCGGAGGCGCTGGAGGTCTATCCCCGGGCGGTGGATATCATCGACAAGCCGCTGATGGACGGGATGAACCGCGTAGGAGACCTCTTCGGGTCGGGGAAGATGTTCCTGCCCCAGGTGGTGAAGGCTGCCCGCACCATGAAGAAAGCAGTGGCGATCCTGCAGCCGGTGATAGAGGCAGAAAAAACAACGGAAGGGACTTCACAGAAAGCAGGCAAGATCGTGCTGGCCACGGTGAAGGGGGACGTGCACGACATCGGCAAGAACATCGTCTCCATCATCCTGGCCTGCAACAACTACGAGATCATCGACCTGGGAGTGATGGTTCCTCCCGAGCAGATCATCGAAGTGGTGAAAAGGGAGAACCCCGATATGGTAGGCCTCAGTGGACTGATCACTCCCTCACTGGAGGAGATGGCGGTGGTGGCCGCCGAGATGGAGAAGGAAGGCTTTACACTGCCCCTTCTGATTGGCGGAGCAACCACCTCAAAGCTGCATACAGCCCTCAGGATTGAACCCAGATATGCTGCCGGACCGGTGGTTTATGTGAAGGATGCTTCGCAGAGTCCCTCCGCAGTGGCCAACCTGATGAATGCAGAGAACAGGGATACCTATATCCATAAGATACGCGAGGAGTATGCATTGATGCGTGAGCACCGTGCGCAGAAGCAGGTGAAGCTGGTCTCCCTGGCTGAGGCAAGGGAGCATCCCTTCCGCATCGACTGGCAGGGGTGGCAACCTTCCCTGCCCCTCAAGCCGGGGCGGACGGTACTGCGCGACATTCCGGTGTCGGAGATCATTCCCTATATCGATTGGAAGTTTTTCTTCCATGCCTGGAACCTTTCGGCCAAGTTCCACACTGTGACACGCGTTGACCGTTGTGAACGCTGCCGTGCCGAGTGGGTAGCTACTTATCGAGGAGAGGAGAAGGAGAAGGCACTCGAGGCGGCCCGTCTCTACGATGATGCCTGTGATATCCTGCAGCGCTTTCGGGAAGAGGATGTTGATTATGTCCGGGCGGTGTTTGGTCTCTATGAGGCGATCAGTTTCGACGATACCATACTGATCGGAGGAAAACCGTTCCCTTTCCTGCGGCAACAAAAGGAAAACGAGCAGCAAACCTATTTCTGTCTGAGCGACTTCATCGCGCCTCGCGAGAGCGGAATCACCGATTGGATTGGCGCCTTTGCCGTAACCGGAGGTGCCGGCGCCGATACCCTGCTCCAGCATTTTGAAGAGGAGGGTGATGCCTTTTCCTCCCTGTTGGTGAAGTCGCTGCTCGATCGTCTTGCTGAAGCTGCCACCGAGTGGCTTCATATGAAGGTGCGTCGTGGATATTGGGGATGTGCTGCCGGGGAGGCACTTACCGTGGCGGAGATGTTTGCCGTGAAATATGATGGGATCCGCCCTGCGGTGGGATACCCTTCCATCCCCGACCAGACGGTTAACTTCCTGCTGCACGACCTGCTGAAGAGTGATGAGATTGGTATCTCCCTTACCGAGAACGGGGTGATGTATCCCAATGCCTCGGTGAGCGGCCTCTTCTTTGCCCACCCGCAGTCGAAGTACTTCGCCATCGGTGAGATATCGGAAGAGCAGGTTTCCGATTATGCCCGGCGCAGGGGAAGCGATGCCGAAAGCATCCGTAAGTTCCTGCTGGCAAATCTGGTCTAAATACCTATCTTTGCACCTTCAAATGAATCTCCTATGCGAAGTTTTGGAAGTGACAACAACTCGGGTGTAGACCCCCGTATTCTGGAAGCCCTGGCGGAAGCCAATGGCGGTCATGCAATCGCCTATGGTGATGATCCCTGGACGGCTGAAGCTGCCGGCGTGGTGCGGGAGCTGCTGGGTGAGGAATCCATAGAACCCTTCTTTCTGTTCAATGGTACGGGTGCCAATGTGGTAGCGCTGCAGGCTTGCACGATGCCGTTCCACTCTATCCTCTGCGCTGCCACGGCCCATATCGCGGTGGATGAGTGCGGAGCACCGGTGAAACTGACGGGGGCATCACTAAGGGAGATCGCTACCCCCGATGGAAAGCTCACTCCGGAGCTGGTTCGCCCACACCTCCATGGGTTCGGCTTTGAACATCACTCACAGCCAAGGGTGATTGCCATCTCTCAGACTACCGAGCTGGGTACTTGCTACACGCCCGATGAGATCGGGGCACTGGCAGATCTGGCGCACAGGCACGGGATGTTTCTTTTCGTGGATGGGACGCGCATTGCCAACGCCTGTGCGACCCTCAATGTCTCGGTAAGGGCGATGACCGTTGGGTGTGGGGTGGACATCTTTACCCTGGGAGGCACCAAGAACGGGCTGATGTTTGGTGAAGTGCTGATACCCCTGCGGGCGGAGCTGGCACAGCATATCCGCTATTACCGAAAGCAAACCACCCAGCTATACTCCAAGATGCGTTACATTGCCGCGCAGTTTATCCCCTACCTGCGGGAAGGAATCTGGCTGGAGAATGCACGCCGCTCCAATGCCGCCGCACAGATGCTATATGATGAGATGAATAGCGTGAAGGGGATTGAGATCACACAAAAGGTAGAGTCGAATGCGATCTTCTTCATCCTTCCCAGGAGAGTGACGGATCGTTTGCGGGAGCGCTATTTCTTCTACGACTGGGATGAAAGCCGCAATGAGATGCGGCTGGTATGTTCCTGGGATACCACGGAAGAGGATATCCGCCAGTTTTCAGAATATCTTTTCAAGCTGACAGCTGACGGCTGATAGCTTACACCTTTATTGCTTATAGCTAAAAATTAAAACAATGTTCGATTTTCTAGACATCTATCCCTGGCTGCTGCCTGTCATCATCTTCTTCGGGCGCGTGATTGATGTGTCTCTGGGGACACTTCGCATCATCTTCGTCTCGAAGGGTGAAAAATACAAAGCTCCCCTGATTGGCTTTGTGGAAGTGTTCATTTGGGTTGTGGTGATCTCACAGATCCTTTCCAGGGCCAATGACATGTTGGCTTACCTCTCTTATGCCGCCGGATATGCTTCGGGGAACTATATGGGGATCTTGCTTGAGCAGAGAATTGCATATGGGATCGTGCTCTGCCGCATCTATACGCAGAAGAATGGGACCGAACTGGTACAGATACTCAATAAGCTGGATTTTGGGGCTACATTGACGCATGGCGTCGGATCAACCGATGCCGTCGACATCATTGAAACGGTGATTGATCGGAAGGAGATGAAAACCTTGGAGCGTACGCTCAACGAATTCGACAGAAATATATTCTACGTGGTGGAGGATGTACGTACCCGTCAGAATGGGATCTTCCCCAAGCGTAAGTCGATCCTGGCGCAGTGGCGACTGGGAAAGTAGGTCAGCCTCGTTCGATCTTTTTTGCCTCCTGCCAGATAGCCTCCATCTCTTCCAGTTTCACCTCTTTCAATGGGCGTCCCTGTTCGCGGAGGCGTTGTTCCATATAGTTGAAGCGGCAGATGAACTTGCGGTTGGTCCGCTCCAGTGCGTTGTCGGGGTTCACCCTGTAGAGACGGGCGGCATTGATGATGCTGAAGAGCATGTCCCCGAATTCGGCTTCCATCCTGTCGGCATCCATCTCTTCGATTTCAGCCTCCAACTCACCCAGCTCCTCTTTCACCTTCTCCCACACATCATGCCGCTCGTTCCAGTCGAAACCGGCATTGCGCGCCTTGTCCTGTATGCGGTAAGCTTTCACCAGCGAGGGAAGTGCGGCGGGAACCCCTTCCAGCACGGTTTTGTTGCCACCTTTCTCCTTCAGCTTGATCTGCTCCCAGCTCTTTTCTACCATGCCGGCCGAGTCGGCCGACTGGTCGCCGAAGACATGGGGGTGGCGGAAGATCAGTTTGTCGCAGATGGCGTGGCAGACATCCCCGATGTCGAACGCCTCCTTCTCCTCGCCGATCTTCGAATAGAAGACCACATGCAACAGCAGGTCGCCAAGCTCTTTCTTGATCTCCGGGTTGTCACCGGCAATGATCGCCTCTGCCAGCTCATAGGTCTCCTCGATGGTGTTGGCCCGCAGACTCTCGTTGGTCTGTTCGCGGTCCCAGGGGCACTTCTCCCGCAGCTCATCCATCACGTCGAGCAGTCGCCCGAATGCTTCCATTTTCTCTTCTCTCGTGTGCATATCTGAAGGGGCAGAGACGACACCGGGCCGCCTCTCTATTAAGGTTGTTATTTCTTGAAATTGCTCAGTCCCGTTTCCAGGAACTCGATATACTTCTCCACATTCTCATCGTAGGCGTAGGAGGGACTGAGCGGTTTGCCATCGTGGTCGAGCGCGATGTAGTAGGGTTGCGCGTTGGCACCGAACTTGTGGCGCTGCAGATAGCTCCATTTGTCGCCAATGGTTTTCAGCCGCGTGGTGCGTCCGTTCTCCTCCACCTCGATGATCTCGGGGAGTCGTGTCTTGTCGTCCACCATCAGCGTGACCAGGATGTACTCGTTGTCGAGCAGATGCTTCACCCGTGGATCGGTCCATACCGATGCCTCCATCTTGCGGCAGTTGACGCAGCCGTAGCCGGAGAAATCGATCAGGAGCGGTTTGTTCTGCTGCCTGGCCAGTGCGATGGCTGTCTCATAATCGAGGGTTTGCGCATGCACCTCCCCCTCGTAAAGATTGAAATCTTGTGTGTAGAGGGGAGGAGAGAATGCGCTGATTGCCTTGAGTGGCGCCCCCCACAGGCCGGGGATCATATAGATGGAAAAGGCAAGCGAGATGATGGAGAGAAAGAGGCGGGGAATGGTGAGGTGCGGCACCTCGCTGTCGCCCGGGAACCTGATTTTCCCCAGCAGATAGACTCCAAGCAGGGCAAAGATCACGATCCAGAGTACCAGGAACACCTCACGGTCAAGAATGCCCCATCCGTATGCCAGGTCGGCCACAGAGAGGAACTTGAGGGCCAGTGCCAGCTCCAGAAATCCCAGTACTACCTTCACCGAGTTGAGCCATCCTCCCGACTTGGGCATGGTGGATAGCCAGGAGGGGAAGATGGCAAAGAGCACGAAGGGGATGGCCAGTGCCAGTGCGAAGCCCAGCATCCCAATGGCCGGGGCGATGATGCTGCCGGAGGTGGCTGCTTCCACCAGCAGTGTGCCGATGATGGGGCCGGTACAGGAGAAGGAGACCAGCACCAAGGTAAAGGCCATGAAGAAGATGCTCAGCGCTCCTGTGGTGGAGTCCGCCTTCTGGTCCATCTTATTGGTCCATTTTGAGGGGAGCACCAGCTCAAAGCCTCCGAAAAAGGCGATGGCGAAGAAAACCAGCAGGGCGAAGAAGATCAGGTTGAACAGGGCGCTGGTGGCGAGGTTGTTCAGTGCGCTGGCGCCGAAGATGGCGGTGATGAGCAGTCCCAGCACCACATAAATCACGATGATGGCGGCACCGTAGACCAGTGCCTCTCCTACTGCTTTCTTCCTGTCGGTTTTGTTCCGTTTCAGGAAGAAGCTGACCGTCATCGGAATCATCGGCCAGACGCAGGGGGTTACCAATGCGATCAGTCCCCCGGCAAATCCGGAGAGCAGGATCCAGAAGAGCGACATGCCGGCGGTACTCCCCTTCATGCCGAATTGTTGCAACTCTTCGATTACCGGAGTCCAGAGCTGGTCACTCTCCAGATCAGTCGTGTTGGCAGGGGTAGCCTCAGTTGTCGGGGAGCTGTCTGATACTGCTGTTTCCAGTGGCTGCAGTGCTGCGAGGGATGAGGAGGTTTCTGGTTCGCCAGAAGTTGTTGTTTGTAAGGATGGTGCCGTTACTGTTTCCGGCAGGTCTGTTGCGTCGAATGAGAAATCGTTGGGTAGCGGAGGGGTGCAGCTCTGGTCGTCGCACGCCTGTGCCCGCACATCGCCTGCGATGGCGAAGCTGTTTTTGTCAGTCACCCGCAACCGTTGCACGAAACGGGCACTCTCCTGGAAGGTTCCGATCTGCATGCCGAAGATGGCATCGAATTTTACTTTTGCTTCCTTGCCCTCAGCATGAAACTCGCCGATGCGTGTTGCGCCGGAGAGGTTGTCGAAGCTGATCTGTGTGGGGGTCGGGCCACCCTCCGGTATTTTGGTGTCGTAGAGATACCAGTCCTGTTTGATCTGCACATCTGCCACCAGTGTGACCTCTCCATTGCCACGATCTTCCAGTGAGAAGCTCCATCGCATCTCATCCTGGGCGAAAGTGAACGTGGTGATAAGTAGCGCAAGCGACAGCAGTGTCGTCACTTTTTTCGTATTCATTGTTCTGTAATCTTGTCGTTTAATCTGCAAAGGTAGCGAAATCAGGGAAACGGTAGGGTTGCAGATTGTGAAATAACCCCAAGAGGTATGAAAATGTTCATTTCATCCATACAGACTGCCGGAGACATTGCAGGGCATTGACTGAAAAAGAAAAAGGGGGAACCACATTCCCCCTTCACCCAATAGATATTCCTTTGAGAATCAGATAATCCCCGCTTTCTCGTAGGAGATGCCGAGTGCATCGGCTACGCCACGCCCATAGGCGGGATCTGCTTTGTAGCAGTTGCCGATATGGCGGATCTTGATGATCTCATCCGAGCAACCCATGTTACGGGCGGTGTTATCGAAAAGTCTTTGTTGCTCATCCTGATTCATCAGACGGAAGAGCTTGCCCGGCTGTTCGTAGTAGTTGTCATCATCCTCGCGGAAGTTCCACCGTTTGATGTTGCCGTCCACCTTCTGAACAGGCTCGTCATGCTCCGGCTGCTCCTGCCACATCCCGTAGCTGTTGGGTTCGTAATGGAGCGCAGCGCCCTGGTTGCCGTCTACCCGCATTTGTCCGTCACGGTGGTAGGAGTTGTATCCTCCCTTCACACCCTTGGGCTGGTTCACCGGTATCTGGTGGTGGTTCACCCCCAGGCGGTAGCGCTGTGCATCACCGTAGGAGAAGAGACGTCCCTGCAGCATCTTGTCGGGTGAAAAGCCAATGCCGGGCACCACGTTGGCCGGATTGAAAGCTGCCTGTTCCACATCCTGGAAGTAGTTGTCCGGATTGCGGTTCAGCTCGAACTCGCCCACCGGGATCAGCGGGAAGTCTCCCTTGTACCATACCTTGGTCAGGTCGAACGGGTTGTAGGGCATCTGCTCCGCCTGCTCCTCGGTCATCACCTGGATAAACATCTTCCACTTGGGGAAGTCACCATTCCCGATTGCCTCGAAGAGGTCGCGCTGGTGGCTCTCACGATCCTTTCCTATCAGTGCTTCTGCCTCCGCATCGGTCAGGTTCTCGATCCCTTGCTGGGTGACGAAGTGGAACTTCACCCAGTGGCGTACGTTGTCGCTGTTGAGGAAGCTGTAGGTGTGGCTGCCGAAGCCGTGCATGTGGCGATAGCTGCGCGGGATGCCGCGGTCGCTCATGGTGATGGTCACCTGGTGCAACGCTTCGGGCAGATTGCTCCAGAAGTCCCAGTTGTTGTTGGGACTGCGCAGGTTGGTGTGGGGATCACGCTTCACTGCGTGGTTGAGGTCGGGGAACTTGAGCGGGTCACGGAAGAAGAAGACCGGTGTGTTGTTGCCCACCAGGTCCCAGTTGCCCTCTTCGGTGTAGAATTTCATCGCGAAGCCGCGGATATCTCTTTCGGCATCGGCGGCACCCCGTTCACCGGCCACAGTGGAGAAGCGTACGAACATCCCGGTCTGCTTCCCGATCTCGGAGAAGATCTTCGCACGGGTGTACTGTGTGATGTCGTGTGTCACGGTGAAGGTACCGAAGGCACCCGATCCCTTGGCATGCATCCGCCTTTCGGGGATCACCTCCCGGTCGAAGTGTGCCAGTTTCTCCAGGAACCAGACATCCTGCAACATCATCGGTCCCCGTGGTCCGGCGGTCATTGCGTCCTGATTGTTGCCAACCGGGGCACCGGCCACGGTGGTCATCTTTTTCCGGTTTTCCTTGTCTTTCTGTTTTTTTAATTCTTCTGCGTTCATAGAATCGTTGTTTAGGTAATTGGATTTGGTACAGGTGGTCTCTCAAGGTCGAACAAAGATACTGATTTAAAGTCCTATTGTCAAAAAGAAACGTTCATTTTTTTGGTTGCTCTGCTACACCGCAGACCGGATGTGCCAATAAGTTATCAACAATTCACTGTTTATAACTTTTGAAGATTTAAAAGTGGAAATAATTCTGCCCGGACTGAATATCTCAGTACCTTTACAATCGGAAAGAAAAAGTGGTTGATGACAATGGAAAAGCAGAAACGGAAACCATCGGTAAAGGTGGTTGAAAAAGCAGTGGTCGCTCCTGATCTGGGGAAGTTACCTCCACAGGCCCGTGAGCTGGAGGAGGCGGTGTTGGGAGCACTGATGCTGGAAAAAGACGCCTACTCCGTAATCAGCGAAATCCTGAAACCAGAGAGTTTTTATGATCCTTCGCATCAGTTGATTTTTGACTCCATACAGGGACTGGCCATGCAGCAGAAGCCGGTTGACGTGTTGACGGTGGTGGAGGAGCTGAAACGGAGAGGAGAGCTGGAGACTGCTGGTGGAGCCGTGTATGTGGCTGAGTTGAGTGAAAAGGTGGCCTCAGCCGCGCATATCGAATACCATGCCCGCATCATTGCCCAGAAATACCTTGCCCGGGAACTGATCTCCTTCTCTTCTGAGGTGTCGCAACAGGCATTTGATGAGACGGTGGATGTGGATGATCTGATGCAGGAGACAGAAGGGAGGCTCTTTGAGATCTCGCAGCGCAACGTGAAGAAGGATGTGATCCAGATCAATCCGGTGATCAGGGAGGCAATGCACAATATCCAGCTTGCGGCGAACCGAAAGGATGGGATGAGTGGTCTACCCACCGGCTTCAAGGAGCTGGATAAGCTCACTTCCGGATGGCAAAACTCCGACCTGGTGATCATCGCGGCCCGCCCTGCGATGGGAAAGACCGCCTTTGTGCTGTCCATGGCCAAAAATATTGCGCTCGATTACCAGCAGCCGGTGGCAATCTTCTCCCTTGAGATGTCCAATGTGCAGTTGGTCAATCGTTTGATTGTCAATGTTTGTCAGATTAAGGGGGAGAGTATCAAAAGCGGCCGTCTCTCGGATGATGAGTGGGAGCGCCTCGATAAGAACCATAAGTTCCTCTACAATGCTCCGATCTATATCGATGATACCCCCAGTCTTTCCGTTTTTGAACTGCGCACCAAAGCGCGCCGTCTGGTGCGTGAACATGGGGTGCGGACAATGATCATCGACTACCTGCAGCTGATGAATGCCAGCGGAATGAGTTTTGGCAGTCGTGAACAAGAGGTGAGTATGATCTCCCGTTCGCTGAAAGGACTGGCCAAGGAACTGAATATACCCGTCATCGCCCTGTCTCAGCTGAACCGTGGGGTTGAGTCACGGCAGGGTAATGAGGGAAAACGACCACAGCTGGCTGACTTGCGTGAGTCGGGTGCCATTGAGCAGGATGCAGACATCGTCTGCTTCATCCATCGTCCCGAGTATTATCGCATCACAGAGGATGAACGGGGCAACTCACTGGTGGGAATCGCCGAGATCATCGTGGCTAAGCACCGTAACGGTCCCACCGGTATTGCCAGTATGCGATTCGATAATGAGTACGCCCGTTTCCAGAACCTGGATGATTATGCCGTAGGCCGCAATTATGTGGAGCGTCCCTCACGGATGAACAAGCAGGTGGTCCCCGACGATTCGGCGGACGAGAAACCATCGACAGCAACCAGTAGTTTTTCTCAAGGCAGGGATCCTCTGCCTTTTTAAGGAGTCCTTATGTGCTGCACATTTTAGCGGAGGAAGGGGACGGGCGTTCCCTTAGATCAACCGTAAGAGTCACCTGGAACGAACCATAATAATGTCTAAATTGTTTAAAACCTGTGAAACAAATGGTCACACCCTGGCAGAAAAAAGTGTTTCCCAATATTTTTCCCTATTTTTGTCTGTCGGTTGTGGCAACAACCCCAATTTTATTTACTTAAACGAGAAAAAATGAGTAACCTCATTCGCTTGAGCAGGTTCTTTGTCATCATGCTTTGCATGATTTCCGCTGTTCATCTCCTACATGCCCAGCAGCTGTCACATGAGATTGTCACTGTTAACGGTCACTCTTTTTACAAATACAGGGTACAATCGGGTGAAGGACTTTACGCCGTGTCGCGAATCTTTTCCGTTCCGGTAGCCGAGATCCTTCGTCACAACCCCGGATCAGACAAGGGACTGCAAAACGGTCAGGAACTACTGATACCGGTTGTGGGTGCGAAACAGGATGGCCGGACCAGTTCGGTGCAGCAAAGATCTTCCGGTGAGGATGCCGGGGACCAGAACAACAGCTTCAAGCACACGGTGGAAAAGGGAGAGACGGTTTACAGCATCTCGCGGATGTATCATACCACAGTGGACCGGATCAACCGTCTGAATCCCGGTGCTGCAGATGGCATTGCCGAGGGGAGTGTGCTGATTATTCCGCAACGGAGGGTCATCAGCAAAGAGAAAGAAGAGAATTACCGTTACCATACCATCCTGCCCAGGGAGACCCTTTATTCGGTATCCAGGACATACCGGTTGAAACCGGAGGATGTACTGCTTGCCAATCCCGGTCTTTCGGCTGAGACTTTTCGGATCGGGAAGACCATCCGCATTCCCTTTTTTGAGTCGTATGAAGTGGTTGAACCTCTTGATAAACAAACGGCCAACCTCATCCACACCGTGTCGAGAGGCGAGACCCTCTATGGAATTGCTGGCAAATATGGCGTGGAGGTCTCGCAGCTTGAGCGGAGTAACCCGATGCTGTCGGGGGGGTTGAAACCCAATATGGAACTGATTGTTCCGGTACTGCGGGATAAGGTGGAAGCCATATCCCCTTCTGCCGAAAATGAGGCGAACAGGCTCCTGTCACAGCAACGTCCTTCGCAACGTGTTGACGTGTTGAAAGTCGGGTTGTTGCTCCCCTTTCTCGATCAGACCAGCCGGGGGCATCTGCGTCTGCAGGAATATTATGAAGGATTTCTTCTTGCTGTACATGAGCTGAAAAACAGAGGGGTTAACCTGGAACTCTATGTCTTCGAGATTGGTAAGGGAGATGATACGGGTAAACTGGAAAGTCTGCTTGGAACACTGGAGATGCGGTCGCTCAACCTGGTTGTAGGGGGGGTGAGTGATGCCCAGATAAAGGTGCTCTCTGACTTTTCACGTTCCAACAACATCAAATATGTGGTACCCTTTTCGCAAAGCAACGGAGAGGTACTCAACAATGGTCACATGTTTCAGGTGAACCCTCTCAGCAGTATCATTCATACCAAAGCAATCACCTATTTCACCACTGCATTCCGGAAAGCAAACATCTTTTTTGTAGGGGAGGCGCGGAATGGAGAGGAGGCTTTTGCCACATCCCTGCAGAGAGCCCTTTATCAGCAGCATATTTCCTCCCATACCATCGGTGATGCTGCAACGTTAAGCAGTTCTATCACCCCTCTGCTTCAACAAGGCAGCGTGAATCTAATCATACCTGTCGGCAGTGATGCAGCCACACTGCGTCAGATCACCGGTGAACTGAAAAAGGTACACGAAGCCAATCCCGGGATAGAGACACCTCTCTTTGGACATCCCGATTGGCAGGCGTATACCGATTTGAAGGATGATCTGACCTTTTTTGGAAGCTACTTTTATACCCCTTTCTTCATCGATGAAAAAGCACCTGAAACCAGGAGATTCCAGGATGAATTCCGGAAATGGTACAACCGCCAACCGATGGAGACCTATCCCAATTATGGAATGTGGGGTTATGATACCGGACTCTATTTCCTGACTGCCCTGCATCGATATGGGTTGCAATTTGAGCAGTATGCCAACCGGGTGAATGTTTCTTCTATCCAGTTTCCCTTTTATTTCGAACGGTTGAATAACTGGGGGGGGCTGATCAATGGAGGTGGTTACATCATCCATTATGAGAGAGGAGGCCGGATCCATAAAATCGATCTGAGCAAATGAGAACGATTCTATCTCTTTTTACCCTCTTTGCCAGCGTCATTTCTCTCTTTGCTCAGAAAGATACGTTCCACAAGGAACTCTACCTGGGAGGCGGGGGAGGAGTGATCTACAGTCGCATGGATTTTGTGCCCTCGGTACAGCAAGCGGACCAGCTGGCTCTGCTGGGAGGTCTCTCCTTGAAATATATCACGGAGAAACATCTGGGGCTCCTGACAGAGGTCAATTTTGCACAACGGGGATGGAGCGAGGAGTTTGATCCGGAATCTGGGTTCACTTACAACCGAACCCTCAACTACCTGGAAATACCTCTTATGACCCACATCTATTTCGGAAACAAAACCCGATTTATCATCAATGCAGGACCTAAAATCAGCTTTCTGCTGCGGGAACAACAACAGATGAGTGGTGCCCTCGCCGATCACCTTGCTCAACTGCGGGAAGCCAATCCCGATGAGCCTATTGGCATGCAATATGCTCCGATAGGGGAGATGAAACGGGTGGACTATGGATTGATTGGTGGAGCAGGTATGGAGGTGAAAACCGGTATGGGGGATTTTGACCTTGAAGGCCGCTATTATTTTGGACTGGCTGACCTCTTCACCAACAGACGCAGTGAAAATGCCTATTTCTCCCGATCCGCACACCGAATCATCGAGACCAAACTGACCTGGTATTTCAAAATGCGCTGAAATATTTTGTCATTCAAAAAAAGTATGGCATCTTTGAACATTAATATATGTATATATGTTCATGTATTTATATTATGAAAGGAGCAATTGAAGAGGTGTCATCGGTGGATGTTTTGGCAGATCGTTCTCATTTTGAAGAGGCAGCCTATATGTTACGTGCGGTTGCCAATGAGATCCGCCTTTGTGTATTGATGCAGTTGACCCGGTCAGAAGAGAAAACCGTTTCGGAGCTGATGGAGGGAATGGATTGTGAGCAGTCGTTGCTTTCGCATCATCTCACCGATATGCGGGCAAAAGGTATCCTGCAGTGTCGAAAGAGTGGCAAGCACAGCTATTATTCGTTGAAAGACCATCGGTTTTCAAACGTACTGCGCTGCCTGGTCAACTGTGGAGACAACCGTGAACAAGACAGAAAACAGCAATAAAAGAAGAAAAATATGGCATTCAAGGCAAGAAGCAAATACTTTGTACAGAAGCACTGGCTCCGGATTGCCGGTGTAGCAACAGGTTTACTGGGAGGATACCTCTACTATTACTACATAGGGTGTGTGTCCGGCAGTTGTCCCATCACCTCCAACCCCTACAGGATGATGCTCTATGGAGCAGTTGTTGGTTATCTGTTGTTTGATATTTTCACAAAGGACAACCGTGCCAAAAAGGAGCCGGAGAAGATTACCCCTAACGAACAACCAACAGAACGATGAAAATCCTAACCAAAGCGTTTTTTGCAGTAGTTACCCTGCTATTATTGCTGGCTTCCTGCAACAACAATCAGAAGAGTGGGCTGAATGGGTCCGAATCAAAAGTGGCAACGAATACAATTCAAAATTCAGAAAACAATATGGCAAAAACAATCAAACTGACGAGAAATGAGTTTCTTACCAAAGTGGCAAACTACGAAGCCAATCCAGAAAAGTGGGAGTACCTGGGAGACAAACCCTGTATCATCGATTTTTACGCCGACTGGTGTGGACCCTGTAAAATGGTTGCCCCCATCCTTGAGGAGCTGGCCGCTGAATATGAAGGTGAGATCTATATTTACAAGGTAGATACCGAAGCAGAGCAGCAGTTGGCAGCCGAATTTGGTATTCGCAGCATCCCCTCGCTGCTCTTCTGTCCCATGGGTGAAGCACCCCAGATGGCTCAGGGTGCGCTACCCAAGGATGCATTCAAGCAGGCCATCGAAGAGGTCTTGCTCAAGAAATCATAAATCCTCTCATTATGGAAGAGATGTTTTTTGAAAGCAGAAGCAGATTCGGTTTCGAAGAAACAGTTCTGAGGTTCACCGACCTGATACCGGTGAGCGGATGGAAGGTGATCTCGGTACTGGATTTACAGGAAACCATGAAGAAGAACGGTAGAGATGTTCTTCCCGTGAAGGTAATCGAGCTCTGTCGACCCGACTATGCCTATCGGCTCCTGTCGGACGACAGTCAGCGTATCTACTCCAATATGCTGCCATGCCGCATCTCTGTATATGAGAAAGCCGACGGTAGCTGTTACATCTCCCGCCTGAATGCAGTCATGATGGCTGTACAATTGGGAGGCGTAGCAGAGGAGGTGATGGCTGCGGCTTACCACGATGCTGAACGGATGATCCGCCAGCTAGTCGTGGGAGAGTAACCCCTCCTCAACCGGCAACGGGCCGGGAAATTGTAAGCGGAACCGTTTCACTCAACAAACAGTTCCGCTTTTTCTATTTGCTCCGGTCTTGGCTGGGTAAACGGAAAGATCAATATCCTCTCTGTTTTTGAAAGACCATCGGTCTCAACTGGGTTCTTGGGTTTGTTTCGTGGATATGGATGGTATTCATCGGGAAAATTCTTTGGCAATTGAAAAAACTACAGTAGTTTTGTTTTTGCTGGAATGCTCGCCGATACCGTAGAATTGTCAGGGGCTTCCTTGCACAGAGATTGATCTGCCGGAAACTTAAACAGGTAAAAACAAACAAAAATGATGATCAGGCCAATATTTATCGCATGCGTACTGCTTGTAATGCTCTCCGACTATTCGTTTGCTTTTCAACAGGATGATTCCAAAAATGTTCCCATGGAAATCATGCTTACCATCGGAGGGGATCCTACTTCCGAGTATTGTGTGACCTGGCGTACCCGCGGGGGCAAATCGGAAACAGTCGCGGAAATTGTCAAATCAGTGCCACATCCTAAGTTGGGAGATGGTGCTGCTGTAGTGAAAGGCAGCAGAGTGACCCAATATGGGGAGAGTAAGGATCGTATCTCACATAAGGTGCGGTTCTCAGGGCTGCAGCCGGGAACGCACTATTCGTATCGTGTGGGGAACGGAAAAGTTTGGAGTGAGTGGTTTCAGTTCACTACTGCCAAAAAAGAAAAGGAGCGTTTTTCCTTTATATACCTGGGTGATGTACAAAACGATATCAAATCGCTCGGATCACGTGCGATTCGGCAGGCTTATGCACACTTAGCCCATGAAGCCTCTTTCATGCTGTTTGCGGGCGACCTTGTGAGCAGTAGCACCGACGCTTACTGGAATGAATTTTTCTATGCCGGAGGCTGGATACTGGGCTCACTCCCTTCCGTGGCAGTTGCAGGCAACCATGAGTACAAGAACACTTCAAAAGGGAAGGTTTTTTCGGCTCACTGGAGCCATCTCTTTGGAATGCCGCAAAATCCCCCTTTACAGAAATACCAGGATCGGTTCTATTGGTTCGATTATCAGGGTGTTCGGTTTGTGGCTCTCGACTCGCCCGAAATGAACAGGGAGAACAAAGACTTGCAGTCCATCTTAAACTGGCTGGAGGATGCACTGAGAAACAATCCCAACCAATGGTCAGTTGTTTTCACCCACTATCCTGTCTACTCCTGCTCTGCCGGGAGAAACAACGATGCATACCGGAACCTGCTGCGCCCCCTTCTCGAGAAATATGGTGTTGATCTGGTGTTGCAGGGACATGATCATACCTACTGCCGCGGCTTCAACGAGGCAAATATCACGGGAGATGTGAAAAATCCACCACTCTATGTGGTTTCAGTAGCCGGGCCAAAGATGTACTAACTGAGACCCGACCCGTGGAGCGATATCACAGGACAGGATAAACAGCTGTACCAGAACATCACTGTGGACAAGGATACAATTTTTTTCGATTCGTATGATGTCACCGGACAGTTGTTTGATTCCTTCCGCCTCGAGAAAGGGGCAAATGGCGTGAACCGACTGATAGAAGGAGAAAGTGACTGAGTGGTTGCATACGCATCGCTTTCGTTTAACGGAAATATCGATCAATCTCCTTTCTGTTTTTGATAGGGATCAGGGTAAATCCGTAGGTGACAGTGCTTTTGAGGGGGCGGATCAGGTACTCCTCCAGCGGTAGTTTGCCCCAGCTGTTGTTGCCTCCCACACCCTGCATGCGATGGTCGATAAAGAGATCCACCATATCCGACGGGCGGTAGTCGTTAATATGCTTGTTGCGTGGTGCGGTACCTGCCGGAGCGTCGTTGTTCAGTGATTCTCCGTTGCTGATCGTCTCCAGCAGATAGTGGGAGACATTGAACTCAAACTGGTCATCCGCCACAAAGAGCAATCCCCTGCCCGACTTTAGGGTAAGTGCCAGCCAGCGGCTGTCGGTGTGATGTCCGTTTTCCTGTGGCAGTACGTAACGGGTCACCATCTCGCTGATGGGGGAGCTGTAGCGATCCAGGAAGGTGGCATTTTTCCTGTCCGCGTAGTTCTCCCAGGGTCCCCTGCCGTAATAATCCGCCTGTACCAGTTCTCCGGTCAGTTGCATCCGCATGCCGATACGGGGTATCAATTCGGTTCCGGATGTGCGGGCATCAAACGTGTTGGATATATGCATGGCGCCATTGTCATAGAGGGTATAGACCACTTCGTTGCTGGCACCGGCTTCCGGGTAGCTATAGCGATAGGTGAGGATTGTCTTGTCACCGGTGGTGATCTTCAGGTTTTCAGCCTTTGGCACCCGGTAGCTGGCCTCTTTCCATGCCGAGAGTTTTTGGGGCAGACGGGCACCATAATCGTTGTCGATGGGAGCGCGCCAGAAGAAGGGGCGTGGCCCGGCACCCTTCTCGATATATTCTGTTCCATCCACCTGGTAGGAGGTAAGCAAACCACTCTCCCTGTCGAAGACCGCCTTGTAGCGGCGACCGCTGACGATCACCGAGGTTTCGTTCTCTTCCACCCCGGCAGGTTTCAAATCGCCGGACAATAGTGCGGGATACTCATTGAACACAAACTGATCGCGGGCTACCACCCATCCGGCAGGGATCAATCGTTCCTCATCCTTCTGTGTTACGCTGAAGTTAATTGTCAGCTGTTCATCCCTTTGGGAGTACTTTGCCCAGTCCGGTATCTCAACAGATACAGTCTCCTGCGGAGCCGCTTCCACCTTCAGCAATCCATTGGTCAGTTCGCGGCCGTTGGCTTTGATGCTGTAGCCGATCTGGTAACGGCTCAAATCCGTGAAGAATTGCTCGTTATGGATTTCAACCGTTCCTGCTGAAGGGTTGAAATTGCGGAACCAGATATTCTGGTACACCTTGCGCATCTCTTCGGTGTGTGGCTTCACGCTCCGGTCCGGAAAGACCACACCGTTGATGCAGAAGTTTCCCGAACTGGGAGTGCCCACCGCTCCGTAGTCGCCACCATAAGCCCAGAAACGGTTTCCATCCTCATCACCCTTCACCAGTCCCTGGTCTACCCAGTCCCAGATGAATCCACCCTGCAGCAACGGGTATTTCCGTATGAGGTTCCAGTATTCGGTGAAATTGCCCAGGCTGTTTCCCATGGCATGGGCATATTCACAAAGGATGAGCGGGCGATCGGACAGGGGATCATTTGCATATCGCTCAATCTCATCGGGGGTGGCATACATCGGCGCGAAAATATCGCTGTTCCACTCCATCACAGCCCGTTCATACTGCACAGGGCGGGAAGTGTCGCGGCTTTTGATCCAGCGATAGGTCTCGTAGAAATTGTATCCGTTGCCCGCTTCGTTACCCAGTGACCAGGTGACCACGCAGGGGTGATTCTTGTCCCGTTCCACCATGCCCATGGTGCGGCTCAAGTGATCCTCCAGGAAGAGCGGGTTATTTCCCAGTGTGCCCCCTTTTCGGAGGTTGTATCCCATCCCGTGGCTTTCAATGTTCGCCTCATCTATTATGTAGATTCCGTATTCGTCGGCCAGCCTGTAAAAGAGTTCAGGCTGTGGATAGTGGCTGGTGCGCACGGCATTGACGTTGTATTTGCGGAACAGCCCGAAATCCTTGCGTATCAGCTCTTCGGTGACGTAATGGCCGGTGTGTTCGTTGTGTTCATGCAGGTTCACCCCTTTCAGCAGGACCGGTTGGCCGTTGACCAGAAACTGGCTGTCTTTGATCTCTGCCCTCCGGAAACCGATCTTCAGGGCTGTTGCTTCGATGGCGGATCCCTTCTCATCCACCAGCTCAATGGCCAGCGTGTAGAGATGGGGTGTCTCGGCACTCCACTTTTTCACCCCGGGAATCAGCTTCTCAAAGTGGACCGAAGCTTCCCGGGAGCACTCATCCCTGAGAACACCATCTGCCACCTTCCTGCCTGTTTCATCTGTCAGGCTGTATCTCACAGTGAAAGGCCGGGCTGATGATACGGGGGAGGCTACTGTGACATCGAGTCCAAAATGGCCGTCGACATAGTTGTCATCGAGATCCGGCCGTGCGAAGATATCGGCCAGATGCAGCTTGGGACGGGCATAGAGGTAGACATCCCGGTCGAATCCCGAGAGTCGCCAGAAGTCCTGACACTCCAGGTAGGAGCCGCTGCTCCATCGGTGGATCTGCACCGCAAGTATGTTATCACCTGCTTTTGCCTGTCCGGTCACATTGAAACGGGCCGGCAGCTTCCCCTCTTTGTTCATGCCAACAAACTGCCCGTTCAGGTAGTAGTAGGCAGCGCCTTTGACTGCATCGGCGACAAGGATGATCTCCTTCTCCTGCCAGTTGTCTGGAAGGGTGAACTTTTTCCGATAGGTTCCTGTGGGATTGAATTCCTCCGGTACAAGCGGAGGATTGGGTTTGTCCCAGTAGGGAGCATGTCCCGGCGAGGTGAACTCGTAAGGGGTATTCACATAGATGGGAACACCAAAGCCTTGCAGTTCCCAGTTACCGGGCACCTTGATATCGCTCCACCCTCTGTCATCAAATCCGGAATCCTGAAAGCCCTCTTTAGGCCGTTCGTTGAACCGTTCGCTGTAATGGAATTTCCAGGTTCCGTTCAGTAGTACCACATCACTGCCCTTGGTGGAATAATCCGCTTCCAGAGCATCCTTTATCTCCCTGAATGAGGAAAAGGTTGCACGCGGATCCTCCCTGTTGATATGCAACAGTTTCGGATTGGTGATCTCCACATAGCGGTTTGACTGTTCCTGGGCATTCAAGATACCACTGCCAAGTGAAATGAGGGTAAAGATTAACAGGATTTCTTTCATCGGGTTGGAAGATTAATTGTTACGAATATTTCATGTGTCACGATCGTTTGCAAAGATAGTATTTTTTCTATTGGGTCGCAATACCCGGCCGGAGAAAGCGATCCCCTTTTTACCGATTAGCTATGCTTCAGGAGAGCAGCCAGTAATGCATTGGCATCTATGCCGTTTTTTTATACCTTTGTGCAAAAAACATGCGTATTTCTCCATGAGCAACAGATCGGAATTTGAGATCATGGCCCCTGCCGGATCCTATGAATCGTTGATGGCAGCCATTCAAGGCGGTGCAGACTCGATCTACTTCGGTATTGAGGGACTGAACATGCGTGCCCGCTCTTCCAACAACTTCACCATCGACGATCTGCATCAGATTGCACAGATCTGTCGCGAGCACAGCCTGAAAAGCTATCTCACAGTCAACACCATCATCTACGATAATGACCTGGCGTTGATGCGCAGGATCGTTGATGCCGCCAGGGTGGCACGGCTCACTGCCATCATTGCCGCCGATGTGGCAGTAATGGTTTATGCCCGCAGCATCGGGGTGGAAGTGCATCTCTCCACGCAGCTGAACATCACCAACAGCGAATCGTTGAAGTTCTATGCGCAGTTTGCCGATGTGGTGGTGCTGGCACGGGAACTCAACCTCGATCAGGTGGCTGCCATTTATCGCGATATCCTGGAGCAGCAGATCAAAGGTCCTTCGGGAAGGCTGATCCGTATTGAGATGTTTGCGCACGGTGCGCTCTGTATGGCGGTCTCCGGCAAGTGTTACCTCAGCCTGCACGAGAAGAATCTGTCGGCCAACAGGGGGGCCTGCAACCAGATCTGTCGCAGAGGTTACCTGGTTCACGATAAGGATAGCGAGATTGAGCTGGAGATTGACAATGAGTATATCATGTCACCCAAGGATCTGAAAACGATTCATTTCCTGAACAAGATGATGGATGCCGGCGTGCGGGTCTTCAAGATTGAAGGGCGTGCCCGTGGTCCTGAATATGTCCGTATTGTCACTTCCTGTTACAGGGAGGCCGTAGAAGCCTATTGCAACGACGCTTTCGGGGAGGAGAAGATCAATGACTGGAACGAACGACTCGCCACCGTCTTCAACCGCGGCTTCTGGGACGGCTACTACCTGGGACAGCGGCTGGGAGAATGGACACACCGCTACGGCTCCGGGGCCACCAAGCGCAAGGTCTATGTAGGAAAGGCGATCAAATACTTCGGTAACTTGGAGGTGACGGAGTTCCTGGTGGAGACGCAGTCGGTGAAGACGGGAGATGAGCTGCTGATCACCGGCCCCACCACCGGGGCTGTTTTTCTAACGGCCAATGAGATCCGTGTGAAGCTGAAAACGGTTCCCGAAGCGGTGAAAGGTGATCACTTCTCCATTCGTACCAACGAGAAGATCCGCCCCAACGACCAGCTTTACAAGATGGTTCCGGTCAATCGCACAAGCATGGCGGATCAAAAGTAGCTGCCTGTGCCTAGGTCCCATTCCCGCGCTGTCATTGCTGTTGCATATAGTAAAAGTTGTCTTCGCCAAACCGCATGTCGAACCTGCCGTTTGAGAAGGTGGCAGGATTGCCGTCTACGGTAGCCTTGAATGAGAATGTGCCGGAGAGAACGGAGCCCTGAAGCTTTTTGTCGATATGCAGGTATTGTGCTCGTTTCACATGAAACTCCCCATCAAGAATCTCCAGTTTGCGAGGAATGTCTCCCATCAACAACGAGATGGAGCTATCTGTGCCGGTCAGATCGAAAATCTTGTTGTTTAGCGAAATAAGTGCGCTATAATCGGCAGGTATGTAGTCGGGCAGTGAAAATACCAAAGTATAAGGAATTTCGTCTCTGATACTGCCGGAGAGGTAAATGTGGCAAGTGTCCTCTTTCACGACAATTTTTGACGGATCATGCCCTCTGCCGGTAATCCATGGTTGCAATCCCCAATAAACGCCGAAGCTGTTGTATCCTTTTTCCGAATAGATGGGGAGTCCCGGGTTTTCAGCATCTTCAATAAAGACTGATTCGGTGATCAGGTAATCAACATGGTAGTCACAGCCGGTGGCAATGAGAAGGATAATCGTCAAGGTTATGATAAATTGATGTTTCATATCTGTCTTGTTTATTTTTTTTACTTCAATGAAAAGAGACGAGTCGGCATTGTAACAGAGAAGCGGCTACCACCGAGAAATTCTGGTGTTAGCAGCGTTAAATTTCCTTTCGTCAGATAGTGTGGGGGGAGAGTAATTTCGGCCGACAGGCGAATCCCGTTCTGCAGGATTAAACGTAACCCCAGGCCGGCGTAGCTGTTCAGGAAGAAACGGGAAGGAGCCGCGCCTGCCGTGGTGATGATCGCGTCGCCATGCTGCTCCATCTCTTCAGACAGAAAGTTGAGCGAAGTCTCACCATGTATCTTCACCCCGCCCTGTATGCCGGCTTTCAGGTATCCCTGCCAATTGCTGTGCCGGCCCCATAAAAGGATATCCGCCTCCAGCGGGATGCCGGCAAATCCAAGCCGCTCTTCCATTCCCTTGATACGAAAAAGTTCGATACCTTGTGATGAGGGGTGAAACAGATAAATAAAAGTGCCCTGTTGGGGTGATACCTGTTCGTTGATGAGGGTATATCGCAATCCGGTGGTGAAGGTGAGGCGATTACCCCATACCGAAAATTCCGTTTTTACACCGGCGTAGTGTATGTTGCCTTTCCCGCTCACCCGTTCACTCCCGGATAGATCCGTCTGCCGGGAATAGCGGATATCGGGATGACGGAATTCCCACCGGTTGTCAATTTTGCCCCTTATCTCATGTGAACCGTATTCAATACCAATACGGAAAGGGGATTGGGGTTGTAACTGTGCTTGTGTTTCGACGAATGTGCAGGAGAGTAACAAAAGAAGCAGAATGAATGGTCTCATCAGCATTGCAGTATGGACATTGAAACGGGGTGAATAATTTATCTCCATGTAATGGGTTTATCTATATGATGAGCTTAGATGGAAAATGTTGCATGGTATAACTTAATAAATGCAAAACAGTCTTGCTTTTTTATTCCGCTCTTAGAACCATTTTTACTTCGCTCTAAAAGTAAAAATATACAGGTTGGACGTTACTTAAGATAGTAAAAAAGATATACCTTTGTCATATCTATTCACTTAATGAAATAAAATGATATGTGTAGAAACTCTTTTCTGATGAAGTCTGCTGCGCTGTTGATGGCCGTAGCGGTATTGTTTGCCAGCTGCTCAAGCAGCACGTTGATCCAATCTGACCCCAGTGGGGCCAAAGTTTACATGAATGGCGAATACAAAGGAACAACTCCCTATTCCTATTCCGATACCAAGATTGTGGGGAGTACAACCGAAATCCGCCTTGAGAAAGAGGGTTTTGAACCGTTGTATACCTTTTTGTCGAGAGATGAAAGTGCCGACGTGGGAGCTATTATTGGTGGACTCTTTTTCCTTTTTCCGTTTCTCTGGACAATGAAGTACAATCCCACTCATACCTATGAATTGAGGCCACTGGCCACAGCTTCATTGACCAAAACCGATCAGCCGGCTATGATGACTGACGCAAACGGCAATAAATATATCTCAGGCGTATTGAACGATTAAAGAACACTCAAAAGGATCTCTGAATACATAAAGGGAGAGCGCCTCAATCAAAACAGGCGCTCTTCTTTTGTTGGTGGAGACTGGTGTGACTCATTCCTCCATCGAAGCGTCATGGTGAGAGAGGTTGTCATCCTTGAACCAGCCGGCATACATCAGGTAGTTGTTGGCAATCTTCTGGTTCATGCCTTTCGATTGTTCGGGATCCACCTTCTTCACGAATTTGGCCGGTACGCCGGCGTAGATGCTGCCCGGTTCCACCCTGGTGCCGGTCAGTACTACCGAGCCGGCGGCGATGATGGCTCCTTCGCCTACGACCGCATGATCCAGCACTACAGCTCCCATGCCGATCAATGCCCCATCCTTTATATCAGCACCATGAATTACCACGTTGTGGCCTATTGAAACGTCGTTGCCGATGACCGACACTGATTTCTGGTAGAGGGTATGGATGACGGTACCGTCCTGAATGTTGACCCGGTCGCCAATACGGATAGAGTTGACGTCGCCCCGCAGCACCGCGTTGAACCAGATGCTGCAGTCGTCACCGATTATCACATCGCCGATCACGGTGGCATTATCGGCCAGATAGCAGTTTTCTCCGAATTGGGGGGTGAAACCCCGGACTGTTTTGATAAGAGCCATGGAATGTAGGATTTGGGATCTGGTGTCCGATAATTCGGATTCCAGGTCTCTCAGATTGCACTTGTTCTGTTTTTCAGCCAGGCTTTCTCCTCTTTTGAGAGATGTTCCTTTAGCGTGTCGTACACCATCCGGTGGTATCGGTTGAGCCACTTCCGCTCCCTTTTTGTCAGCATTTTTCTGACGATGGGACGGGTGTCAATGGGGCAGAGGGTGATGGTCTCAAAATTGAGGAAGGTGCCGAACTCCTCTGTTTTAGCAAATTCCTGCGTGACGATCAGGTTTTCTGTGCGAATGCCATACTTGCCGGCACGGTAGAGACCCGGTTCATTTGAGGTGACCATGCCCGGCAACAGTGTCGTGGGATTCTCCTCCAGCCTGATGTTCTGTGGTCCCTCGTGCACGTTAAGGAAATGACCAATGCCATGGCCGGTGCCGTGCCAGTAGGTAAGCTTCTCCTCCCACAATGCCTTGCGTGCCAGGATATCGAGCTGTGAACCACGGGTGCCCGCCGGAAAGATGACCGTAGCCAGTGCAATATGCCCTTTCAGGACGTTGGTGTAATCCCTTTTCATCTGTTTGGTCAACTTGCCAACCGCAATGGTACGGGTAATATCAGTGGTTCCGTCACGAAATTGTGCCCCTGAGTCAATCAGAAGCAGTCCTTCCGGCTCGATCTGCAGGCAACTCTCCGGTGATGCATGGTAATGAATGATGGCACCGTTTCCGGCATAGCCTGCAATTGTGGCGAAGCTCTCACCCACATAGAGATCCTGTTCCGAACGGAATTCCCGCAACTTCTCTTCCACTGTTAGCTCGGTTACCTCTCCGGTAGGGACAGCTTTCTCCAACCACATGTGAAATTTTACCAGCGCTATTCCATCTTTCACCATGGCGTTCCGGAAACCCTTCAGTTCAGTTTCGTTCTTCACGCTCTTCATCAAATCGACCGGTGAGGGGATATCGACTATGCGACAGTGGGGGGGGATCGCCTGTAGCAGTTTGTAGTTGATCTTGTTGCCGGTGATACAGATGGCGCTCTTTTCCGGCAGGAGTGCTACATAACCGAAAATATCGTTATAGTCCGTAATTCGTATTCCCTGTTCCAGGTAAGTAGCCGTAATCTCGTCGGTCAGCTTTTCCGGGTCGATGAAGAGCACCGTCTCCTTCTCGGAGATATAGGCATAAGCCACTGCTACAGGGTTATACGCCACATCGTTGCCGCGGAGGTTGAAGGTCCAGGCCACTGCGTCGAGGGTGACAATCAAAATACCGTCGGCATCAACTTCTTTAAGCTTCCCGTTGATGCGGGCAATCTTGTCGGTAACCGATTCACCGGTAATCTCCTCCGGAAGGGTGAAGACCTTGTTGGTGGGTAGCACGGGGCGGTCTTCGCGGATAACCGCGAAGGGGTCGTAAGAGGTCTCTAGCCGGATCTCTTTTGCCTCCAGCCTTCTCTCCAATGCGATGGCGTCGGATGCGGCATAGACCAGACCATCGATACCTACTCTACCGCCCTTGCCAGTCTGTTCCATGATCCAGCTGGTCATGTCGGGACATCCCGGTTGCCCCATTTTGAAGAGATCAAACCCGGTCTCTTTTAGTTCTTCAGCTGCCTGCAGAAAGTAGCGCGAGTCGGTCCAGATGCCTGCCTTCTCCTTTGTCACCACGGCGGTGCCGGCAGAGCCGGTAAATCCGCTGATCCATTTCCTGGATTCCCAGTGCTGCGGGGGATATTCGCTCAGATGTGCATCGGTGCTGGGGATGATAAATGCATCCAGGTTCCTTTCTGCCATGAACTGTCGCATGGCTGCGACCCTTTCGGTGATCTCGTTCCTCTTCATAGGATATGTTTTAGCAATTGAAACAACAAATATACCAATTTGTTCTTATATTTGAAGGGTAATAGAGGGTTCCATTCTTTCGGACAGAATGATCCGCCTCTATACAGGCCTATGCTTTACACGTAAAAACAGGGAAAGAATGAAGACAAAAATGACGCTGCACAACATGCATTTCTATGCTTTTCACGGTGTGATGCCACACGAAAGGATTGTGGGAGGTGAATACAGGGTAACCCTGCACCTGGAGGCAGACTTTTCCGCAGCCTGTACCTCTGACCAGCTCGAAGATACCCTCAATTATGCCGGTTTGTATGATCTGGTAAAGAGTGAAATGGAGACCCCCTCGCAGCTGATTGAACATCTGGCCGGTCGTATCCACACCTCGATCAGAGAGCGGTATCCACAGATTGCACAACTCTCGGTCACCGTTGCAAAACTGGATCCACCGGTGGGGGGGAGGATGGAGGCAGCGGAGATCACCCTTACCAGTTGACTTGTATGACTGTTAGCTCCCATTTTTTTGTTATCTTTGCAGAAATATTTGAACAATGGATGAACGCTTAACGGATAGCGAGACGCTGATGTTGCGCACTGAGAACCTGGTGAAGCGATATGGTAAGCGTACCGTGGTGAACCATGTTTCCATCGATGTAAAGCAGGGTGAGATCGTTGGGTTGCTCGGCCCTAACGGAGCAGGCAAGACCACCACTTTCTACATGACGGTGGGGTTGGTGGTTCCCAACGAAGGGGAGATTTTCATCGGCAGCCGGAACATCACCCATTTCCCCGTTTACAAGCGGGCACAGCATGGGATTGGTTACCTGGCACAGGAGGCTTCCATCTTCCGCAAGATGACGGTGGAGGATAACATCAAGTCGGTGCTCGAATTCACGGAGATGCCTCCCCGCCAGCAGAAGGAGAAGCTGGATAGCCTGATTGATGAGTTCGGCCTCCACAAAGTACGCAAGAATACGGGTGATCGCCTCTCGGGGGGTGAGCGACGTCGTGCTGAGATTGCCCGCTGTCTGGCCATCGACCCTAAGTTCATCATGCTCGATGAACCCTTTGCCGGTATTGATCCCATTGCCGTACAGGATATCCAGTCGATCGTGGCGCAACTGAAGTACCGCAACATCGGGATCCTGATCACCGACCACAATGTGGATGAGACACTCAGCATCACCGACAGGGCTTATCTGCTTTTCGAAGGAAAGGTACTTTTCCAGGGTACCGCTGAAGAGCTGGCCGCCAATCCTGTTGTGCGGGAAAAATATCTGGGCCGCGACTTCGAGCTGCGCCGACGCGTGTTTGACACCCCCAATCAGTAAGCCGATGGCCAGGCTGCTCTCCATCGACTACGGAAAGAGACGCACCGGTATTGCCGTGAGCGATCCGCTGCAAATCATTGCCAACGGGCTCACCACAGTGGAGACAACCGGGCTGTTTGAATTCCTGGAGGAGTATCTGAAAAAAGAGGTGGTCTCTTGCATCGTGGTGGGTTTACCGCGACAGATGAACAACGAGCCGTCGGAGAACATGAGGCGGATCGAACCGTTTGTGAACAGGCTGCGGAAGCTCTATCCCCACATCCCGGTAGAGTACTTCGACGAACGCTTCTCTTCGAAGATGGCACAACAGACGATGATTGATGGGGGGGTGAAGAAGAAAGACCGCCGGAACAAGGCGCTGGTGGATGAGATCAGCGCCACCATCATCCTGCAGGGATATATGGAGAGCAAAAGAATGAGATTATGATATTACCCATTTATATTTACGGACAACCGGTGTTGCGCGAGGTGGCACAGGATATCGATGCGGCAAATTATCCCAACCTGAAGGAGCTGATCGACAATATGTACGAAACAATGTACCGTGCCGATGGAGTAGGGTTAGCCGCCCCCCAGATTGGTCTCTCCGAACGTATCTTCGTGGTGGATCTTTCCCCCATGGCCAGTGAGGAGCATCCTGAATTCAGGGATTTCAGGAAAGTGTTTGTCAATGCCCATATCACTGAAAGAAGCGGTGACCTTGAACTGGTGGAGGAGGGGTGCCTCAGCATACCGGGTATCCATGAGAAGGTTCCCAGGGAGGGAGAAGTGACCATTGCTTATCTCGATGAAGAGTTGCAACCGCGGGAGGAGCGATATTCCGGCTATATGGCCCGCGTAATCCAGCATGAGTATGACCATCTGGACGGAATCCTCTTCACTGACCGCATCTCACCCTTGCGCAAGCGGATGGTGAAAAGCAAGCTGGCAAATATGGAAAAGGGAAAGGTGGCCTGCGATTATAAAATCCGGACAGTGAGATAAACAACCGACAACTGGTCAGTCTCCGGCCATCAGCTTCTGCGCTGCCTGTCGGTCGAGAAACCAGAAAAGTTGATCCGATTCCGGCTGCACCCGTGCAGCCGGGTATTTTTTTGCAGCCTCATCAGGTTGGGTGATAATCTCTTTCACCTTGTCGGACTTGTTGTCGCCCGTGACCAGGAAAGCGACCCTGCGGGCGGCATTGATCACCCTGCCGGTGAGGCTTATCCGTTGTTGTCCACTCACCGGGTGGGTGGCGACAACACAGTTGGAGGCATTCTCCCACAGCTCCATCTGGTGAGGGAAGATGGAAGCGGTGTGGCCGTCATCACCCATGCCCAATATCACGAGGTCGAAAACAGGCAGGCTCTGTTTTCTTCCCAGCTTATCCTGTAGCAATTTGCCGTATCGTTCAGCCTCCGTAGAGGGGTCATTCTCTCCCATCATGCGGAAGATGTGTTCGTCCGGCACCGGGACAAAATCAAACAGATGCTCTTTTGTCATCCTGTAGTTGCTCTCCTCATCATCGGGAGGAACACAACGTTCATCCCCCCAGAAGAACCTGATCTTTTCCCAGTCGATCTCGCCATCAGGCAGCGATCTCCAGTAATCAAACAGCGATTTGGGTGTGGAGCCACCCGAAAGAGCCACCCTTATCGGTTCCCGTTTTGCGAGCTGCTCCTTAAACCATTCCGTGAAGGATCGGCTCAGCTCATCTGTCGTGTCAAATATCTGTATGTGCATAATTTTTGTATTCAACTCTCACCTTTCAGCAATCTGTTTTAGCTCCTGCCGCCTGGTTCATAGTTCACGAACATTAAGCCAGGAACATATGAACCAGCCAACCGGTTTACAATTCACAATAAACACCATCCTCTGCCAGATTTTTGCAGGGGTAGCGCCAGGTATTCTCTTTACCCTCGATCAGGTCATCGGCCACATCGGGTCCCCATGATCCGGCAGGATAACCGTGAAGCGGCGCATCCTCATCATTTTCCCAATAATCGAGCACTGGCTGTACAAACCTCCAGGTTTCCTTAGCTGCTTCGCTGCTCATATACAGCGTGTTGTCTCCCGTCATGCAATCCAGTATCAACCGTTCATAGGCACTGGGTATGTAATGATCGTTCAGCTCGGAGTAGTGAAAATCCATATTGACCGATTTCACCTCAAAGCCCCTGCCCGGAACCTTCATTCCCGTCTTGAGCAGGATGCCCTCATCCGGCTGGATGCGCAGAATGAGCTGATTATCAGCGTGAGGTTCGTTTCCGGATGACTTAAATAGTTTTTGGGGTGAGGGCCTGAAATGGATCACCACCTCTGTCACACTGGTGGGTAATCTTTTTCCGCTGCGAATATAGAATGGAACACCCTGCCAACGCCAGTTGTCCACGAAGATTTTCATAGCGGCATAGGTTTCGGTTCGGGAGCTACCCCCCACGTTTTTCTCTTCCCGATAGCCTTTGTAATGTTTCCCCCGTACCGTGGCCTCCGTATATTGTCCCCTGATCACATTCATCTTCAGATCCTCTCTGCTAAAAGGACGCAATGAGCGGAATACCTTCAGTTTCTCAAAGCGGATATCTTCCGGTGTAATCTTGGCTGGGGGCTCCATGGCTATCAGTGACAACACCTGCAACAGATGGTTTTGTATCATATCACGCAATGCACCTGAATGATCATAGTATCCTCCACGCTCTTCCACTCCCAGGCTCTCTGCAGCGGTGATCTCCACATGCTGGATGTAGTTGCGGTTCCATAGCGGCTCATAGATACCGTTTGCGAAGCGCGTCACCATCAGGTTTTGTACCGTCTCCTTGCCCAGGTAATGATCGATGCGATAGATCTGATCCTCTTCAAAAAACTCCAGCAACTCATCGTTCAGGTTGATGGCAGATGCCAGGTCATGTCCAAACGGCTTTTCGATGATGATCCTGCGGAATCCTTTTTGTTGTAACGTCAGACCCTGACCGTAAAGATATTTCGGTATTATGGTGTAGAGTGTGGGCGGCGTGGAGAGGTAAAATATGTAGTTGTGCCTGAGGTTATATTGTCTGTTCAGCATGTTCAGTTTTTCTTTTACCTCCTTGTACTCTTCTCCTTTACCAGTATCAATGCTGAGGTAATAAAGTCTGGAAAGAAAAATATCTACTTGTTCCATCTCTGCATTTCTGTAATGGGCAAAATGCAGGATTCCCTCTTTCATCTTTTTACGGAACTGTTTGTCGGTGAAGGGTGAACGGCTAATCCCCAGCACAACATATCCCTCCGGAAGGGATTGGTTCATAAATAGGTCGAAAACGGCCGGGATCAGTTTTCTGTATGTGAGATCGCCTGAGGCACCGAAGATGACCAGTGCCTGGTTGTCTGTTTTGTTCATTTCTTCGAGCGGATTGAATTTACTGGTAAACAAATCTGGCGATAAAAAGTTGAACCTGCCAGGAGGAATGAAAAAAACGACTGGCAATAGAAAGGAATCATCACCAGCTGTTTGATAAGTAGATATTTTGTTGTATCTTTGCCGCTCAAAAAAAATAGTGCTATCTTTTAACGAATTAATTATTAACTAGGTATGAACAATTACGAAACCGTTTTCATTTTGACTCCCGTTTTGTCTGATCAGATGAAGGAAGCGGTTGAAAAATTCAAAAACCTCCTGACGGATCAAGGAGCTGAGATTGTAAATGAAGAAGACTGGGGGCTGCGCAAGCTGGCTTATCCCATTGACAAGAAAACCACAGGTTTCTATACCTTCCTGGAATTCAATGCCGAGCCTGCCGTGATCGACAAGCTGGAGATCAACTTCCGTCGTGACGAACGAGTGATCCGCTTTTTGACCGTGAAGCAGGATAAGTTCGCGCTGGAATATGCCGAGAAGAGAAGAAACAACAAGGGTGGTAAAAAGCAGGAAGCACGTGGTGCCAAGGCCGAAGTAGAATCAAAAGAAAAGGAGAATTAAACAATGGCAAAACAATCGGAAATCAGATATTTGACTCCCCTGTCGGTGGATGTGAAAAAAAAGAAGTATTGCCGTTTCAAAAAAAACGGTATCAAGTACATTGATTACAAGGATCCTGAATTCCTGAAAAAGTTCCTCAACGAACAGGGAAAGATTCTGCCGAGAAGAATCACCGGCACATCACTGAAATTTCAGCGTCGTATTGCACAGGCAGTCAAACGAGCACGTCATATTGCCTTGCTTCCCTATGTAACCGATTTAATGAAATAAGAAGGAGGAAGAGATATGGAAGTAATATTGAAAGAAGATATACTGACTCTGGGCTACAAGGATGAGGTAGTCAACGTGAAAAAAGGATATGCCCGCAACTACCTGATTCCTCAGGGAAAAGCGGTGATTGCCAGTGAGTCGGCAAAGAAAGTGTTGGCTGAAAATCAGAGGCAGCGCGCCCACAAGCTGGCACAGATCAAAGCCGATGCTGAGGCATTGGCCGCCAGGATGGAAGGCGTAAACCTCACCATCGGAGCCAAGACCAGCTCTACAGGCACCATTTTTGGTTCGGTGACCACTATCCAGATTGCGGAAGCACTCAAGGAGAAAGGTTTTGAAGTCGATCGAAAATTGATTCTGATCAAAGATCAGGTGAAAGAGGTCGGTGCCTACAATGCCGTGGTCAAGCTGCACAAGGAGGTGTTGGTAGAGGTGCCTTTCGAAGTGGTTGCAGAATAATCATTGTGAGATAGATGAAAGGCCCCGGAATTATATTCCGGGGTTTTTTGTTATGCCTGCTTCAGCTCCAGTTCGATCTGTACGAGTAGTGCTGTGACACGGGTTCTTTATTCATGGTACCATCGAACGATATCACCCTGTTTTCAATACCTGACAATCCCATTCCAGCC